>CAZION010000001.1:0-87042 GCA_964540865.1 uncultured Victivallis sp.
ATTTTAAGAAAAATTTCGGAATAGGCATTTCGGATTTTTCCCATATGGTGTTTTTTGCATAACTCTTTGATTTGCAACAATCCATTAATCCAGCAATCCAATAATCCATGGGACGGTAGTGGAAAATTTTGTAATTAATTTATCGATCTGATTAATTATTTTCTTTTACGAACGCTGGCGTTACCCGGGCCGCGGCGAATGACTCTCAATTGTCAAATCGCGCAAGCACGGCTCAGTGTGTAACGTCGTGTTCGCCAGCTATTTCCAATCGGCATTTGCATTGATGGCTTGAACTCGAACCTTGTGCGAGCGAACGGCTGCGGTCCAAGTTGTCTTGACGCCGATTGGAACATCTGGGCGGGTTTCTTTGATATGCTCGCGCACAGCTGCAAAAAATCGGGCATACTGCGACCATTTTTTCGGGTCATCAGCGAGCCATCCGTCGATTTCGTTGCCAATTGACACTGCGGCGATAGTCGCATTCGGCACCCCTGCCAGAACGAAATCAACGAACTTGTTGAAATCTCTGATCAGGACAGGATCATCAAATGGCCTGTCGGCAAATCGTGGTGGAACGCGCAATGTGGAGGTGTCAATCGGATTAATCGAGAGAACGATTGCAGTGCCCGCTGCTGGGGAAGCTCGATGAATTGAATCCCAGCCTCCATTGCGCACGCGAATGCGTTTTCATAGCCAATGGCACCTTCGGTTACCCCAAACCCAAGAAGTCGGTTACCAGCCGTTTTCACAATAGACCTGTGTGATTCGGTAGCTGATCCAGTTGGAAACTGTGATGGATTCTCGCATTATGACTCTGATCGGCTTGGATGGAGGCTAACGCTCATGCCTCTCTTACGGCTGTAATCCGTTAGGAGAATACACGTGGTTTGCATTATATTTATTTGAACTCGTCATACGTCTTTTTGCCGAGCCTCTTGTCTTCAGGCAAAGGCTGATCTTCGTCCAAGTCGAGGCATTTGAGGACGCCGGGCTTGACTTCCTTGTATTTGTATCCGCTTTCGGGACAGATCATCACACCGTCCTTGCCTGGATTTTTGAGCATATGACCATGCCGGCTCATCCAGCCTTTCTGTTTGGCCGGAACCCCCATCATGAGTGCATAGTCTGGGACATCCTTGGCGACAACGGCGCCTGCCGCTATGAATGAATATCTGCCGAGGGTTATGCCGCAGACTACTGTGGCGTTTGCGCCGATGGTCGTTCCGCGTTTGAATATGGTCTTTTCATAAAGTGAATGGCGCAGCACCTGGCTTCTCGGATTGGTGACATTTGTGAGAACACATGACGGACCGAAGAAAACATCGTCTTCAACTATGGCTCCGGTGTAGATGGATACATTGTTCTGGATCTTGATGTTGTTACCCATCTTTACACCGTCTGCAATGCTGACATTCTGTCCTATGACGCAGTTTTCACCGATCTCAGCTCCTTTGTAGATATGGGAGAAATGCCAGATTTTTGTCCCCTTGCCAATTTTGGCGCCATTGTCCACAACCGCAGTAGGATGAAAGTAGTATTGAAGATCCTTAACTTCGTTCTGTTTCTTGACGGGGTTTTTTGAATGAAGCTCAATCGAGGTCTGGCACTGATTGAGAACTTTCAGAACCCTCAATCCCTCTTTTCCGGAGGTCAGAGGATCCTTGCCGGTTTCAACCGCCTTTAAGAATGCGCTGCATTCGGCTTTAAGGGGCTCTTCCCAGATATCGGAGATTGTGATGGCAGCGGCATCGGCTTTATGGGGTACGGGAATACCTTTTTTCCATTCGATAGTATGAGAATAGAAAAGAAGTTTTTCATCGGTTGACTTCGTATCTTCAAAGACAAGCATTCCCTTTGAACCGATGACAACCAGCCTCTGCTCCTTGAAAGGATTCAACCAGCTTACAAAAATATGTGCGCCTACTCCTGACGGGAACTTCAGGTTTGTCATGGTTATATCGGCTATGTCCGGATTAAGGAAGCTGCTGCCGGAGCAGTCAATATATGATGGTTCTTCCCCAGTAAGCCCAAGGATGAGGGAAATATCGTGTGGTGCAAATGACCAGAGGATATTTTCTTCAGTGCGTATTTTTCCGAGATTAAGGCGGTTTGAATAGATGTATTGAAGTTTTCCTATAGTGCCTTCTGCAATTATTTTCTTCATCTTGATAACCGCCGGATGATAATGAAGTATATGACCTACGAAAAGGATTTTCTTCTGAACTTCCGCTATTTTTATGAGTTCTTCGCCATCTTCAGCTTTGAGAGAGAGGGGTTTCTCGACAAAGACATGCTTGCCTGCAAGCAGGGCCTGCTTCGCCTGTTCAAAATGTTTTACGGCCGGACTGGCGATGAATACTCCGGTGATGTCCTTGTCTTTAAGTACAGATTCAAAATCAGCGGTCACCGATACGCCCTTGTAGAGTTTCTGCATTCCTTCCCTTATTTCTTCCGCCTGATCGCAGATAGAGCGCAGAACCCCTAATTCCGAAAGACTCCTGGCAAGATTCTTGCCCCAGTAACCGGCTCCGACAAGTGCAATGTTTTTATTTTCCATTAACGTTCCTTAGATTAAAATAATAATATAATTCGTATTGTTAAAACCAAAACTTCATTCAGTAATTTTGCCGTCGATGATATTTCCCAGACCAAGCGCCTTGTAATATTCCGGCATGACTGTTTCATAGCTGAATTTTGAAATGAAAGCCCCATGGTTTGTCTTTAAATAATCCCTGACGCTGTTGTTTTCCGTCAAGTGGAGAAGTTTTGCGGCGGCTGTGTCGGGATTCCTGTCATCCAGCAGTATCTTTTCCAGAACACCCTTGCTGCAACCATCGAAAATATCGGTACAGCCTCCGACGTTCGTAGTCAGTATTGAACAGCCGGCCAGCAATGCCTCAAGGACGACGTTGGGCATTCCTTCATGTCTTGAGGAAAGGAAGAAAATATCGCTTGCCTTCAGGAAAGGCATGACAGATTTCACTTCTCCTGGAACTTTGAATTTGTCTTCAAGACCGAGATTTTTTATTTTTCCAAGCATTGCAGTTCCTCCGCTGCCGAGGATTAAGCCGTGCAAACGGCTGTTTACCGCTGAAGCCTTTGCGAAGACATCAATGAAAAAATTAAAATCCTTTTGAAAGGCATCCCTTCCTATTCCAACCACGAGTATCGCATTTTCCGGGATATTGTTTTTCGTCCTGATGTCAAGACTTTCTCCATATGAGTTGTCATCTCCGCTTTCTATGATGTTATGGACAATGCATATTTTACCGTCATCAATGCCTTTCTTTAATAGCTCCTCCCTCAGCAGTGATGAATTCACTATCAGTCTGGGGACATGCAGAGAGGAAGTGACATGTAGGAAGGATGACTCCTTGTAGGTCATCGCCAGTTCATTCCTGAGAGAACCAATGAATTTAATGCTTCTGGGACAAACCCAGTAATATGCGTTTGTGTGGAAACTCCATGAGAAGATCATATCTGGTTTATGTTTTGAAACGAGGGACTTGAATTCAAGCAGCTTGGAGATCCGGAGTTTGCTTTTCAGGAAAACAACCGGGATTGAAAGCGCTCTGATATTATCCTCCCATTTATTTGATCCTAAGCTGGAGGAGACAATTACAATCGGATTGATTTTAGTTCTCTCAAGATGCTTGAGGAAAAGATATAATTGTTTTTCAGATCCGCCTGTACCGAGCTGGCCGATAAGGCAAATAATTGTTTTCCCTGTTTCCATATTCAGCAAGACCCCGTGTCTGTAGAAGACGTTTTCATAGTTCCGGATTGTGCTTGTTCATCCAAATCTGGATTCCGCACAGCATGAACATCCTCTGATAAATCTGATGTCTACTCAATGTGCTGTAATTCACCGGATTCGGATCTGAAAACTTCTCGAAAAGTGAAAATACAGCTTTCCTGTTGTTAAGAATCCTCCATATCCCTTCGCCATCAGGTTTGGAGAAGAGTAAATCCCTTATATATGTGTGGGCGGGGCCTTTGGTCCATGAGTCAAACGGTATGCCAAAGCCCTGTTTCGTCCTGTTTCCAATCGTCTTGGATATGTCCCTCCTCATGACTTCACGAAGGAGATGCTTGCATTCATTTCCCTTGATTTTCATTGCGACTGGGAGGTTGGATGCAAAATCAATCACTTCGTTGTCAAGGAAAGGCACTCTGACTTCAATGCCATGGGCTGAACTTGCAATATCCACTTTCCTAAGGTAATCCGCCTGGAGGTTGAGGTTGAATTCCATGCCCATAAGCATGTTTCGGATGCCAATGCCTTTCTCGTCCGGGATGAATTTCTCCATTCTCGACCAAGTGGGGCCGTCACCCCCCTTTAGCAGGAAGGATTTATTGCACATTGTCATTTTGTCTTCTTCAGTGAAATATGAATGGAGCAGGCAGAACAATTCCGGCGTTCCGGCCTTTGAAAAATCTATTGCCTTCCTGTACTGCCTGAGTTTTTCGGTTCCTAAAAATGAAGGACTTAACGACAGTATATTTGAAAGGATGTTTTTCATCGGGAGATTTCTAAGACGGGATAGGGACGATGCATACTTGATGCGGTCATAGCCTCCAAAAAGCTCATCGCCTCCGTCCCCGGATATGACTGTCTTGACGTTGTTTTTCATTTCAGCGCTTATCAGATATGTCGGTATGCACGAACTGTCGCCGAAAGGTTCGTCATACTGGGACATGACTTTCTCCAGTACATCCGGCGAGCCGTTCGATATTTCGAGAACATGGTGCCTGGAGCCGCAAATCCGTGAAATTTCCTCGGCGTAATGGGATTCATCAAAGGAAGTCTCGGAAAACTTGACATTGAACGTATTGAGTTGTTTTTTTATTCCCTTCTTGGAGAGTAGATAGACAAGGAGTGAGGAGTCAATGCCACCAGAAAGATATGCTCCCAATGGCACGTCGGAGCGGATGTGGTATCTCAAAGATTTGCAGAGAACATCCTTCACTTTTTCGATTGCGTCATTTTCGGAGATAGGCGTTTCGGAAACACTCCATTTCCAGTATCTTTTGAAAAGCGGTTCAGCACCGTTCCGGACAATGGCGAAATGGGCCGGAGGGAAATTGTTGATATCTTTCCAACAGGTTTTCGGCGGTATTGGAAAGCCGAGTGTGAGGAAATCGTTAAGTCCGGTGAAATCGGCTTGCCTGGACACTTCAGGAATTGCAAGAAGTGCTTTTATTTCTGAAGCGAAAAAGAAACTGGCTCCTTTTTTTGACCAATACAAAGGTTTTATTCCTGCTCTGTCCCTGCCGAGATAAAGAGTCTTTTCCGTCCTGTCAAAAACTGCAAAGGCGAACATGCCTCTGAACTTTTTTATAGCTTCACTGATACCCCAGACCCTAATGCATTCAGCAATGACTTCCGTATCGGAACTCGTCCTGAAGGTGCAGCCATGCTTTTTAAGGGATTCACGGAGTTCGATATAATTGTAGATTTCGCCGTTGAAAACAGTCACATAACGGCCGTCTTGTGAATGCATGGGCTGTTTGCCAGTCTCAAGGTCGATTATTGCAAGCCTGCGGTGTGCAAATCCGTTTCCATTATCGAGGAATACAGCTCCGCCATCAGGCCCTCTATGCAACAGAAGATGGTTCATATTTTCGAGTATATGCCGCGCATCCGGGTTGGGATAATCAATGAATCCGCTTATTCCGCACATGTTTTCACCTCAGGTCCCCTTTTCTTCTCCGCAAGATAGAACCAGAAACATCCTTATAAAGGTCAAGATATTGTCTGCATACTATTTCCCAGTCGTAGAATTCCCTTGAATGATGTATGGAATTTTCAGATAGCTTGCTGGAAAGATTTTTATCGTTTATTATTTTCAGAATCAGGAGGGCGATTGCATCGGTGTCTTTTACAGGAGCCTTAATCCCGTTAATGCCATCGGATATTACATCTCTTACGCCAGGGGCGTCAGTAGTCACGATCGGAAGTCCGGCGGCCATCGCCTCCACTAGTACCATTCCAAATGTTTCAATTAGTGTTGGAAGTACAAATATGTCTGCGGCACAGTAAAGTTCGATGAGTTCAGCCGACGGAAGGGAGAACACCTCGCCGCCCGACTCTGCGAAGTTTTCAATTGTTCTTATGCCGAGACCCGGGCATTCTGGGAATTTTTCGGCAATACGTCCACAATTCTTCCCGACAACAGCCCAATCAAACATAATATGTTTATCGGTTAGGAATTTGGCTATCTTCGGAATATCATCGAATCCTTTTTTCGGATGATACCTTCCAACTGTAAGGATTAAAAGTTTATTTTCGGATAATCCATATTTCAGTCTGGTTGCTGTTTTGTCGGAACTCATCCTTATTTCTGCGAATTTCGCAGTGTTTACTCCGTTTGGTATTATCCGGATTTTATCCTTCGGGATACCAAGAGCCAGATATTCTTCCATTACGCTCGGCGTGAGCGCGACAAAACCGTCGAAGAGGGGATATTTGGATTTTACAAGGGAATCAATCTCACCGTCAAGCCTGTATCCGTAGCCAATTTCCGGGTATTTCTGTATGTCCTCGCCGCAGCATCTTAATACGCATGGAATTTCATTCCTCTTGAAGAAGTCAACCGCATAAATGGCGAGAGGATATCCCATGGTCACCTGCCAGAGATCGAACTTGTATTTTCTCTGGAGCCTGGAAAGTTCATATTCGAGATAATATTTTCCGATGAACGGGATTTTCCTGAGAAGGCCGCATGTCTTCGGGAAAAGATGGATTATGTCGTAGTTTAGATCAGGTTTTTTGTCGGCGGGAGGGGTGGTGCAGATGACGGTTGCGCTGTGCCCGCTGTCAGAGAGAGTCCTGCAGATGTTGTGTACGCAGATCTCCGCACCCCCGAAATAAGGATAGAACTGGGCGATGAGATGTGCTATTTTCATGTGATGTAAGATTCCAATGTGGGTTTGTTAGAATGAAGATCTGAGAATGTCGCGTATTGCATAATAATTTTTCAGCGCGCCTGGATTAGTTCCACTTCGTACATGGCGAATTTCCTGTCGGAAGTTATTATCGGGAGTTTTTCGATCTGTGCCTGCGCTATAAGCATCCTGTCAAAGGGATCGTTGTGATGGAGGGGCAGGGATGCAACCCTCAGGGCATGACGGTTATCTATCTTCAGCGTAGAAAAACCGCACTTGGCAAGACCATGGATGAAAAATTCCTCGGGAGAAGAAGGAAGAGTTATCTTTCCAATTGAGTATTTGATTGCAATTTCCCAGGAACTTGCAGTGGAAACGAAAATTTCATTACGTGGATCTTCCAAGATATGCCTTGTCTCTTTTGACAATTCCTCAAGATCCGCCATCCACCATATCCAAACATGAGAATCAATGAGTAATTTCATGAGTAAAACAGCTTGTTGATTTCAGGATCTTCATCATCAAAGTCATCTGGCACTTTTATTTGCCCTGCGGCAAATCCCCCGACACGTTTCTTTGCAGACTGTATTCTTGAAAGCTTAGCCAGCGGCTTTCCGGATTTTGCAATGATAATCTCTTCCCCGGCTGCGACTCTCGCAAGCAGACTGGAAAGATGAGTCTTCGCATGATGTATGTTCACTGAAATCATATTTTACCTCCCTCCTGCTTTATAACATAGACTAAGTCCTGGACTAAGTCAATCATTGTCTTGTGTGAATTTTCAATTATGTCGGGAGAAGAATCAGTCAAATCTTAATTGACTAGCTTCCATCTATATCAATCAATTTCAAGCTGCAGTTGCGTATGAGGATTTCACCGGTGAACTGTCCTTTGACAATAAAACAGATTTTGCCGTCTTCCTTTAAGGTGTCTTTTTTGCCGAGTGTAATGGAAGTTTTCCTTGTCCACCTGTCGGATTTTTTTAGTTCATCAGGGATATTATGGTCAAGCTGTTTGGTTGTACCGTCCGGCAGTTCCTGTTCAATAATAAGTTCGACGTATCCTGAACTGAGTTTAACCTTTTTAAACTGCGCAGATGCCGCAAACCGCATGCCTTTTTTCGCCGGAACCGGGATAGAGAGAAGTTTTATTTCAGCAGGATCTCCTGAACATATCCGGAAAACCGGCATTGTCCCGGCGGTTTTGTCTTCGAATTTTTCGACTGCGATCCTTTGCATTTCCGGATCAGTCAATATTACTGTCCATGAATCAAGAGGGATTGAAGCCGAAACAATTCCTCCCTTGCCTTCTGGGACTGAAATTAATTCCGTGTCTTTCTGCAGGGGAACTTGTCCGGAATATGTTTTTGATGCGGCATAAACCGTTTTCTTATACCTATTGACTTCTTTGCGGACTTCGTTCAGCTGGGATTTTGTTTTCGCTTCTTCAATTTTTGACTTGTCAGCTTCAATTCGCTTCATCAGATAAAAGGATGAAATTGAAATAGTCCCCACAAGGAGAGTAAGTACGGCAACAAGCAGTGTCGTGCGAGTCCTCTTGAGATTATGCACCTTCTCTTCAAGGCTTACCACGTCAACATCGGTTTTTACCGTATTTTCGGCGCTAATCCTGCGGAAATCAATGATGTCCCTTATCGGGCGAGGTGCCTGTTCATGATAGATATCTATGAAATAAGTTGGGGAGTCTGGAGCTTTGCTCCTTTTCTGACATTCGATGTATTCGTCGATGTCGAACGCGACTTTTTTGAAAAGAACATCCCTTTTTTCAGTGTCGAAGATGCAATAGCAGGATTTGATGCCGTCGTCACGTGGCTGACCTACGGAACCAACGTTTACAATGTATCTCTTTTCATCTTCGATTCCAAAATCAACAGGGTCAATCCAATGCGGAATTCCACTTTTCCCGACCACGAAAAGTCCGGGGACATGGCTGTGTCCCGCAAACATGATCTGATCTTTGCAGGCGTTGAAGGAGTCAATTGCTTCATCCACTTCAAAGATGTATCCGAATCTTCCCGGGTTTGCGAACTCGCCATGCACACACCTGAAATTGTCGCCTTTCACTTCGAGAGGGAGTGAATTGAAGAATTTCACAGCCTTGTCATCGAGGGCTCCGGACGTCCACTCAATCATTTTTCTGGCGTTGTCGTTGAAATCCCCCGAAGTGATCTTTCCGCCGATTACGGCATCGTGGTTCCCGAGTACGAAATGGTGGATCTTAGAATAGGCTATCTCCATGACTTCTGCGGGGTTCGGCCCATATCCGACAACGTCGCCGAGACAGATTATCTCGTCAATGCTGCTGCTTGCGATATCCGCAAGGACAGATTTCAATGCTGGCTTGTTGGCGTGTAGATCAGAGACTATCGCGTAGCGCATATGAATATAAATTTTCCCAGGAAAAACTTAATATTGGAAAGTGGATTATTTTGCGAGGAGTTCATTCAATATTATTTTAAGATTAGGTATATCATTATTGATAGTGGCCTTAATCATTTTAACAATTTCTTCTATGTCTCCAATCATCAGGAGGACGAATTCAAGTTTCGCCAAGGTAGTTTCGTTAAACATACACGACTCCTGGAAGGATATATTTCTTGCCTATTTTGTTCAGACAGGACTTGTCGGCTATGTCAATCTCCCTGTTAAGATCTTTTTTAAGCTCCTCCTTTATGTCCTGTATCCTGCCAAAATATCTTAAACCATTGTATTCCTTTTTGAATTTATCGGTGGTTTCATACAGGATATCAATATCACTGTCCGGAGTTTCTTCGCCTCTTGCGCAGGAACCGAAAACCCCGAGGATGAGAAAACCTTCCCCCTTATAGGAGGATTTAAGGAGTTTCAATTTTTCAGATATGGTTTTGTTCATCCTGATTTCTCCTTGAAACCTAAATATTATACATCTATTAATATAATCTATTATCTCATTGATTCCAAGAGTCTCAAAATGCTTGACAGATCCTTTTATTTCCTTGTGATGAGATAATCACCTACGGCAAGTACGTCCAGTTCGGAGTTGAGGTAGACGTTTATGGAGTCGCAGGCTCCTTCGACTATCGGAAAGCCGTGGAGATTGAATGAGGTGTTAAGCACGGTCGGGATGCCGGTTTTTTCATAGAATTTCGAGACAATGTCGTAGAATTCAGGATAGGATTTAGGATTGACAGTCTGAACTCGCGCAGTTTTGTCGGCCTGATGCACCCCTGCGACTATTTTATCATACATTGCGGGTTTGACATCAAATGTAAACATCATGTAAGGCGAATAGCATTCCTTAAGTGAATCCGGCACTTCGACAATGATATCAAGCTTGTCTTCCATTGAAGCGGGAGCAAACGGCATCCAGAAGTCGCGTTTTTTTATCGCAGCATTGATCTTGTTGATGATCCTCATGTCATCCGGAGAGGCAAGGATGGACCTGTTTCCGAGAGCTCTTGCGCCGAATTCCATTTTACCGGAACATCTCGCCACAATTTTCCTGTTTATAAGGAGATCAACTATCCTTTCATTTATGTTTTCAACTTTTTCAAAGTTGACAGCGTCCTTATATTTTTCTTTTGCTTCTTCAATGTCAAACATGGCATCTGTGCCTATGCAGCACCCTTCAAATTCGATTTCGGGTGAGTTTTCCCTGCTGAGCTTCTGGTATCCCAGGAAGGCCGCACCGAACGCATTTGATTCGTCGCCACAGGAAGGGAAAGCATTTACAAATTCTATTTCTGGGATTTCCGAGATGAGTTTGTTAGCTTTTACATTCATGAAAAATCCCCCGGTAAGAAGGACTTTTTTAATGCCGGTACGGCTAATGCCGGCCTTTATCCATTTTACGGCGACCTCTTCTGCAAGGAGCTGGAGGCCGGCTGAAAGCGTGTCAAATCGGAGATTTAAAGTTGTTTTGAAGAGATCATGGATAAGTTCCTGTTTCTGCGGACTCCCGGAATTCTTTACTTCCGGATATTTGGAAGTGTTTGTAAGGATTAGCGGATTCGTATCATCAAAACCGATGAACTGATAAAGAAGGTCTTTTACGATCTTCGCATACTGTGGCTGTGCATAAGGAGCTAGTCCCATCAGCTTGTACTCATGTTCATGCGGCATGAATCCCATGATGTAGGTTATATGCGCATAAAGGCATGCCGGCGAAAAAGAGTCGGAGGATGCGATTTGTTCGATCTTGTTTCCGTGGCCGACGTAAACAGCGCTTGTCCTGCCGTCGCCGCCGCCATCAAGCGAGAAGACCAGGTATTTATCCTTTGTATTTTTGGCAAGGCCGTAATAGGCCGAAGCAGCATGGCATAGATGATGGTCAAATCTTTCATGTATGTGGGTGAGGTGGTTGTCTTCAAGATAATCATCGAGTTTCTTTTCTTTCACCTTTTTATCTGAAGGGGCGATTTTACGGAGCCCTTTCTGTACGACTTTTACAAACATGTTTTCATGTTCGTTGAACCATTTGTTTTTTATCTGTCCATATCTTTCGTGGAATTTATTCAGATCTTCACTGCGGTCGTGCGGAATTTTAGAGCTTTTGCCTGCGACACATACTTTGTCAATTTGTTTGAGGGTTATTCCTTCATGTTTAAGTGCTGCCTGAATGGACAGCATCGGGAATCCAGGCTGGTTCTTTAATTTGGAAAGGCGCTCCTCCTGTATCCCGAATACGATCTTGTTGTCTTTCATCAGAATTGCAGACGAGTTTAGACCTGTGTTGATTCCTAGGATATACATGTTTTTATTCCTTCTATTGTAAGTTTCAAATCTTTAGAAATGTTCCCAGTGAGAGCACTGTCTGGACTAGGTCACCGCTTATGCCGGGAATATCTTCGCCGTTCAGCCAGCGGGGGAACTCGTCCCTGATCTTTTTGATGTCCAGAAAATCTATTTCCTCTAGAGTATCGGATTTACAGAGTGACAGTACAGCATCCTTGAGAACCGTCTGGTTTCTCAGGGCGTGTTCGCGTGAGGGCCAGGTCCTCTCCATCCATTCCGGCTTCTGCTCTTGAGGGAAGATTCGGTTCCTTACTGATCCGGCAAGCTGATAAACTGTCTGCCTTAAAGCCGAAGCCGTAACTGGTAGATTTGTATTGGCGCTCCAGATCCTTGCGAGGCGCGGATCAAGTATTTCAAGGCATTTCTTTTCAATCCTGCCTGTAAAACGTTGTTCGACCGGAAGCGAGAGATAAAGGTCGAAAATGTCGTTGTCAAAGGAAATGGTCCTCTGTTCTGTTAGAGTCGCAATTGTAGCATGGTTCGGATAGCTGTAATGCCTGGATAGATGATGGAACGTGAGATATTCCCATAGATCATTCGGAGAGGCGGTCAGATTTCTGCCATCTGAAAGTATTTTTGAAACGCTTTCGCGTTGGAAGAATTGGAGTCCGGCCCGTTTCTCCTGGCGTATGAAGCTCCAGACATCAGCCTGTTTAATTCTGTATGAAACATTTGAGATGTAGAAGGATGCCAGGTCATCCGGCAGGCTGAGGATTGTCTTGTAATACAGAGTCCTTCCCCTGATTACAATCGGCTTGCCAGGTATGTACATCCCCTGGAACATGTAGTCGAATCCATGCCCATGGAAGCAGACATCGGCGTTTTGCCTTACAGGCTCCTCATAGCCGAGGAAAAGTCCATGGTCGTAATTATACATCCCCCCAATGACCTTGACGGCAGGTTCGAAGATCTGCGAATAGTGTTCAGGATGAAGTTTTAGGAAAACGTGTTCAGCTCCCTTCGTGTGAGCTATTTCACGCGCGGTGCGAAGTTCTCGGTTTTCTGAGATTGTAGCGGTAAAACAAGTGGGATAGTTCTTTTCAAAGGCTGCAAGCACCGATCTTGAATCCATTCCTCCGCTCAGGAAATGACCATAGCGTTTTCCGTCGCTGGTTTTATTTTTCACGGACCTCCCGATAAGTCCGGCGAGGCTGGCGGCATTCTCGTTCAGGGATGAGTTGTTCTTCTCATAGTTTCTTTTCCAGTAACGGATTAGAGACTGTTTTCTTCCGGAGACTTCAAGGATTGATGCGTCTGGAAGAAACAGTACGTTTTCAAGATATGTTTTAGTGCCAAGCAGTCTCTGGAAGAAAAGGAATTCGCACAAAGCCCCCTGATTTATCTTGAGGGCAAGTTCTTTCCTTATCTCCCACATGCATGTGAAATAAGGGGAGGCGTAGAATTTGCCGGTAGCCTCATCGTGATAGTAATAAACAGGAATTGAAGTGAATCGGTCATTTATGATTTTCAGCGAACCTGACGCCCTGTTGAAAATTATGAAAAGGAATTCGCCGTTAAGATCTTTAGAGAGTTTTTCTGGAAGGAGTGTCTCGTCTAAAACAAGATTGATCGCCTTTCCCTGGTCAATCCTGCCACCTACTACCGGACTGCCCAGGAGGATTATGCATTTGTCTCCAATCTCCCTTATCATTGGGGATGGATTTACATTGGAACAGGAGACTGAAAACCTGAAGTTTTCCGCATCCGTGGAAAATTTAACTTCCCCTTTGTTCCCGAAATTCGCATACTTTCTTTTATCGGTGACTGACAAAAGAAAGTATGGTATTGAAAATACCGGTTTGAATTCTGCTGAGTCCATACGAAGTCTACCTATTTCTCAAAAGTTCATCTTAAACATATTGATCCATTTATTGGCGGTAATCAGATTCCACCAGATTGGATCAAACTGGCGTTTCCCCGACAGGAATTCATTTGATTCCTTTATGACAATCTCCTTACGTGCAAACGGGAGTTTTGCCGCCTCCGTGATGTTTTCCCTGAAGAAGTCCACGAGTTCATTCCGAAGCCATGATGGCATAGGGCTTGAATACCCCTGTTTGTCCCCGCGGTTCCTGATTTTCTCAGGTACCACGTCTTTAATTGATTCACGCAATATCCGTTTTGTAGTCCCATCCGAGATCTTATAGCTGTTTTGGATATTGACACAGAATTCAACCAGTTTGTAGTCAAGGAAAGGCACTCTTGTCTCTCTGGAGTGAGCCATGGAATTCCTGTCAACATTGTGGAGGATATATCTGATTATCTTAAGTCTTGCCTGGTGCATGGTTTTTACAGACGGTTGTTCGCGTCTTATAGGTATTTCCGGGATTCTGCCTTTTCCTAAGAGATTCTCCGGGATAATTGCGGAATTGGCAGGATAACGAACCGTTCCCGGTAAGGCAAGTCTTCCAAATTTCCTAAGTATTATTTTTGAGCTATACCCGTGTTTGCTGCGGACTGCTGAAAGTTCCCTGCAGAACTCAGGCATGGATTTGAGTGAAAGCAGCTCATAGAGCATGCTCCAGAAGAAATCACGGTATCCACACAGGATCTCATCGCCGCCCTGTCCTTCTATAATCACCTTCCTGAAATCATTGTCTTCTCGGATATGCTTGTAAAGGAGCCAGTGCGGAGCAGGGGAGCCATGCCTTACTGGAATATCATTGTGCCAGATTATCTTGTCAATGTTTTCAGTGATGTCGCTGGGTTTCGGAAAATGCAGGGATGAGGAAGCTTTCGAGAATCCAAGCATTTCATTTATGAATTCCCTTTCGTCGACCGAGCTGTTGTCATAACAGGAAGAGAATGTCTTAATCGGTGCATTTTCTTCTCTGGGGATTTTTGTTGCGAGGCCGACGAGAGTTGAGGAATCAAGTCCGCCTGACAGCAGGAATCCTACCGGGACATCGGCCCTCATTCTCAGTTTCACTGATTCATGGAGTATCCTGCGAAATTCGCAGATGGCATCGTCAAATGATAGATCTATTTTCCTAGTGTAATCCAGTTCATACCATTTTTCAATTTTCAGCGTGTCTCCCGGCTTCCACGAGGTGAGATTTATTTCTACACAGTGCCCTGGTTCGATTTCATATACGTCCTTCCACATGGACTCCCTGTCGTAATCGAAATCGTTGCTGTTCAGGAAGTGATAAAGCTTCTCGTGATTGACTGACGCTTCAAATCCCCGGACAGCGGTCAGCTGTTTTATTTCAGACACAGCATAAAAGCCCTTAGGGGAGTTCCAGTAATAAAGAGGTTTGATTCCGAATCTGTCTCTCGCCATGAAAATACGGTTTGCCACCCTGTCATATATGCAAAACGAGAACATTCCATTGAATTTTGAAAGGCATTCCCTTCCCCATTTCCTGTAAGAGGCGAGAAGTACCTCTGTGTCGGAATCCGTATGGAATTTAAAACCCGCGGACTGCAGTTCTGATTTTATTTCTATATAATTGTAGATTTCACCGTTGAAGACAACCCAGAGCGACTGATCTCCGTAAGCCATCGGCTGGCTTCCCCTTTCTGAAAGATCTATTATGGAGAGCCTGCGGTGACCAAGGCAGACATTGAACTTATCTAGGTGAAATGCCATGGCGCCACGGCCGTCTGGCCCGCGGTGCTTGATAATCTCCAGGGCGGGATGCTCCGGAGTAATTATCTCATTCCCGATATGTACTAGGATTCCACACATAATGAAGAAGTTTTAAAGTTCTGGAGTTCTAGGGTTCTGAAGTTGTGGATTTGGATTGCACATTATCAATTCAGAACATTTAGATATCCGGGACTCTAACCTTTTATTTTTTTACTGTATCACTAGAGAACTCTAGAACTTCTCTTTACTTTTTCTTGATATTGAGTTGAAAATTGCAAGCAATTCCTTGGCCTCTTTCAAAAGGATAATTAAAGATGCTGTGGTGACAGAGTCGAGTAATTTACTTCCGTTTAATACTTCCAGCCAATATTCTGTTTCGGAAGCCTCTTTTTCTGAGATGCCAATCTTGTGAATAAAATCCTTTTTCGACTCTGCCCTATTTGCTTCCCGGTAATTGCCCCCAATTGAAGTTCCAGCTTTTAGTAGTTGTGTTATCAATGCGTCTGGGATATTCAACTGGCGCAGATACATGCAGAACTTAACTATTTCTGTTGCAAAGTTCAAAGTTCTCTTCTCCAGTAAAATCTTAAACTCTCTATTATCCAAAATTAATCAAGCTCCACTTTTGTTTTAAATTTTCAACTCTTAAGCTTTGATTCCCATAACTCAAGTAATTTTAATTTGAGGATTTCAGAACTTCAGAACGCCTAAGCCTCAGGATGACGGAGGAGTCGGATTACTTTAAGGCGATAGTTTATAATATTTTATTGTTTCTTGCCAATTCTTTCTTCTTAACCCGCCTCGATTCGCCTTGTCGTCATGGGCTGTAAGTGGAGTGGGATTTTAAAGGGTTAATCTTTTCAGTTATTATTTCTAGATCATCAGGGGGTTTTAGAAATCCCGATGCGTGTCCGTCTAGATAAAGCACATTGACATAATTATCTCCACCAATTGTTCTTAAATTCCAAGGCACATTCAAGAAACCCTTCTTAAATATAGCGGGCATGCTTAATAATCCAGGCTTAGTGCATGCAATGATTGTTTCTGGATTCATGTCACTAATATTATTGCCCCAATATAAATAACCGCACTGCCCTTTTCTTATATCATTGCTGTTTAAAGGTGGTTCTGTTTTCTGTGTTGGGCAGATTAAAACACGAGAATCTTTGATATATCCAGCATCCAACAACTGTCCAATGTCCAAGAGCGAATGGAAAAATCCCGCAATCATTCTTGAACATCTCTATGGATTTCCAAATTTCTCTGAGGTTGTCGCAATCTTTTATTCTTCTAGCCTTCAATCTATGGTCATTCAGGGGAAAACAGATGGTGATGCTATATACAAATAGTAGTAGAAATCCTAGGAATAAAGCTGATTTACATAGTGCCGAGGTTATTGAATATTTGAAGATGCACAATAATGTCAGCATCATTGTAAATCCTCCTATGTTTCCCCCTAATGATGGTGTTAAAAATGGAGTTGCTCCGATTCCGATAATAGAGAAAATAAAAATTACCCAAGCAAGTTTATATTTTTGAAGGGATTGCTTTAGTTGTATGGATTTATATATTTTCATATAAACTCAGAACTTTAGAACTTTAGAACTTTAGAACTTCCTCCAGCCGCCTTCAAAGAAGATTCTGTACCAGTTTTCTAGGTTGAAGTAAGTCCAGAGATAGCCGCTGTTTATTTCCCTGTATGTACCGTTTTTATGGGAGGAGTAAATATTGTTGAAATGATCATGGTCAATGAAGCTGCGGGATTTGAAGCTGTCTGAGCCGACTGTTTCGGAGTACATTTCGCTGTATGGCCCGTTACGTCCAAGCCATACGTCAATAGGTGTGCCGAATCCGATTTTCTTCCTGTAGATCTGATCCTTGTCGATATACTTTTCAGCAATCCTCTTCAGAGTGGCTTTCCTTTCGCCTTTGAATACACGCTGTTCATAGGGGATGGAGTTTGCGAGGGTGAACATCGGCACTGTGCAGAATGGCACTCTGAGCTCCATGGAAGCAGCCATTCCCATCCTGTCTGAGCGCCAGAACCACTGGGCCAGATCGCAGTTCTGATCCTGCAGGAGTGCTTCGTTCAGGACGTTTCCTTTTGCCTGTTTTAAAACACTGAGCCTGCCTTCGAATGACGAGTCATCACCTCTGAGAAGTCTGTCTGTCAGGTTAAGATCCGAATATGAAAGCACGTACATCGAAGGATTGTATCTGGTGATGTTGAAAATATTTTTGCCGGTAATTTTTAAAAGCGTCTCCCGCAAATCCGGATGTCTGTGGAGGAACGTCCTGAATCTCAGAATCTTCATGGACGATGGAAGGAATCTGGAATATCCGAGGAATGATTCGTCGGCACCTTCGCCAGACAGCATGACAGTTATGAAATCTCTGGCTTTCTTGGTCAGGAAATATGTGCAGACTGAATTGGGATCGTTCAAGGGATGCTCAAAGTGCCATATGGACTTCATGAATAATTCGGTGAAATTCTGTTCGTCCATCGGAAAGTCGTGGTGTTCGGTTCCGTACTTTAAGGAGACGCGTTTCTGGTATTCAGATTCGTCATATGCCGATTCCTTAAAGGATACTGAGAACGTATGGAATTTCTTCCGGGTCTGCTGTGATGCAATTGCTGTTATGAGGCTTGAATCCACACCCCCGCTGAGCTGGACGCCGAGCTCGACATCGCTCCTTAGGTGTATCCTGATGCTTTCCTTCAAGGTGTTTTCAATCTCATGGCATATCTCGTCGAACGATTTCCCGTAATCAGGTTTGAGCGTTGAGGAGAGATTGAAGTATTCATTCTCAGTGAAATCACCGTTCCTATATTCCTTGTAATGGCCTTCTGTCAGACTAAACACATTTTTAAACATTGTGTTTTTACCGACCACTGACCTAAAGACGAGATATTCCCTGATTGAGCCCAGGTTGGGTTCCAAGTTGCGGTACGGCAGCAAGGATTTTATTTCGCTGCAGAATATGTAGTTGTTTTCGTCTTCAAAGCAGAAAAGCGGCTTAATGCCAAGTGGATCCCTGGCGATGAAGACAGTCCTTTCTTTCAGATCGGCGATCATGAATGCGAACATTCCGCTGAACTTTGACAGGCACTGACTGCCCCAGCGCTGATAGGCCGCGATTATCACTTCCGTGTCGGTGTTCGATTGGAAGGGATAGTTTTCCTTTTCCAGATCTTTGCGAATTTCGCAGTAGTTGTATATCTCCCCGTTGAAAACTATGACGTAACGGCCATCATGCGAAAGCATAGGCTGGTGACCTTTTGGGCTCAGATCCAGTATGCTCAGCCTGCGGAAACCCATTGCAAGCCAGTCTTCATGGAAGAAGAAGCCTTCGTCGTCTGGGCCGCGATGGGTAATGATGCCAGTCATCTCCCTGAGTGTCTTCTCAGGAAAACGCTTGCCGTTTTTAGAAATTATTCCTACGAATCCGCACATGATTATTTGGTGATTTTATTATTTGGTGATTTTAAGATTTATGGAATATGTGATTTGATAATTTAAGAATCGTTCTGTCTTGCGGTGAAAAGAGATTTTGAAAAAATAGCTGTTAGCTCGTTGGCTTCTTTCAGCAGACAGGCGATATCTTCATTGTTAATCATGCTGGACTCAATGATCATTTCAATCCAGAATACGGATTCGTCTGCCTCCTCCAGTACTATATGGAGTTTTGCTTTAAATTCGGCTTTCGAACGGCCTCTGCAGGCAGCCCGGTAATTTGAGGCGACTGATGTTGCAGCCTTTATGAATTGCCCTGATATTATTCTTCCAGAAATTGTATTCGGAAGAAACTCAGCAATTTTTATTGCACTAAGAGCAAAACTCTTTGTTCTTTTTCTTAATTCTTCGCTGTTCATTTATAAAACTCCAACTAATTCAATCATTCAGTATTTCAATCTCCCAATTTTCCAATCACTCAATTCAAAGACTGGCTGTCGACCATCTGGCGGAATCTGCCGTTCCGGTTATAGAGCTCGTCGTATGGACCCTCTTCTATTATTTCGCCTCTGTCGAGCACGTAGATCTTGTCGGAATTCCTGACAGTTGAGAGGCGGTGTGCGATTATCAGAATTGTTTTTTCGCCGTGGGTATCATCGATGCTGTCCTGTATTTTCCGTTCAGTTTCGGTGTCGAGGGAGCTGGTGGCCTCATCGAAAATAAGTATGGGAGTGTTCCGGGAAAGCTCTCTGGCTATCGTGATTCGCTGGCGTTGTCCGCCGGAAATATTTATTCCGTTGTCACCGAGCATGGTTTCGTATTTCAGAGGCAGCTGCTGTATGAATTCATCCGCGGAGGCGCGTTTTGACACCTGCTGCATGCTGTCTGAGATGGATTTATCCCACAGGGTGATGTTGTTTGCGACTGTGTCATTGAAGATAACAGGCTCCTGCGTCACATAGCCGATCGATTCACGCAGTTTCTTAATATCGATTGTTCTGTAGTCCTTCCCTGAAATCTTAATGGAGCCTTCCTGTGGGTAGAGGAGGCCGCATACAAGGTTTACAAGTGTTGACTTACCCGCTCCTGATCCTCCTACGAACGCCACCGTCGTGTTAGGTTTAATTTCGAGGGTCATGTTCCTTAAGACAGGTTCGGCCTGGGTTGAATATTTGAAGGTGACGTTCTGGAAGCTTATCGGGCCTGAGAATTCTGGGATGTCCATGCCGGAGAAATGCTTTATTTCCTCCATGTCGGCTAGCTCCTTCTGTAGTTTTTCATATATGAAGATGCCTCCGCAGGATGAGATGAATTTCTGGTAGGACCCCTGTATGGATATCAGCTTCTGCAGTGCTGCATAAAGCAACGCCATCATGACAAATGCTTCAAACATGTTATAGTTGAAAAACGTTATCATTACGAAGATTATCGCAAAGGTTTCGATAATTATAAGCGGTTTGAACCCGTCAGAGCTTATGCTTCCCCAAAGGCTCAGCATCCTCACTGCGTAGTTGAAGGAAATGCTCTGCCTTTCGAGCTTCCCCATTACTTTGTCCTGCTTTGAAGTGGCCTTCAGATATTTGAAATGGCCAAGAATCTGGTATGTGATGCCATTCATGCTGCCCCCTTCCTGCGTGTTCCTGATGGAATAGTATTTCGTCTTATTGTTTATGAGGCGGAAGACGAACACCAGCGGGATGCAGAGCACGACCATCAGAATTGGAAGTAAGGGTTTCAGGATCAGTGGATATATCATGTAGACGCAGGACAGGAGTACACTTGTTATAATTGTCGCAAAGAACTTGAAGGATGCGCTTACCTTGTTCATCTCATAGACCACCGCATTATTTATGTACCCTATGTTCTGTGATACGAAGTATTCATAGTTGGCATTGAATAACTTCCTTACTATTTCCTGTTGGAGCTTCACATATATCTCCGCCTGCAGTTTTGCGCTGTACCATGCGGAGTATATCAGGAATATGCTGCCGGTCAGGAAAAGCATGCTGCAGATTATCATTAGGAGAAGTAGCTGGTTATTTTCCGAAAGCTTGAAGATCGAGAGCATGGAATATATTTGCCGTGTGACGAAGTTGGACCCTTTCATCCCGGAGCCTGAATCAACCACCGCAAGGAATGCTCCCACGGATAGCATCTCAAGGATGGCGGCGATGAATATCTGCACTATGAATACGAAGAACTTCTTGTTTGTGAGCCTGTTGTAGAAGCTGAAATATTTTATTAAATCCATGTGTTTCCCTTTTTACCTGATGTTATGAATGATTTCAGCTTTTCACAAGGTCTCGTATGATGTCCATGTATTTTTCATCCAGCACTCCGGTTGACGCCTTCGAAAGGATGGAGTCTGATTCCCCGAGCATGTCGCTTCTGGGAATTTTGAAGGCCGCGGATATCTTCTCTGCGAACTCAACAGCGTCATCGCCGCTCAGATATCCGTTCCTGCCATCTTTTATCCAAACATCTGTCACTCCTGGAATCCTGTTTGCAACTACTGGAATTCCACATGCAAGGCTTTCAAGCACAGGTGTTCCAAGCCCTTCGCTAAGGCTTGGAAAAGCATATATGTCCGACATCTGGTAATACTCTCCTATGTTTTCTATGAAGCCGCTGGACAATTGCACCCTTTTTCCCAGGTCGTGTTTGGAGACAGTATTTACGAGATCGTTGAAGACTGAGGAATCCCTACCTGTCAGTGGTCCGGATTCAACTATTGGCCCGGCCAGGAAAATCTTGTACTGCTCCGGAAGAAGTCTGACCGCCTCAATGAGGATCCTGTGGTTTTTTCTTGGAATGAAATTTGCGATGGAGGTGACTACTATGTCGTCATCAGAGAATTTTGACAGTTTCCTTCTCAGTGAGCTTTTGACTTCGTTGCCAACTGGTTTGAAGCGGGATTCATCCACCGGATTGGGCCTGCACCATAGATTGTTTTCCGGGATATTGTTTTTCAGGCAGGCGTTCCTGAGTCTTTCCGAGATGCATATGAAATGGTATTTGTCCGGGAGCCTGCTTGAAGCTTCAACCCTGTTTACGATTGGGACGTATTGAAGCGGAGTGTCCATCTCGTTGCAGAGTTCAATTATTGCCGGGATCCCGTGGTTTCTTGCATAATTCAATGCGGCAGCTGTCACGTAATTCTTGCCGAATATGTGTATCAGATCAAGCTTGGGCAATGTCTTGATGTGTTCTGTTGCGGCAACAAATTCCGAGTGGAAATTCATCGATATCTTCAAAGCCCTGATGAATCCGCGTCCGGCATCCGGGAAAGGTTTGCGGGCAATCCTTTTCACATTGAAACCACTATGCACGTAATCAGTGCAGGTGTTGTCAGTTTCAGATCCTGCGAGCACTGTCACTTTAATCTCCGGATGCTTTTCAGTCAGCCTTCTGTAAAGGTTGTGGGCCCTGTAGCCGGAACCTGAATATTCAGGCATGTATTTGCTTGATACGAGAAGAATGTTCATATGTTTTTTTAACGCAAAGGACGTTTTCCATATATTGATATCTGTTTGAAGTCTCTTAGAACGCCAGTCCTGTTATTTGATGCAATGCCGGATTTTGCCTTAAAATAAAAAAGGTGGCTTTTGCAGTTGCAGTCCGATGAGCCGAAATTGATGATTGGGGTACCGCCATCATTCATCAGTGCTACGGCAGTCCTGCATTCATCCTCTTTTGAATTCGTTTCTTTTATGTGGACTTTTTTTATTTCCGCTTTCTGAAGAAGATAATCTATATGCCAGTGAATATTTTTCTCTTTTCGAAGGTGACGTTTTATCCGTTGCTCCAGTCCGCCCATGGCCGAACCGGTGTAGGCATAGAAGCCTTTCTTTAAATCAATGATTCCAAGGGAACCAATTCTCATAGGTGAATTTTTACGGAGTTCCATGACTAGTATGTAGACGCCTTGCATGAGCTTTTCCATCGCATACTTGATGGCATGCGCATTTCATTCCTACCATTTGTTCAGGGGTTGAAACACCTGCCTATTTCCATGAGATCCCTATGGGACGAAAAAGAGATTATTAGTATGGATAAATAAAATAATATTCTGTTGCTTTTCTAAAATGACACATGTAATCCCGTAGGGATGAATTGGTAATAGGCAGGCGTTTTAACGCCTGTGTGTAAAAGAAAACAATTTTACGCATGCCGTAGGCATGCGATGTATATCATCCAAATATATATTTGTCGTCATATATGATATTATGTTTCTTCAGAAAGGAGATGTATTCATCCTTGAAAGACAATTTCCTGTGATGTTCTTCTTGACATGATATGTAGTCCTCGGTCATTTTTATCTGCGATACACCAATACTAAACGCACCATACCCTTCCTGCCATGCGAAATTTCTGAGAGACGGGAAGGTCTCATGGAGCCATTTTGAACTTCCACCTTTCAAAAGCTGAAGAGATCTGGATGTTTCCATGTCTTGGCGAAGCGAGAGAAGAAGGTGAACATGATTTTCAACTCCTCCAGCCTTAAGAAGTAGAAAATCATTTGATTTTGCAATGCCTCCAAAATATGGGAAAAGACGCTCTCTTATTTCCGGTGTTAGGAAAGGTTCGTGGCTTTTAGTGCTGAACACTGCGTGGATATATATTGAAATGTAACTGTTGGACATTGTTGATACGGCGCATACCTAACGGCATGCGAATTCTATTTTTACCGTTTATACAGGCGTTGAAACGCCTGCCTATTGCCAGCATGTCCCGATGGGACGTTAATACACCTTAATCTTAGTTGGGTCAAATTCCCCGACCCTTGGGTCGGCTTTGATTTTCTTTTGTTATAAAGAATCTCCGGCCCGCCGTGAGGCGAGGGAGGGCGTCCGTAATACCCCGTTGCTTGCAGCGGGGATAGGATGCCCGTCAGGAAATTCTTTATTGCTAATAGAGGAAATTAGCTGAGATGGAGGATTGCCTATGTCATAATTATTCCCATTAGCCTACCTGCGAAATTCGCAAGACCATCGGCTGAAATTGCATCCTTGTACACCTTCTGGGCTTCAGTGGCAATATGAATCCGTTTATCATTGTTCCCGAGTGTTGATGCCATTTTCTCCTCCATGTCCGATAAATCCCATTTGTGGGCTATGAATGTCTTGTCAGGCTGGAAAAGATCCGGCCATGTCTCTAAATGGCCCATGTCTGGTTTCACAAGTACGGCACCGCAGATTATGATCTCATAATCGCGCAAAGTTATTTCGCCTACGCCGAAAGGGCCGATGCCGATCTGCGAACTTCGCAGTTCCGAGAAATATTCCGGCAGCTTGATTTTTGAAGTCGGAACATTCATTGACTTCATGATTTCAATGACGGCTTTCCTGTGCGCTATAACAGATGGTCGTGAATGTGAGATCCCGATCCGGCAACTCACTTTGATGTTGCGCTGTATGTTTGGAGACATGAAGTTGATGGACAGTCTTTCAGGCAGGACAGACGAGAAGAGAGGTCTAGTTTTTTGAAGCAGCCTTGCGGTGAATCCGAAACGCGATTCGGTATAGTTCTCATAACAGGTGTTCCAGGATATTCCGATTTTAGAAAGATCCTTTTCTGTGGGTAGCGGAAAATTCTCCTCCTTTTCAGCCGTACCGTATAGGCCATCAAAATAATCGGTGAAAATGCGTCCTGTCCGGAACCTTTCGAGGTATTTCCTCCTGTCCTTGAAGACCTGACTTTTCAGGAAAAGATCCACGTATGGCATTACTTTGAACTGGGTACACCATGTGCTGTCAGTTGTGTCAAACCATAAAATCTTTAAATTCCGAGTCCTTGCGGACTCGAGAAATTTAAAAATTTTATAACTGTCAGATTTCCAGAACGTCCTAAAGACATTGGAGTTTATGAAGAGGACGTCGCAATCATATGCCTTTTCGGATATCCTCCACCTGAAGTTGAGATCAAAATTCTTGGCCTTGAAATACGGCCTGGAAGCGAGCAGAGGGCAGTTGAAGGCCTTTGAGTTGGGGCAGGAATTGTTTGTGAGGACATTTATTTTCAATGGTAAGCATCCTTTTGGGATTTGTTCCTTTTGTGAGGGAGGCTGTTGACCATATCGGGATTGTCAAGGTATTTCCTTACTTGGTTGATATCTACGGTTTCTGACAATGACTTTTCATTTTTACAGAGGGAATCCAATATCCTGCAATATGTGAGTTCACTCCCATGTATTCCGTCATAGAACTCAGAGTCTGTCGCGCCCATACTGGACACATCCAGGAAATCATAATATTTTATCTTGTTCTTCTCGAAGGCTTCCTTCATGTCGTCGACATATTTAAAATTGCCAGACGCTTTCATCTCCTTTGCTACGGAAGGGGCGACAGGTGTCAGAAAGACGACAACGTTTATATTTTTTGATTTGAAAAACTTCAGTAATTTCATGAATGATTCGAAACTTGGGGAATCCATCTTGTCAGAGAACAGAAAACGTGAAGTCCCTTTTTTTGCCATGTCCACGAACATGCTGATCTGTTTGGAGGAATATTTCTCACCTATGAAAGCGTTGCTGTAGAAATAGGAGCCGTCGGAACCGAAACCTGAACCTGTCTTGTTCGCAAGTATCCCTATTTGCCTTTCGTTGCTTCTGTCGTAAAAAGGGCTAGCCAGCCTGAAATAGTCACCGGCTGTTACCTTCCCCTCATAAATCCACGTGAACGGTGTGAGAAGTTTCTTAAACGTCAACTGTTGCGGCTCGGTAGTCTGGAAAGTATGCTCAAGCTTTTCATTGAACCACCAGAAATCGATTCCAATGAGGACGGTTTTCAGGTTCCTGCCAGAACCTGCCATCTTGTCTGCGATGACCAGCCCCTGCGTGAAGGATCCCATAGTCCCCCCCATGTTCACGAAGGGGATTTTGAAGAATTCTTTTCTTAAAAGCATCATCCTTGAAGAGCCGAGTCCGGCGATCTCAGGTTTCAGCCTGTCGAAGAGGTGCTGCTTGTAAAAGAACGTGACATCATGCAATGCAGTACCGTAGATTACATCGAATGGAGAGGAGCATTGGATATCAACAACCTTTGACAAGCTCAGTAGTTCACCGCTGTTTCTTAGGAACAAATAATTCGGGATGAGTGCAAGCGCTGCCATACCCATAAGGGCGGAATAGGTTATAAGGTATTTTTTGAAGGGACGCCCTTTAGAACTGGAAATAGAGGAATTCATTGGTGTCGCTTATCATTACAAGTGAAATTATGCTGATGATGAATATGATGATCGTCCAACAGATGTTGGGCGACCAGGTGAGAGGCCGCCAGAATGATGAAACCTCGATCTTATGGTGGACATCAAGGCCTATCTTATGCCTGAAAAGTATCTGCTGAGTGTTCGGGATGAACCAGACAACCAGCAGGAGGATGAATAGCAGTCCACATGCCGGCAGTCCGAAATAGAATTTTGGATCGATGAATTTTACGCCGGAATCCGAAAGGAATTTTCCGAAGGATCCGAGCTTATTAAGATAACCTTCCGGTAGATAAACCCCGTTGAGGCCACACATTCCTTTGAGAAAGACAATGGCAGTATTGAAATTCTCGGCCCTGAAAAAGACCCAGGCGAAGACTACTGCCAGGAATGTAAGCAGTCTGGCAGGCCATTTCCATGCGTTTGAAGATGCGGCGAATCCGAAGCGTGATTTGAAGACATCCCAACCGTGGTTCACAATAAGATAGAATCCGTGCAGAGCTCCCCAGATTACGAAAGTCCAGCCGGCCCCATGCCAGAGGCCGCCCAGCAGCATTGTTACGAACAGGTTCACATATCGGCGTATTTTACCCTTACGGTTTCCGCCTAGAGGGATGTAAAGATAGTCCCTCAGGAATCTTGAAAGGGTCATATGCCAGCATCTCCAGAACTCCACGATGTTGACGGACTTGTATGGCGAGTTGAAATTGAACGGGAGCTTGATTCCGAACATATAGCTTAGCCCGATAGCCATGTCTGAATATCCAGAGAAATCGAAATATATCTGGAAGGTGTAGGCCAGAGCAGCGGTCCAGGCCTCAAAGAAAGTGATTAGTGAGCCTGTTGCGGCGGCCGCGAAAACTGGGGTCGAATATGTGGCAACTGTATCTGCGATGACCACCTTCTTGAAGAGGCCTATGGCGAAAACAGTCAAGCCTATGGAGAGGAAACGGTAGTTGAAGAAGTATATGCTCTTCTTCCTGAACTGGGGGATCAGTTCCTTATGGTGGACAATGGGTCCTGCCAAAAGGTGCGGATAAAAAGTCACGAACAGGCAGTAATGGAAGAAATTGTATTCACGGGTCTCCCCGCGGTATGCGTCGAGCAGGAATGCTATCTGGGTGAACGTGAAAAAAGATATGCCGATCGGCAGGATGATGTTGTCCATGCGGATTCCGCTGTGAACGAATAAATTGATGTTGTCTACGAAGAAATTTGCATATTTATAGTATCCCAGAAGCAGCAGGTTCGCCATAATTCCTAGGATAAGTATGCGCTTGGCGGAACTTTTCCGTGTATCCTTTCCTATTTCCATACCCATCAGATAGTTGAATATGATGGATAGGAGGATCAGTA
Organism: uncultured Victivallis sp.; assembly: GCA_964540865.1. Classification (GTDB taxonomy): domain Bacteria; phylum Verrucomicrobiota; class Lentisphaeria; order Victivallales; family GWF2-50-93; genus GWF2-50-93. The sequence continues at coordinate 27,288 of CAZION010000001.1, forward strand.
TTATGTATACAGGATTCCACCAGGCATAGAAGAAAAGCGAAGCTGCCACCAGGTATGCAAGCGCCATCTGCCTCCTGCCTGTGGAGGCAATTGCAAAGAAGCCTATTATCGTGGCGGGAAGGAAAAGGAATATGAATATATATGAATTAAAAAGCATTTAATGAATATCATCCCCTCTTCAGCAGCACATCCCTGACTCCGCCAAGATCACAGATGAGTTTTTCCGCATCTTCATTTTTTATGTCCTTGTAGAGGCCCTGTATGTGCGTGTCTGAAGTCATCATGGTCTTGTAGGGTTTGTATCCCATGGCCAGGATATTCTGGTTCTTCTTCTCGCTGTTGCTGGAGATCCTTGTCACCTTATATCCCCTGCCAAAAAGGCCGAGGAGCCTTTTCCTCATGCTGTGATGGGTGTCGTCATATTTCGGGAAATGAGTTTCAAAACAGATGGTAGGCCCGAAATCGGGGTCGTTCTTAAAAGCCTCCTCCATTCCATCGATGACTTCGACTTCAAAACCCTCGACATCCATACGGATCAAATCTATTTTTCTTTTGCCTTTGGCGAATTCGCTCACAGTTGTCAGTGGAACCTTGATGGTCTGCCCCTTCAGGAGTTTCTTTGATTTATCACCGAATTTATACTGTTCTGCCATGAAAGTGTGGAGGTTCGAGTATTCGGCAAGGTGGAAATCGGCTTCGCCTAAGCGGTCAGCGGCACCGACGTTGTACATTTCCATCCTGTCTTTCATTCCGTTCAATTCGACATTTTTCTGAAGCAGTTCGAAGTTCGCAGGGCTTGGTTCGATGCAGTAGACCCTTCCTTCGGGTCCGACACAGAGGGCTTCCCATATCGCATAGTATCCGATGTTTGCGCCCAGATCGAAGATGCACATGCCTGGTTTTACCTCTTCCTCCAGGATCGCGCGGAGCTGCATTTCCCTTTTGCCGTTTAACGCCAGCGTCCTGGAAATTCCATTGTCATGGACATTGAGGAGCATCTTGTATTCCCCGTCCCATACTGAGTATTCAGCGAACTGTTTGCCTGGGATCAGGCGGTTTGCCAGGAAGCTGGTGCCTCTGTACAAGTACTTAAGCGTCCCGCCGATACCGCGGTTTTTCAAAACCGATGGAAGAGTTGAGAGTCCCATGAGTGAATTCCTTTTTATATTTAAAACTGAAAGTATATGAATGGGTTGAAAGTTTTAGGGTGAAAAACTATGGTCAGCCAGAGCATTGTAAAAAGAACTATCGGGCTTCGGAGTTGAAAGGGGCCAAGGTGGAATAGCTTCTCATATTTCAAAACATGTGCAAGATTAAGAATGAACATTGAAACTATGACTCCGATTACAAAAGGGTGATACCAGCCAATTCCTTCAATTGGGGCAAACATCTGTCTGAGCATCAGGGACGAGGCTGTAAATCCCTGAGACCGGAAAAAGACCCATCCTATGAGAACTACGAGAAACGTCAGAGCCCATACAGCGATGGGCTTCAGTGCATTTGATAATTTACTGTCAGACGAGTTGTCAAAGAAAGGAATCATCCTCTGAACCGCTAGGGCCGCCCCATGTATGGTTCCCCATACGAGGAAAGTCCAGGCCGCCCCATGCCAAAGGCCACCCAGTATCATTGTTATCATGAGGTTGATGTAGGTTCTTGCGGTTCCAAGCCTGTTTCCACCCAGAGGAATATAAAGATAATCCCGCAGCCATGTTGAAAGGGATATATGCCATCTCTGCCAGAAATCACTCATGTTTTTAGCTATGTATGGCAGGTTGAAGTTCCTCCTGAATTTGTACCCCATAATCCTGGCCATTCCTATCGCCATGTCGGAATAACCCGAAAAATCGCAGTATATCTGTATGGCATAGGCGACAACTGCGAGCCATGTTGTCATGCATGAGTACATTCCAGCATTGCCGAAGACATTATCCACAAACATCGCGATGTTGTCTGCAATGAACACCTTCTTGAACAGTCCGTAGACAACAAGCCTGAATCCATAATAGGCGTTAAGAAGGGTCATCCTTCTTGGTTTTTCTATTTGCGGCATGAAATACGACGCCCGCACTATGGGGCCGGCGACAAGCTGGGGGAAGAAGGCTATGCAGAGGGCGAGGTCGAAGAAGTTTTTGCATGGTTTTATAGTCCTCCTGTATACATCAATTGTATAACTCAGGGATTGGAAAGTGTAGAAGGAAATTCCAATCGGAAGCAGAAGGCTCAGATTTGTGGGGCTGAATCCAAAGGATTCAATGATCGGCCTGAGGTTGTCAATGAAGAAATTGAAATATTTAAAAAGGCAGAGGACTCCTAGATTAGTTATAAGAGATGCAACTATAAGGAATTTCCTTTCCACCTGTGACTTGGATTTTCCCAAGGCTATGCCGATGGTATAGTCGATGCACGTCGAGCCTAGCAGCAGGAAAAGGAAGCGCCAATCCCAGTATGCGTAGAAGTAATAGCTGAAAAGGAGCAGGAATATCTTCTGGGCGCGGTGGTTTTTCACAAGCCTCAGGAAAAGTATTACTCCCGCAAAAAGTATGAAGAATTCAATCTGGGTGAAGAGCATCTATATGATCTTTCAGATATTTTTTAATTGTCTTGGCGGCCAGCATGTGCCCGTATCTGTTTATATGACCTCCATATGGGATGGAGTTCTGGAAACCTCTGGGGAATATGTGCGTGGTTATATAAAATTCCCTTAAGTCCTGGGTCATGTCTATAAAATCAATATTGTTTTCGTCGCAGACTTTTTTGAAGGCGGGGACCGAGTCCTTCTCGGAGTCTTCTAGGTTTATCTTCCCTTTTGAGGGTTGTGGTAGATTTGGGCAGTAGACAAGAATAACAGGGACAACTGAGACTTCTTTTATTTTCTTCAAAATAAAATCCCATGCCCTGATGGTTGTTTCATTCGGTTTCTTATTTTCTAAAAGATCGCCGTCACTATTAACTTTCACTATGTTGTGTCTCTTATCAAAAGTCTCGATCCTGAAGTCGAAATCGTATGAAACAATATCCTTATACAGATACCATAGCGGATCCATTCCTGTAAGGTACATATATTGGATGACATCTTGTTTCCATAACACCTGTTTGGTATAGTTGAATTTCAGTGAAAGTTGCGGTTCAGAAGTGAAAACGGCAGATGAGATTCCAACCTGGTCTGGTAATGTATCTGTAAAGTTGTGCAGGAAAATTATGTTGCAGATAGGATTTCCTGCAACTTTCTGATAGTACGGCATTGAGAAGTAATAGTCCGCGATATTAGCTCCCCCGTAGGCCACGGCAGCGGCAAGCAGCTCAGTCTTGCTTCCCCTGTCAACATTCCAAGTCTCGGTAAGAACTTGAGCCATCTTGTATTTGTCGTCCATCTGGAGCCCCTGGACGTATGAATCCCCCCATATCAGAATCTTCGGGCATTTGACGGCGGCGAGGTCTTTGACTCCGCAAATAGCATATTTACCGACTTTGCTGTCGCCCCATCCCTCAGAGCGGTGCCGAATGGTCATATTATTTTTCGGGATCAGTTTTTTCAGCTCGGGATTCCAGGCGGATGGATTCGCAGAATCATGGAAGAAATAGTTGACAATGCAAATTATGAGGAATGAAAAAACAGCACCTGCAATCCATGTCATGACAATAGGCTTGAAATCAATTTTACTTTTATTATTTGTATGTTTGAAAATTTGAAACATAATTTGTTAAACACATGGAATTAGTTGTTATTTCTCCGGGAACAGGTATTTATCCATGAATTCCGTGTCCGGTGATTCAGGTTTTTTCTCGAGGATCCCAAGAAGCTCCGTCTCGTCGAAGACTGTCCTGTTGCGCTCATCGTATTTACAATGGAGAATCCTGCAGCGCTTCTCCATCGAGGCGTACACATCCGGGAACCAGGGTTCCCAACCAGCATCGACATAGATCACCGGCCTGTTCGTACACATCGCATAATAAAGTGTGGAAGAGCATCCGTACTGCACGATTACAGCATCGGCTTGGTCAACCACCCCAGGCGACTCGAAATGGTCATATGTTGTTTTTAAGTTTGGTATGTTTTCAAAGATGTTCAAGCCCTCCCAGGATATATCCTTTGGACGTCTCTTGAAGATGATATTGTAGCCGTTTTTCGAGAGAGTCTTGCACAGCTCGTAGTAGAATTGGTAGTTCACCATGACGTCGGCGACAAAATATCCGGTCCATTCTGAGATGAATGAGAGCTCCAGGAGCATCACCGTCTTTATCTTGTCCGGAACAGGTTTGACCTTGTACGAGTCCCACAGGATCTTTAAATTCGGTGTATTGTCGGTCAGGATTTCGACCTTGTTGTTCCTGGGAATGGGGTTCAGAGCCATGTTGCGCCTGTAAAGTTCAACGTTCCCGGGGAAGAACGATACGAATTCATCGACTGTTGAAAGCTCGTGGAACGGCAGCCGCGACCCAGAATGGTGGCTTATGAAATAGCCGTGCGGGAACCCTGTGATTTTTCCACCCTCATTTCTTACGGCGGTGCTGAAGGCCCTGATGTACTGGCTTCCGGCGGTGCATGTCATTGCATGTCTTATTTTTTTCCTTGCGGCGATCTTCCTCATCGAGGAATATGCTTCGGCAATGTCGCAGAGATAGCTTTCCGAGAAGACGAGCAGGGCGTTGCAGACTTTCTGGGGAAGTTCCATGCCGAACACCCGCATCATGTATTTTCTGGAGAAATCCAACATCTCATTGCTGAACTGCCTGAACAGGCTCCTTGTTTCCGGTGAAGGGTTTTCGGAAATTGAATAGTCCATCAGGAATCCCGGGGATTCCAATCGGATCCATCTGTCGAGAGCCTGTGCATAGCGGCGTTCGTAAGTGCTTCCGAGAGATATGGTGGTCCCTTTACCGATAATATGATCGGTGAAGTTGTAACTGCCCTTCTTGAAATTCAGGTCGAATGATTTGCTGCAGTTGTAAAGGCGTCGCTTCATCCTGTAGTCGATCTTCTTGAAGCTGCTGAATCCAAAGGATACATTTTCGCGGCTACCGTCGAGGTTCGGCACAAGTGTAAGCTTGTCGCTGTATTTCAGCTCCCATCCCGCCTGCCTTATCCTCTGTATCGAGGCGGAATGATTAACGGCCTCGGCGAACTTGGTCGATATCAGATATGCAATGAGCAGACAGTCACCTTCGAACGTGCGCCCATACTGCTCGATGAGCCTGCAGTGCTCGGTCTTGAAGTCGACTGTTATCTGCGTAGTAGTCTCTCTCGGTATTGTCCACCAGAAATCACGGGACCATTCCTCAAGGTTCACGCCCTTCAGTGCGAAATAATCGTAATGGAAGATTTTGTCCAAAAGTTTTTCCTCGGTTAGTTTAGATGGGTGCGCAGCCGTTTAAAAAGTTACAGATGTGCTCTATTTCATCGTTCTTCAGTTCCGGGAATGAAGGAAGATTTATTCCGTTTGCGGATAGGTATTCACAGGCCGGAAGACTTATTTCGGAATGGTATGGAGGCATCTTGTAGATGGGATAGAAGAATGGGCGCGACTCAATGTTCTGTTTTTTCAGAACTTCTATCAATGCGTCTCTGGATAGGCCGTTGTATGTTCCATTCTTGAGAACGATTGAGAACATCCAGCAGATGTTGACAGACCAGTCGTTCTTTGGGGATAAAATAAAGTTGGTGTTTGAGCAGAGCTTTTTCCTGAAGAGTTCGGCAATCTGCAGCTTCCTCTGAAGTATTTCGGAAATCCTTTCCACCTGGGCGAATCCTATGGCTGCCTGCATGTTCGTCATCCTGTAGTTGAAACCTACATACATATGCCAATATTTCCTCTGAGGATCCATTCCGTGATCCCTTAAGATCTTCGCCTTCTCGTAGAATTCCTTGTCATCCGTGACGACCATTCCGCCTTCACCGGTTGTTATGATCTTGTTGCCGAAGAAGCTGAAGCAACCGACCTGTCCGATTGAGCCGACATATCGGTCCTTATACTGGGCGCCATGCGCTTCTGCTGCGTCTTCAATGACCATGATATTGTGTTTTTTAGCTATCGCCATTATCTCGTCCATCTTGCAGGGCTGGCCGTAGAGGTGCACGGGTATGATGGCCTTTGTCCTGGGAGTGATCAGTTTTTCGATGGATGCCGGATCAATGTTCCAGGAATCAATCTCCGAATCTGCGAACACCGCTTTCGCGCCGGTGTAAGTCACGGCGTTGGCGGTTGCGATGAATGTCAGTCCGGGAACTATCACTTCGTCGCCATGACCGATTCCCATTGTGACAAGGGCCAGATGCAGGGCGACAGTCCCGTTTGAAACGGCAAGCGCGTATTTCGTTCCCAGGAAGGAGGCGAAGCTCTCTTCGAACATCCCGATGTATTTACCCTGTGAAGATATCCAGTTCTCCTCGATGCAGTCAACCACATATTCCATCTCCGTGTTCTTCAGGTCTGGCTTTGCTATTGGGATGAACTTAATGTCATAGTATGAATAATATCCGGCTATCTCCTCGCTTTTCTCTTCCAGGATCGGGATATAGAGCTTTTCCCCGAGTTTGTTGTTCAGCCCCAGGCTGTTGACGATCTTGTTGATGTCTGTGTTCCGATAATAGAAGACTGGATGGCGGAACATTATTTCCGATACGGGCCTGTCCGGGGATGCGCCTGAAACGAAAGCTCTGCGTATGTCCCCCTCACTGAGGGTGCCGGTGAATTTCTTATCCTTGTCCACAATGAACAGGATTCCCTTCCTGTTTAGAGCGAGATATTTCGTGGCTTCGCGTATGCTTTCGCCTTGTCCCAGCACCATGTTCTGCAGATCGGTAGTAAGATTAATTTTTCTTCTCATTTTTCTTCTCTCAGTGTGTTTTGAATTAGATTGATGGTCTTTTTAAGGACATTGTCGTCGCATTTTCTCGATTCAACAGTGATGTTCAATCCATTTCCTCGGATTCCGGAGCAGACGTTGAATCTGTCCAGCGCCTCCAACTGCCAGTCATCATCGCACAGGGGCAGATGTTCGTCGAAGTAGCCGCTGTTCGATGAAAGGTGCAGCTCGTAGATCCTGTCTCCATACTTTCCGATCAGCCTGTCTATGTAGTCGTACTTGTTGAAACCAAGGTAGTTTGCCGAGATATTGAGGTGCCCCAGATCCAGGAGTATCCCGGAGTTGGAAGGTAGCTTCCCGAGAATTTCGTCGAACTCTTCGAAAGAGCAGTTGAGGGAACTCCTCCTGCCGCCTCCGCCTAGGATCGAATCGTTCTCGAAAAGATTCTCAACGACCAATGCGATTCCGTATTTGCCGGCGATCTCATGGAGGGCGTTGAAGTTTTTCAGAAATGTCGATAGGGCCTCTTCATATGAAAGTTCAGTCTCCATGTGGAATGCGAAATGTCCGTTTGGCTTCTCGTATCCATCAAAGAGGAAACCCGGATGGAATGAATAGTAGGGGACATTGTATTTCTTGCAGAGCCTGAACGCCTTCTCCGCAAGTGCGAATGATTTTTCCGTCACCGACTTATCCCGGGATGAGAATGTGAGGATGAAGCTTTTCTCCGGTGCAGGGAAGTATCCGTGTATGAGTAAATCAGTTCTTACGGGAAACTTGTCTAGAAGTCCTTCAAGCCTGTCGGCCCCGTAGTATGGGAAGTTGCCGCTCATTTCTACGCCCTCCACGAAGGATGGCATTTTGTCCGGATTTTCGAGGACATTATAGAGAAAGCAGGTCGTAGAAAGGAATATCCTATTCTTTGTCTTTGCTACCACTGAAGTTCGGTCCCGTCGAAATTGAGGAATTTACCCGTATTCTCAAGATGAATGCCGTCGATAAGTCTAACAATTATTGCGCTTGCTTCAGCCGCGGATAATTGGGCGTTCTCCGGACCCATCTTCGTCTTCATGATTCCGGGATGTACGACAACCACCGGAATCCTGTCGCCCTTGAGCTCCTGCGCAAGTATCCTGGTCATCATGTTCAATGCGGCTTTACCGGCCTTATATCCATAAAGACCGGAAAATCCCGACACCCTTCCGATCGCGCCTGAAAGTGAGGATATGTTTATGATCTTCGGGCTGGCTGATGCCCTTATAAGCTTCAGCAGCGACTTCACCACGAAAAAAGGCGTGATGGTGTTCACTGTCATTGACTCATGGATTTTCTTCCAGTCAAGGGTGCCGATGCTTTCATTCCTATGCATAATCCCGGCGTTGTTTATAAGGATGTCTATTTCACCGGCATGCTTTGCAATTTTTTTCCCAAGGGATGAAATTTGATTGCTCCGTCGGAGATCAATCTTAAATACATGGAGTTTTGAACCCCAGTTCCTTTTGAGGATCTTCGCCTTTGAGTTCTCAGACCTCAGACATGCGAAGACGGTGAATCCCTTCTCAAGATATCGGGATGCCAGTTCGAGCCCGAGCCCGCTTCCAGCACCTGTAATTACGACTGTCTTGGTTTTTGACATAGCGCCTATGGTCTGGCTCCGGGCAAAGTGAGGTTGACAGAACCAATTCGTTAAGCATCTTTGAGTATAGGTGCGTATTCCCTTGAATATACGATATGGAAATTATCCACGTACTGATCAAGGCCCTTGTATGTATCCTTTGCATATGGAAGCTCGCATACCGCGCAGTCATATCCTTCCGAAAGGCAATATGAATATTCCCTGTCCAGATGGTTCTGTCTGAATTTCAACATCTTCTCGCAGTTCCAGACATTCATCAGGTCATAATCCGGATCATTTGCGTTGCCTATGCTGAATTTTGTCTTAAAATCATAAGGGCACGGATTGATGTTTCCATCATGCCTGAACGTCATGAAGAACCAAGGATATGCGCAACCCTTGTGCGGATCAAGTTTTGTCTTCCCCTTTATGGAGTCCACCGCCTCCTTTGCGATCTTGCTGTCACCTTGGATCGAGTAGAGCGGTGTGACAAAGCAACGGTCAACCAGAGGCGTCCAGAAATCCTTGAAGGCCTGGCTTTCATGCCTGTTGTAACTGGATTCAACGCTCATCACGTTGATATAGCATTTTGTTTTCAGTTCCCTGTTCAGCTCGACAAGATCGAGAAGGTTCTGTTTCACCTTCTTGTAGCAGTCCACCCTAGTTATCTTCTCATATGTCTCACGGCTGTGTGCGTGCAGTGAGAACTGCACCTTCTTTATGCCGGATTCGAGGAGCCTCCTGGAGAACTTCTTGTCCATGAGAGCGCCGTTTGTTATTATCGCGCATTCCACGTCTTTGGATTGCGCGTATGCCACGAATTCAGGTAGGTTCCTGTTGACAGTGGGTTCGCCTCGTCCGATTATGTTCACGGGTGCGCGCACACTGTATTTTGAAAGCGAGTCGACTATCCTCTTCCAGAGATCGAACGACATGTCTCCTGGCTCGCCCCGGGTCGCCTTGTCGGTGCACATGATGCAGTCCAAGAAGCATCTGTTCGTCGGTTCGATATAGAAATGGTTCGGCGGTACTGGACAGAATGCCTGTCTGCTCTTTATGCATTCAATCCTCTTCAACTCTTCCTTGAGCGTAATTTCAAGGAGTTCCTGGATTTTTTTCTTCATAGTCATTTGCTCCGTTGCTGTTGGTTAAACTCTGTAGCTGCCTTCCTTGGTGCCTATCAGTTTTGCCGGATTTCCGGCTATTATAGAGTTGGCCGGGAAGGCCTTTGTGACGATGGAACTTGCGGCAACCACTGAATTGCTCCCAAGCTCCACGTTTTTCAAGATCCTTGCTCCGGCGCCGATCCAGACGTGATCATTCAGGACAATGGCAGCCCTTCTTACTTCGCTGTCCGAGACAGACATGCGATGGAAGTCGGTGTCCATGAACTCAACGTCCCATGATATAGCACAATTACTCCCTATTTCAATGCTTTTTTCGACAAATAGGTTTGTATTGAAAGCAATATATGTCCCATCTCCGATTGCGAGTTCCGCGCCGGGAAATATGTTGATTTTTATACCGCTGTACAAGGTCACGCTCCCCATGCATTTGAACGTTGCTCCCTTGTGTATCCTTATCACGGTGCCACCATGGCTCCTGATGCCCTCCCAGTCTGGTGGGACATGTCCGATCCTCAGAAGAGACGACGGGCTCATCTCGAATTTTCCGCCGTCATCCACGATTATCTGGCAATCCCCGGTGAATATCACCCTGCTTGTCGGCGGGCAGTGCTTCTTTGAAAATGCGATGCTCCTCCTCATGTTCGCAGCTCCGCGGTAAAGCCGTTCCATGTTCTTGGAAGAGGCTGCTTTTTTCTTCGCCTGCGAGACGGAACCGTATTTTATTTCCATGCTCCCGTTGATGGAACCATATTTCAAAGAGCTGATCTTGTTCAGAAGGAAAGCATCAACCTCGTCATATCCGTTTCCGTCATTCTTGTAAAGAGAGAAGGCAATGTCCATTTTCGGAATCTCAGCGAAGAATTCATCAGGTGCGCCAAGATTGAAGTCACGGTAGGGGTATTCGATGATGTTTACGGTTCCGGAGACATCCTTGAAAACATCGGAAATATTCCTCTGGGCGAGAAGGTGTATCTTCGCGTCCGGAAATTCCGACTCCATCCTTTCCAGTGCGCTGAAGACAGTCTTGACGTCAGCGGACCTCAGAAGCATTATGTTTTTCATTGAATCACCTTTGATCTTATTAGTTGGGGCAAATTCCCCGACCCTTGGGTCTGCTTTGATTTTCTTTTGTTATAAAGAATCTCCGGCTCGCCCGAAGGGCGTGGGAGTCTGTCCGTAATATCCTGCCGCAAGCAGTGGGGGATAGGATGGATAGCAGGAGATTCTTTATTTCAATAGCAGAAATTTATTTTCCGCGCTTTGAAACCAAATGTCCTGTTGAATTTTCCCGTTACTATTTCAGCTTTGGCCCTGGAGCCCTTGTCGCATAGGATGATTTTTGAACTCTTGTCGCCTAGTCCTGAAATTATCTTCCCGGCTATCTGCCTGTATGTGAAATTACTGGAGCATCCCAGATTATAGGTGCCTGAAACCGGTTTTGAAACGACTTTAATCATCCCGTCAACTATGTCATCTATATGAATGAAATTGCTGCATCGTTCGCCTCTGCCGAAAAGGGTGATCGTATTTTTTTCGGAAAGCTCTTTTCTGAAAATTCCGATGATCCGGTCGTCCTGCATTCCAGGGCCGTAGACCTGCCCAAGCCTGAGATTGACAACTTCGGCCTTGTCCTTCAGGATGAAACTGAAAATCATTTCCGAACTGAATTTTGCGAGACCGTACAGGCATTCGGTGTTGCCGGACATGCAGATCTCGGATTCCTCGTCATATCTGCCGCTTTTATTCGGATATACCGCGATGCTCGACAAATTGACTACCAGCTTGCATCCGAGTTTTTCAGCAAGCCATGATGTATTCTCCGTTATCCTGTTGTTGAGATCCAGATATGCGAAGTTCTTCCAGTCGCCAGCCTTGCATAGTATGAAGGCTGTATGGATCAATGTGTCGATCTTGAGTCGTCCAAGTTTCACTGCGGCTTTCTTCGTCTCTGCGAGGTTCGCAAGATCTGCGAAGAAAACATCTTTTCTGCCGATAGCTCTGTCTTTAGGCCAGGCAAGGCTTATGACCTTGTTTCTTTTACAGAGGCCTGCATACAGGTTGCGTCCGATGAATCCGTTCGCACCTGTTAAAAGTATTGTATTGGACTTGGGCATTTTAATCTTAGTTGGGTCAAATTCCCTGACCCTTGTGGTGTTTTTGATTTTCTTCTGTTATAAAGAATCTCCGGCCCGACGTAAGGAAAGGGAGACCGTCCTTAATACACCGTGGCATGCGGCTGGGAAAGGATGGATGTCAGGAGATTATTTATTCCTCGACAAAAAAGTCCTCCAGGTATCTCAGCACTTTTCCATATTTAATCTTGAACTTCGGGGTTTTCATCCCGAGCAGATGTTTTATCGTATATTCTACTTCGTTTATCCCGAAAAACTGCCTGACATAGGTTGTGCCGGAGAATCTCGCGTTGATTTCAAACAGTTTTGGAGTTCCATCCCTGTCGGTCCTAAGCTGGTAGTTGCAAGGGCCGAAAGGCTTCAGTTTCTTAGAAATGACGTTGATGTAGTCATATACGGATTCAGGGGTGTCAGGCGAGTTGAATGCCGCATATGTGTTTCCATGGCGGAGCGTCCTGCGGAGGCATATTTCTGTCTTGACTTCGCCCTTGAAGAACGTCACTCCGCAAGTGTATTCATTTTCCATCTTGCCTACGTTTTCCTGTATCACCGGATTCTTCAGTGTTTTCAGGGTGGACTCAAGTTCCTGGCGGCTTTTTGCGAGTGAAAGTCCGCGGCTGCCAGAACTTGTCCGCGGCTTAACTATTGCAGGATACCGGACATTGTCTATTTCAGATGGCAACCAGGTGTCAGGGCAGGATATGTTGTTTGCTTTCAGGAAAAGGTATGTTTTGTATTTGTCTTCGGCGATATCTATGACCTTTTCACAGCTGACGATTACTGTGCATCCCGTCTCATCCTCGATGCGTTTTCTGTTTCCTGCCATCATCTCAAGCTCGAAGCCGATTCCAACGAACAGCAGTTTTATATCATTTTTCTTTATGTGAGCGATGAGCTTATCAACATAGGAACCCTGCTTCACCCCGGCCTTCAGTATGTCGGGCATGATGTAGGTCCTGTCAACCCAGTGGGAGCCCAGGGTGTCCTTGAAATATTCAAAGCCGGTAATATCGAGCTTATCGGCAAGATCTGATTTGCGGATGGATCTTATTATCCCCTGTCCGACCAGGGAGTCAACGCATGTTATTCCTATATGTGTTTTCATTTTATCCTGTAATGTTCCTGAGTAATTTACTGCAGATGCCTACTTCCCCCGGATTATGTGCGTCTGAACCTATTGACACGAAAGGATCGTGTTTTTTGAGAAGAAGTACAAGCTCATCAAGCATGCCTGAGTGATATCGGGAATTTATTTCAAAGGCGGTTTGGGTTTTTGCGCACGAGGATATTATTGCTTCCATAAATTCCAAGCTGAAGCTACCTGTGAACCTGCTCGACATTCCACCCACATGTCCAAGTATGTCCGCCTGTCCTGACTTTATCAAAGCCATGTAGAGTTCATATTCGCTCTTTTGGAGCTCTTCCGGTGATTCGAAGATTTCCGGATGCACGAACTTTCCGCTGGACATCGGAATGCTGTGAACGCTTCCGATAATCAGATGCATCTCCTTTGAACAGTATCCCGGCAGGTCAAGGTTGCCGTCGAAGTCCTTTATCTTTGCTTCAAAACCGGAATGTAGATGAAGCTCGGATTTTTTGGAAAGCTCGTTTATCTCGCTTTCAAACGCGTTGCAGTAGGTTGAGGCCACCCTGACATGATCCGTGAAGGCGATCCTTTTCAGCCCTTCCCTCTCGGCCGTTGCGAGCATGTCGCCAGCGGAAGCATTCCCGTCGGTCCATGTGGTATGTAGATGCATGTCCGAAAGCAGATCATCGTCGGTGAGGCTATTGAATCTCTTGAGGAATTCCTTCTTCATTTCCGCCTGAACATATTGAGATTGAACAGGTCTTCCTTTTCGAGGTCGACGAGGAGCCTCTTTCCGATCAGTTGGCCCATCATGCAAGGGGGTATTCCTGTGCCTGGACGCTTGGCGGACATGTGCTGTCTGGTTATTACGGTGCCCGCCTTTATTGCGCCGGCCGCCATCAGGCTTCGTCTCATATGTTTTGCATTGTCCATTTCGGCGGGCTGGACTTTTTTGGCTTTGCTCCCGAGCCCGACTTCGACCTGCCTTATCCCCTTGACCATTTCAGCTAACTCCTGCGGTTCTATCGATGCGGGCTGGTCGACTCCAGGCAGGTTTCTGCTGAGGGTGAAATGCTTTTCAACCATGGTCGCCCCAAGCGCAGCTGCGGCTATGCAGATGTAGATGCCTTCGCTGTGGTCTGAAAATCCGACCGGGCATTTGAACTCTTCGCGCAAAGTCTCCATCGCCCTCATGTTCAAGTCGGTATATGGTGTCGGATACTGGGCTGTGCACTGCATCAGCGCGAACTGTTTTCCGCCATGGGTGAGATAAGTCTCAATACCATGACGTATCTCAGGAATAGTCGACATCGCTGTCGAAAAGATCGCCGGGATCCCTGTTTCCCCGAGTGCTGAGAGAAGATAGTCGTTGTTCATGTCCGCAGATGCTATCTTTATCGCCTCCGCTTTGATTTCTGCGAGTATCGCAAGTCCGTCGATGTCGCATGCGGTCGAAAGGAATTCGATGCCGGCCTCAGTGCAGCAGCATTTGAGTTCCTTGAACTGCTCTTTGGTAAACTGTATCGAGGCATAGAACTCCTTCTTGCTCCTGCATCTCAGCCTGCCTTTGAAATATCCGGGCATCGTGGAGTTCTTCGATTCGCTCGACTCGTATGTGAATGTCTGGAATTTAACGCAGTCCGCTCCGGACTCCTTCGCCTTTTTGACCAATTGTACAGCCTGATCAAAATTGCCGTTGTGGTTCACTCCCGCCTCTGCGATCACGAACACATGCCTGTTTTTCAAGATATGCCTATCAAACCAGTTCATTGAACTTCTCCATTATTGCATTGCATATTATCAAATCCTTCGGAGTATCGATATCAAGGGAACAGAGGGGGTCGGTCTCAAGGAGTTTCATCTTTTTGCCGTACAGCGGACCACCTGCAAGGACGATACTGACTTTTATTACGTCAATAAGCCCGTTCACGGAATATGCCGGAGGAAGAAGCTGGCGCTGATGGTATTTCGCAACATCAATACCGTCGATGAAGGACGAAGCTATACCGTCGGCATCCGCCTTATACATCCAGTACGGATGATGTTTTCCTTGGATCCTTTCTACCGTCCTCAGTGAATCACAGCCGCTTTCGACCGCCGCCTTTATCGCCTCCGATACCTGGGACGGTTTTTTGAGCGGTGTAGTGCAACGCAGGTTCACTAGGTAGTCAAACTCGTAGCCCTCATTCTCTTTCAGCCAGTTAATAAGATGCACCATCACCGGCCGGTCCGCAGTGTCAGCCTGAGCTATTTCCGAAGGGCGCATGAAAGGAACTTCGGCTCCCAATCTTTTGCCGGCCTCGGCGATCTCCATGTCGTCGGTGCTGACGATGACACGGTCTATCTCAGGGCATTTGAGTCCCGATTCTATTGCGTATGAGATGAGCGGCTTTCCGCAGAGCAGTGCAAGGTTTTTCCTGGGGATTCCCTTTGATCCGCCTCTTGCCATGACTATTGCAACAATCTTGATCTTTTTGGATTTTTCTGTCATCCTGAATTTCCTTGTTAATTTTTCCGTCCCGGAAAAATTTGCTTCAAGTTCTGATAATTGTGTGGATTTCTTCCGCGAGCTTCTCCGACCATATCTTGAACCCCTTGTCGGAAAGATGTATCCAGTCGAAGAACAGGGTCTCTTTGTATTCGTCAAGATAGTTTGTGGAATCTATGAAATGGACGTTGTCGAACTTGTAAGCTCCGCCGTCATTCCAGATCTTGTCCTTGAACTGATTGTAGTATTCCCTGAAAAATTCGCATCTCTTTTCGTCGCTGCTGAGATATGCCGCCTCATATTCTGAAACATTTTTCTTGAAGAAGAGGGCTGGCTCTAAGACATATACGACCTTGATTTTCTTCATCATGGCTATGCCTGTGATGACATCCATCTTCAGGTTATTGAGGAGCAGGGGGATGTCCTTTGGATCTGGGTTTGAAAAGGAGAAATTATCCTTGAACGGGTTTTTCCATCTTTGTGCACCCCTCCTGACGAAACGTAATAACTTCTTGAAGAAACCGCCGTCGAAAATGAGCCCCGTGTCCCTGCCCCAGTTGAAGAAAGAGACATACTCGTCATACCGGATGTTGTTTTGGTAGTAGCCTGCCCGTCCATGTGCTATGTCATTGTATCCGGTTATGCAGATCACCATTTTGGGGTTGATTTCATTCAGGCTGAACACGAAAGACTGGATCTGCTGCATGCTGCAGTAGAGTTGGTCGGCCATGTTTATCACAGAAACCTCATCATTGTATTTCCTGTTGAGGTGATCCTCTATCACATATGATGGAGTGAATTCATTCGACGATGCGCCATAGCCCCAGGCGAAAGATCCCCCAAGCAAGACGCACCTGTAGTCCTTCAGGCTTTTCATACTCTTGGAACGCAGGCCGAATTCGTTTGTCTGAATTGTCTTCAGCTTGTAATTGGGCTGAGCCCTCCAGCTGTAGACTGGATGGAAGTTATAATTGAGCCATCCTCCCTTGAGATCCTCCCTTATCTGGCAACCGGTTTCGAGATCCCTGAAAGCTTCACAGCCCCATTTGTTTTTGACTTTAGGATGTAATTTGTCGGTCATATTGGTTTGTATGCGAATGCTGCTAAGTTAAGGCTTGTTTGGGGGTAGCGCGGGTCTATCTGACCCGCGTCTCTCGGGTCATCCGCCTAGGCGGACGAGTTACTTCGGTGTAAACCCTTGACTTAGTTCCATTCGGTTTATATGCTAAATTTATTTTAGTTTGAGTGATGTTTTCGGTAAAATTACTTTGAGCTGGCTATGATTTTCTGGTTTTCAGAGTCATTGAGAATGCTGTCATAAACAGGGTCGAATTCCTTCTGGACTTTTGCAAGAACATCTCCATATAGGAAAAAGCTGTAGTCGTTGTCCATCATCCCCCTGTTCCTGAAAGATTTGTATTTCATGTCCAGGCAGTCCAGCATCTTGATAATTTTTAATGGCAGCTTGGACTTCAACTGCGGTTCAGCCACTCTTTTATTCAAGATGGAGACAATATCAATCGCAGTATTTAGAATTGATGAGCTGCTGCTCTTTGTGCTGTAAAGTTCGTGGAGGAGGTTTTCAGAATTGCTGTCATAATATACGTGATCCTCGTAGGTCCTGATCTTTTCCAATGTCTCCTCAACGGTCGAAGGAGAGTTCTTAGTTATAACCGACATGAGTTGAGGAGGCATTACCTTTTCATATATTTCAAGTGATGAACCGCAGACCTTGGTGAGATTGATGAATGGGATCTTCCCGATGGTCAGGAGTGAAATGGTGGTTGAAATACCGTTCCCGATTATGATGTCCTGCTTCGAGAGCCATGATGAGAAGTCTATTGATTCGTCTATTTCAATCCCGTGTTTTTTTACATAATCAATGTCGTAATATATATCCTTCCTCTCGAGCGGGTACGGACGCAGGCTTATCTCATATTTGCCCATATCAAGCTGTTCAATTATTTCCGTGAAGACTTTAAGATATCTGATCTGTGAGATGATGTCATCCCAGGTTCGCGTGTTGGAATGCTTTTCAATGAGGTAGCTGAAAATGGAGAAATCTTTCTTGATCGTGTTCAATATCCAGAAGTTCCCGATAAATCCGATCTTTATCTTGTCCGTCTTCTTTTTGCGGATTCCATATTTGACAATGTCACCCCTCGGATTTCCAGAAACCTTGAATTTCGAGTCGAACATTTCCGCGGTTGCATTCGGTGTCAGCATATATTTCCCAAAGACATATTTCCTGGGCTCTTCCCCCCACAGATAGAGCCGTGTAAACAGATTAAGCATTTTGGGGTTCTGGGCTATCTCTGTTTCAGACCTGCTGTAGTTTACGCTACCCTCGGCCGAGAACATGAACAGTTTCGCATTTGGATAGGTTTTGGCCAGTTTTTCAGCCCTGCTCGGTGTCACAAAGAACACTGCATCAGGATTCCAGAGCCTCATAGGCATGGAAGTAATGTTTGAATTGTTGGCGATCATGCATTCGCAGCCCATCTTAGACAGCAGGCGTGAGAGTAGGTATGTCATCCCGAAGTCCCTCGCAAAAGTCATCGAGTGTATAAGTATTTTCCATTTTTTAGCTGCCATGATCATGATTGAAGTCCCTTGGTTTAAATTACATCGATAGTGTTGTTAAATATTTTTTTGCGGGGATGATTCCAAAATTCCAGTAAGATATGTTCCGTCTCTCCCTTTTCGCATCAGTAGATCTTTCGGACGAGTTGGAATGCCTCGGCCGCTTTTACTCCGACTACACTGCCCCAGTGTCGAGCGGCAGCGTTTAAGGCATCTCCAGAGCGCGGATGCGGAAACGGCCTGACCTCTCCCTCATAAATGCCCATAGCCTTTATTTTAGTGCCTAGGGTAAGGCTTATGTCGACAAAGGAATTTGGAATGAATGCCGGGCTGAACTGGTTGAAAGACCATTCTGACGACGAAGCAACCTCATAGGCGTAGAGTTCTTTTACGGGGCATTCTTTCATGGGACGGGTAGCGGTCAATGTGGCCCGGAAGGTTATCACATGATCAATATTCAAATCGCCGCCATGCTGTGTGTAAACTACAGATGGCTGGAATTCCCCGATAACCCCCTCGATGATTTTTGCGATGTCAAGAAGGGCTAAGGTGTCGAAACGGTTGTCTGGGAGGCCATGGAGTGAGACATTTTTGGCGCCCAGCATCTTGCAGACTCTCTGGCTCCGGGTCTTCAGTTGGCGGATCTCGTCTTGATCCGCATGTTCACGCTTGGCGTAACGGGATGTTATGCCTTCACCAAGGATTGCAATGTGTACTGTGTGCCCTTCATTGGCAAGTCGGCGTATGGTTCCGCCACAGCCAAGAACCTCGTCGTCTGGATGGGATGCAATTATAAGTATCCGATTACCCATGACATGCCTCCAAAAGCATAATCCATTTTTCGTTTGTAAACACAGATTGTGTGCGGAAGTGCTCTTCAAGCCCGGCTTGTACCTGGGGCAGCCGATCCGCATCAAAAAAGGTTGAATTCTTCCAATATGAAATGACGTTTTGCGCCGAATGCCATTGGACCGGATTGACAAGCATCCTGATTCTTATCGATGGGAAATTAACTGTTGCCCATGGAATGACTTCCGTCCACATGAAATCCCGGCTGGTGTGCATGACATACTCAGATATTTTCACCTTGTGCTGTTCCAGCAAGCTGAACAGTGCCCCGTTATTTGGTCCGAACGGCCCGACAATAACCATTGATCCGGTTGGCTTCAGGCGTTTCATGGCTGTATCCATGACGTTCTTGGCATCCTTGCTGTAATAGAGCCCGTAGGCGCAGAAAACCATGTCAAATCCATCTGTATTTCCAACAGCACCCTGCAAGGCGGCAGGCAAATCATCAAGGCCGGCCTCTATCAAGGTGAGCCGGGATTTAAGGGAAGGGGGAGTCTTCTCCCATATTGCATCCAACGCCTTCCTTGAAATGTCGACCGCTACCACTTTTCCCGTCTGACCGACTTTCTCGACAAGATGGGCGGTCTGCGCCCCGGTACCGCAGCATAGCTCCAACACTTTTGAACCAGCGGCCACTTTTACATTCGTAAAAATCCAGTTGTTGAGGTCCACCTGCTGCGCTGCGACGTTTTCAGTTATGCGCATGCTGAGGCAGTCCGCCGCTACGGCCCTCTCCAGAATTTTTTCCTTGCTCATAATGCCTTTCCCAATCTTGTTGATTTTTATCCTGATACGATCAGATCTCACATGATCTGCGAGAATGAAAGAGGAGTCCCAAATTTGATTTTCTTCTTAGATCTTTTCCCAATGACACGGTCGTAATGTTTGGGAGGAATCCCATACGCCGGTCTGATTGATCTGACATTGTCCGCTGTCAGTTCCTCGCCCTTTTGAATATCCTTGACCGCGAACAGGGAACGCCGGAAAACACGTGTCGCTTTTTCCTTTTCTGTGAAAGTGTAGCTCACTTTTCCCAGTGCTGCTTCAACCGTCCTGATCTCACTTACCATCTCCTTCAGCTCAGCAGGCTCCAGGGAGAAGGAACTGTCAGGCCCTGGTTCCTTCCGTGAAAGGGTCAGATGTTTTTCAATTATGCAGGCACCAAGCGATACTGCCGCCACCGATGAGGCTATTCCAAGAGTGTGATCCGAAAGCCCGATCACAGTCCCGAATTTTTTCGCCATATCTGGGATTGTCCTAAGGTTCATGTCCCTCGGATCCGCAGGATACTCGCTGGTGCATTTCAGAAGGGCGATCTGATTATTTCCCTCGGAATTAATCGCATTCACGGCTTCCCTGATTTCTTGAAGGGTCGCCATTCCCGTGGACATGATGACAGGTTTTCCAAGACGTGCGATTTTCCTGATTAGCGGTATGTCTACAATTTCAAAGGATGCGATTTTATATGCAGGGACATTCATTTTCTCTAGGAAGTCAACTGCGGAAAAATCAAAAGGTGTTGAGAAAAGATCAATGCCGAGCTTGTCTGCTATCTTCTTGAGTTTAGGCTGCCATTTCCAGGGAGTGTAGGCCTCGCCGTAGAGTTTGTATAGGTTCTTGCCCTTCCAGATGGTTCCCTTTATCATGAAATATTTATTGTCGCAGTCTATGGTGATGGTGTCTGGAGTGTAAGTCTGGATTTTTACTGCATCGGCGCCAGCCTCTTTTGCGGCCTTGATTATTTCAACCGCCCTGTCGAAGCTCTGTCCATGATTTGCAGAAACTTCGGCAACTACGTACACTGGATATCCCGGTCCGATACGGCGTTCTCCAATCTGAATGGCTTTCATCAAGACTCTCCTCTTTTCATAGCAAAATGAAGGGAATTGTTTTCTATTGCAAAACCGTCAAGGTCTGTATTGCAGTATCCAGCCTTGACAAAGGATCTTATCGAAGCCTTGTTGTCTGGTTTGATATAGGAATGGATGGTATGAACGCGTGTACTCCTGAAAAGAGATTCCGAACCTTGGGCTATTAGCAAGCTTCCATACCCCCTGCCACGGAATTCCAGTACCAGACTTGTTGTTATCGTGGCATCACTTCCGTTTATCCTGAATCTTACCTGTCCTACTTTTACGCCTTCAGGATTTTCAGCTACGTAGAAACTGCTTTTTTCATCTGCGATCATCTTTTTGAACCATTCCCTGTGCTTAACCCACGGGATGGGATCTGAAGAGAATGAGAAAAATCTAACATCCTTCGAATTCGACAGCTCCCAGACGAAACGGCAGTCATCTTTCACTGCTCTTCTCAGAGATGGTGCGCTCATGATGTGGATGACCCTGTCAGCTCCAGTGCCATCAACAAGCAGCCTGCCTTTTTCAGACATCATCTTTCGTGTTTCAATGTCTTCCGAAAGTTTCCTGAGAGTTGCAGCAAATTTTTTTTCAGTTAAATCCTTATTGTGACCGAGATTTATGGCGGCCCCTGCGGAGTCAAGGCTCATTGCAATCGGTTTCTGGTTGTCCGCGCAGTATGTTATGATGTTGGGTAGCCCCATGAAACAGGTCTCCCAGCATGTGCTTCCGCCGCTGGTGATCGCAATGTCAGCCCATGCCATCAGGGCCGGCATGTCCGATACGTTCTTAAGGATTTTGAGATCTGGGGATTTTTTAATTTCCTTCTCAAGTGATTTTAGATGCGGATTGGCTCCGCCTACGACGGCTTTCACTTCGAAGTTCAGCTTTTTAAGCGCCTTCAGGAGCCTAAGGGTCGTATTGTCAGGATCGCTGCCTCCAAGTGTTAAAAGGATACGGACTGCTTTTTCAGAAATCTCCCTCTTCCAATTCCTGTACTGGCGGAAATCCGGTCTAAGCAACGCATATTGAGTTCCAAGGAGGATTCTGGTGAAAGTATCGGGTTCAGGGTAAAAGTGTGTCCCGGCATAAAGATTCTGGTTGAGAATAATATCGGCACTGTACGTCCTGCAGTGGCCATAGTCATCTATGAAAAGCAGATGGAGTCCGGCTTCCTTGATGGAGTCCTGGTATTTATCCGTAAAATGATATCCATCTACGACAATCCAGAATGATTTTCTCCTCTTTGCGGATTTCGCAAGTTCCAGTGCGTCTGCAATGCTTCCGGCCTTTGCTTTGATCCTGAGGATTGAGAAGGAATCGGACTTTATTTTTTTCAAAAGTGCGTCCGGGCATTCTTTAACAGCAAAACAGACTTCATTCCCGTCGCGTTTCAAGGCATGCCCAAGGGCAAGACATCTCATTATGTGTCCTGTCCCGTTCTTTACGGAGGCGTCTGCACGGATGACAACTGTTTTCTTCATTTTTCTTTGCTTGCCAGGGCCCTGTATATGAATTCCGCCCTTTCCCAGTCCTCCTGAGTGTCAATGTCCTGTACAAACTTTCGTGGAAGGATGATTGGGACAGCGTCTGAGGAGAAAAACCTTTTTTCCTCTGCGAATTTTCTGGCGTCGAGCCAGTAGAACTGTCCAGCGTCATGGTAGGCTTCAGGAAAATCCTGCGAGCGCACCCTGTAGTTTTCAGGCCAGAACATCCTCAGCCTTTCGTCCTTGTCCAGTTTCAGCGCTCTGAAAATGGGATATGGGAATGAAGTTACCGGGAATGCCGATGTCGCTTTTTCCTTGACAATCATATCAAATCCTTTTTTGAGGTATTCGGATCTGACAAAAGGAGCAGTCGGATATATGCAGCAAATATAGTCAACCTGTGCCCAGTTACTGTTGAGCCAGCCTATTGCATGCAGCAATACGGCGTCCGTGTCTGTATGGTCGTCTGAAAGTTCCGGTGGACGAATGAAAGGGACCTCTGCTCCGTATTCCTTTGCGATCTCCGCAATTTCCTGGGAGTCGGTTGTCACGATAATCCTGTCAAATACACCGGATTCCCTTGCCGCCCCTATGGAATAAGAGATCATCGGCTTCCCGAGGAAAGGTTTAATGTTTTTACCAGGTATGCGCTTGCTCCCGCCGCGGGCGGGGATAATTGCAACTGAAGTTATTTTACTGCTGCTCATGTCAGCCTGAACATCTTTGCTGAATACATTTCTTGCACATCCTTTTCGTTTTTAACTTTTATCGCTAAATCAGGGGATTTTCCGAAGACTATGGAGTTTGGCGGGATATCCTGGTCTTTCACAAGTGATTGGGCTGATATGATGCAGTTGTCGCCGATCGCGGTATTCCCAAGTATTGAGCTGCCAGACATCATCGACACCCGTTTCCCGATCCGGGGGAAGATTCCCTTGTTATTGCCCACAGTGCAGTTTTGGGAGAAACAGAAGAATTCCGAGTACTGGGCTCTCCCCATCACCGTACCGAGGGGATGGTCAAGAAAGAAAATTTCAGGAAGTTTAACTTGATAGAATAAGTCAACTGAATTGAATATTTTGTTGAGATAATAAATTCTTTCTGCAAGTCCGGATTCACCTTGTTCCGTCCAAATAGAGTTTGAAAGGAAATAAAGGAATATCGAGTATTGCCCTGAATGAAATGGCGAAAAATATGTTTCTCCATCTTTCTGGTAATATGTGTTCTTGCAGAATGAAAAACAGAATTCGGTTCTTTTCAGAGCGGATTTTACACCTTCTTCAAGAGCTCCCGATTCCGTCTTCCTGTCAAATAAAAGCAGGTTGTCGAGCTGCTTGGCAAGCAGGTTTTCAAGGGAGGCCTTGTCCATTGACATTTTCATGCGTTTAATCCTTAATATGATGATTTTTCATTCTAAAAATGAAAAAACATAACTCAATCCAGTTTAAATCTGATTTTCGGTGCAAATCGCAGTCTTTCTTCCAACTTCCTCTTGGGTGGAGGTGAGACTGAAAAGCACGTTCTTATGAATTTCTCATAGTCGGCACTTGATAACGCTGTCCTGGGAAACCTTGGCAGATAATCGGCTGTTTTTTCTTTCACGCGGCAATTCTTCATTTTTCCAACTTAGTGTTCAGAATCAACTCGTAGATTTTTCTATTTCCAAACTTAAGACAATGTTGTTTAAAAGGTTCTGACGATACGTCTATTCCATACAGGTCGCTCAATGCGACGATGTCGGGGAAGTCTTTAGGGAATCTTGTTTCAAAGCTGCTCTTAATCGCATGAAGTTTCATTGCGATTAACGACATTGGAGCGGGGAGAAGACATTCAATCTTCCCGACTTTTATTTCAGACGAATCAGACTTCAGCTTTTCATAGGTAATCTTGTCGGTAAACAAAATATCCAGTTCAAATATCTTTTCGTGGGAATGCCTATATTTTGCAAATAATTCAGGATTCCTGAATAGGAGATGGAATCCTGCCTTTTCAAGATAAGTATGTAGCTTTACAGCGTCGTCTTCGAGTATCATTAAATCGAAATCCATAGTATTGCGGGTATGTCCAAGGTGGTTTACAGCCCACCCACCAACAAGAATCGGTTTTATTCCGGCCTCGCTGAAAGCCGCATGGATTGCTTCGAAAAAAGCGGACATGTTTATGAAAGCCCTTTAATTTTAGTAATAACTGTTTTAAATTCCTCGTCCCTCAGCCCCGGGAACATCGGAAGGGATATGATTTGTCCGAATGCTTTTTCTGCTACCGGGCAGAGGCCTTCTCCCGTGCCAAAAGTTTTCCTGTAATACGGGTGGAGATGCACGGGTATGTAATGGACATTCACGCCGATTCCGTTGTTCCTGAGTTCAGTGAAAGTACGGTTCCTATCCGCTTTTTCCAACTTGATTACATAAAGATGGTATGCGTGGGAAACATTTGGAGATTTTTTGATGGAAACGATTGAAGGATTGTTCTTGAATGCATTGTCATATTCCAAGGCGATTTCCTGGCGGCGAATAATCCATCCCGGAAGTTTTTTCAGCTGACTGATCCCCAATGCGCATTGGAAATCGGTAATTCGGTAATTATAACCCAGATATTCCATTTCATAGAACCATGAGCCCTTCTCTTCGCGTTGGCGGTAGTCTGTTGATATGCCATGACCTCTGAACATCCTCATTTTTCCTGCAAAATCAGAGTTGTCAGTCAGAATCATTCCACCTTCGCCGGTGGTGATGTGCTTGACGGGATGGAAGCTGAAGGCAGTCATGTCCGCAAGCGTACCTGTCTTTCTGCCCCTGTATTCCGAGCCTATTGAGTGGCATGCATCGGATATGAGGATAATCCCACGCTTCCTGCATATGTTGTTCAGGGTGTCGTAATCGCAGGGTTGTCCGGCGTAATCCACCGCTACAACAGCCTTTGTTTTTGAGGTTATTTTAGCTTCAACCTCGGCTGGGTTTATCAGCAGGGTTTCAGGAATCACATCGGCGAAAACAGGAGTTCCGCCACAGTAGAGGATCGCGTTTGCGGACGCCGCAAAAGTCATGGGTGTGACAATCACCTCGTCTCCGGACTTTATGCCGGCCGCGAACATCGCACAGTGGAGCGCCGCAGTGCCGCTGGACACAGCGATTGCGAATTTCGCACCTGTAAAATCACAGACAGCCTTTTCGAATTCAGAAACTTTTGGACCGGTTGTGATGAAATCAGATTGAAGCACCGCAATGACGGCGTCGATGTCTGATTTGTCAATGGATTGTTTGCCGTAGGGTATGAAATGGTTGATTGGGGGGATTGGTTTCATTGGTTGATTGGGGGGATTGGTTTCATTGGTTGATTGGGTTAATTAGTTTCATTGGGTGTATTATTAGATTTGCGAGGTTCTTTAGGGGAACGGGCTTTGTCCTGTAAATAATGTATGTATCCGTTCAGAAACTTTATTGATTCCTCAACAGCATTTCTGCCTTCTTGATATAAATTATCGTTAATAAGTCCTTCATCGTGTGCAGTGATAAGATGATCCAGCACCTCGTAGGCGGATGCACGGGCATTGCTGCAAAACTTGGCGGTATCCAAATAATGGAAACGGCCATATCCTTCAGCAATATTGGCAGTAGTTGATCTCGCTGCGCGAAGAATTTGATCTGCCAGCCTGTATCTTTCCTCTTTTGGAAGAGCCGGAATAATTACTTTGAAAACGAACAGTCTGAGTTCTCTGCATTTCTTCCAACATTCCAAATCCTCAAAAGTCCGTAACATACTCATCGCAGTTATTCCTGATCATATCATGTGATGTATTTAATGAAACCAATGCACCCAAAGAAACTAATGAAACTTATGAGATTGTCCCCTTACTTGAATTCCGGATGCTCGGCCAGAAATTCCTTGACCAGTCCTTTTATGTCGCTTATGGAAAGCCATTCACTGTTTGTATCGCTCTTATATGAGAACTGGTCCGGACACATCTTTCCTCCCCTCTCGATCAGGTGCCCTTTCTTGCTCCACCAGATGAAGTCAGGCTGGATCACGTAGTGGTCCTTGAACTCAATGCTGTGACGGGCATCGTCCTCGGGGATCATCAGCTCGTGGAGTTTCTCGCCTGGCCTTATTCCAATTTCATTTATCTTGGCGTCCGGGGCTATGGCTTTTGCGACATCAAGTAGTTTGTAGCTAGGTATTTTTGGGACGAAGACTTCTCCACCATGCATCCTTTCAAAACTTTCAATCACGAAATCAACGCCCTTCTGCAGGGTTATGGAGAAACGTGTCATTCTGCTGTCTGTTATCGGCAGGACACCTTCTTTTTTCTTTTTCAGGAAGAATGGTATGACGGAGCCCCGGCTGCCTACAACATTCCCATATCTGACGACCGAGAATTTCGTCCCGATATCACCGCTCATTGCATTGCCGGACACGAAGAGCTTGTCGGAGCAGAGCTTTGTCGCTCCGTACAGGTTGACTGGGTTTGCAGCCTTGTCGGTGCTCAGGGCCACAACTTTCTTCACTTTCTGCTTTATTGCGGCCCTGATTATGTTCTGGGCGCCAAGGACGTTCGTTTTAACGGCCTCAAAAGGGTTGTATTCGCAGGCGGGCACCTGCTTAAGCGCGGCGGCGTGGATTACGTAGTCGACCTCGCGGAAGGCCTCTTCAAGCCGTTCCGGCTCGCGTACATCGCCGATGAAATACCTGATGCCGTTTTTGAATTCAGGGAAAGTCTGGGACATCTCAAACTGCTTTAATTCGTCTCTGGAGAAGATTATGAGTTTGTGTGGTTTGTATCGCTCAAGGATGGTCTTTACTGTCATTTTTCCGAATGATCCGGTTCCGCCAGTAATGAGAATGTTTTTTCCGTTGAACATGATGGATTCCTTGGATTTAGTTTTAAGTTGAAACTTGATACTGAGACATATTACCGTGCTTCGCCCCGTCAATTATGCTTATAATTGACTTTCAAACTTCTCAACCCTGTCATAAAATCTGGCACTTATTGAGTCGCCAGATTTTATCCGCTGATCAGTTTAACAAGTGGATTATTGATGAGACTGTCAGTTCTTTTGTGAATTTTACGGGCACGCCCGATCTGCTGCTCTAGGAATTTCTTTTCAATAGTGTTTTCGGCGGCATGCAGGCATATTTCTGCTTCCTTCAGTATCTCATCGGTGATCTGGAGCTTGTTTCGCAGAAGTTCCATAATACCCTTTTGCAGGGTGGCTGCCAGATGATCGGATGTCTTATAATAGGTTTTACGGTCGCCTTTTATCCAGACTTCCTTGATCAATCCTATCTTGTCCAGCTGCCTAGTGGCTATGCTCACTGCGGCTTTGCTGAGGCTTAGTTCCTTCCCAATATCATCAAGGGAAGACGGTTCCTCCCGGAAATAAACGGAGGCCATGACCTGCCCGATGATCCGACCAAGCCCCAAGTCCTGGCTGACCCTCCCGGATGCGTCAATCAAATGGCGCTTTGCTTTTTCTGTACCTGTGAGTGTAGTTTTGTGCATGCTTTTACAGATTTGTAAAACCTTGAAAAGTCAATTATAGACCCGCCGTTTGAAAATGCAAGCAAATAAAGGAAATCAAACCCTTTTTAAGACCGAGCTGGACCAGGAAAGGCCCACGCCGAAACCGCTGACAAGTATGAGCTTATTGCTCTTGTCGTGGATTTCCGTTTCAAGGATTATTGGAATGGATGACGATACGGTGTTCCCGAAGTTCTTGGCTTTGAAAATGACTTTTTCAGGCGGAAGCCCTATGCGTTTTGCAAGAGTGTCAACAATGAATTTGCTTCCTTGGTGGAAAACGAATTTATCGATTTTATCAAAAGTTACATTGTTTATCTTCGCGGCGCGCTCTATGTCGTCTGGAAGCACTTTTGCCGTGAAATTGAATACGGCACGTCCGTTCATATGGAGTTTGCCATGTTCGCAGATCAGGTTTTTATAGTCCTTGCCCATAGTTCCGAAGGTAAATTTTCCGACAGTATATGCCGGATGGTCTGAAATCAGTGTTACAGCCGCGCCATCCCCGAAGAGGAGGGATGTGTTTTTATCGTCGGGATCAATTATTTTGGAGTAGGGGTCGCAGGTGAAAAGCAATCCTCTCTTCATGCCGTTTGCATTCATGAATGACTGGATTACCGATAATGCGTAAACGTAACCTGAACAGCCCAGCGAAATATCGAAGCATGCGCATCTTGATGATATCTCAAGAGCGCCATGAAGTATTGCAGAGGTGTGAGGGATGTTATAGTCGGGATTCTGTGTTACGACTATCAGGACTTCAATGTCTTCAGGGGATATATCCTTCTTTATCCTGAGATTCTGGTAGGCCTTGATGCAGAGATCGGACGTGTCCTCCTCTTTCTCCTTTAGGGAAACTTCAGCAACGCCTATTTTCTCCTCGATAAACTGATCTGTAATGCCGAACTTTTCTTTTCTGGAGTAGTTCGAAATCCGTCCGTGAGGTATGTATGACCCGATTTCCTCAATGCCTAACATTTTATCTCCGGTATTCAAATTGCAAAAGGAATACTATATCCTCACTAAGTCCATTATTCCAAGTGCGATGCTGAATTATTTAGGGAACCCATGGAAATTGGCATACGGCAATCTTCCGCAAAGTGCCAGATGCGAATTGTCATGAGTTCCCTATTATGTTTTTGTAACCGGGGTTCAGGAAGGATTTCAGCAGTTCCTCAAATCTTGCGCAGGCTTTGTCGAACGAGAAATCGTTTGACACTGAAATGCTCTTCTCCCGCATGCTTTGGAATTCTGGAGGGTTCATCCTGTAAAGACGCTCAATCGCCTTGAAAGTGGCCTCGGAATCACCTTCCGGGACAAATATGCAGTGATCGGAGCACCCGGAAAAGCTCCTATAGCAGTTTATATCGCTTAAAATCGGAACGAGCCCCGACGCCATAGCCTCCATGGCAGGCAGGCCGAAGCCCTCCCTGTCAGTCGAATTTGAGATGTATACGTCGCAGGAACGGATCGTAGTGCAGAATTCATCCTGGGGCACTCCGATTTTAATCGGATAGCTGGGATTCAATGCCGCCTCGGCGGAAGACGCTATCGGCGCTATCCTCATGAAATCAATGTTCATTCCCGCGTCTTTTGCCTTTTTCACAGCTTCTAGCGTTGTCTGTATCCCTTTGTACGTCACGTCATACGGACCGATATTGATTATCCTCATCGGACTGCTGTCAGAAAAATTCCGGCAAGGCCTGTCTTTTTCAGGATAGAATATTTTAAGATCGATCCCGTTCCTGCAAAGAGGTGCAGGCCGACCGTATCTTTTCTCCAGTTCATCCTGCAGATGGGATGAGATGCTTATGAAATATGTCGGTAGACGGTATATTCCCTCCCATTCGCGGAGAGTTTTCCTCCACTGTATTTTCTTGCGGAAAAGAATTATGCGGTGCATGAGCCCGCTTCCCTGGTACCTCGGCGGAATTATATTCTCATTAATCCTCTTTTCCATGTCTATGTTGTCATAGCCCTGGCAGAAATGAACTACCTTCCCCCTCCCGCTTTTCAAGGCGACCTTGACATCCTTCGGAGTTGTTGCGACTATGAGATCACATTCAGGAATGTGCCTTCCGTCAAAGGAGGGCACTGTCATTACTGGAAGGTATCCCTTCAGTTCTCCGACGTCTTTTATGACAAGTACCGATACATCATGGCCTTCCGAGATCAGGTGTTTTGCGTAGTCGAAATGGAGCCTCCGCCCACCGGAGAACTTCATATGCTGGCTCAAAAAAACAATCTTCATAATGGTGTTTCTTGCTGAATGTGAAAATTAAATATCCGATGAAAGCCAAAGAATTCAGTACTATTGCACTCTTTGGATTTTTATCACTGTATTCTTCTTCAAAAACTAAAAAAAAGTGAGTTTATATGCTATACTGGAGAGTGCCTTTAAAAACTGCATTGACATGATTTATCAGAGAAGATAATTGAAAATGAAAAGCTCTTTTCCCGACATATTTAGAAACAAAACACTGCTTTGTTTTCTTCTCATTCTCGCTCTTGCATTTGGACTCAGACTGGCGAGGGCCATCATAGATGACAACATTGACAAGGATTCTGTTGTTTATCTTTGGATGGCTGAAAGCGCGGCGAGTGGCGATATAGACGGGGCTGTAGCCTATAATGGCAGGATGCCTCCGCTTTATATTTCCCTAATGGCGGCAGGGGAGTATTTTGGAATCGGGGCGTTCAATGCCGGGATGGCTGTGTCTGTTATAGCGGGAACACTTTTACTGATCCCTGTTTTCTCGATTACAAGAACTCTTTTCAACGATAAGATTGCCCTTTTCGCTTCAATCATAGTTGCGACACATCCATATCTCGTAAGGATAAGTGCTGAGATAATGAGGGATTCCCTTTTCCTTTTCCTGATATTTGCCGGTCTCGCTTTCGCATTAAAAGCAGCAAATGGAGGAAAGGTTATGAACTGGTGTATCCCGGGAGTTTTCACAGGACTTGCTGTTATGACAAGGACAGAGGGGATAGAACTTGTTTTTGCAATAATGATATGGTTCGTTGTTGAATTATATCTTTCATTCAGGAATAAAAGCGTTGTGATCGTGATAAAAAAAAACTTGGCATCAGCATTTTTCCTCTTAGCTGCTTTTCTCCTTGTCACACTTCCCGTTCAGTTATTACTTTCTGAAACTTCATCTGCATGGGGCCCTGTTGACTACAGAATCATGAGTTTTGTACACAGTTTTACGGAATTGACCACCAAAGAAGTACTTAAATTGGAGAAACGCTAAACTTGCAGGCAATATTTTCAATCAAGATGTGGCTTCTTTTGCTCAAGAAGATGGTGGATGTCATTTTTCCGACTGTCATAGTTCTTCTCGTCTTCTCTTGGAAAGGGTTGAAAACGGCCAGGAAGACGCCTGAATTCAGGATGTTTTTGATATTCCTTGGATTTATTTCAGCTTCAAGGCTTTTTATCTTTTTTTCTGGTCTGCCTTACCAGGGCAGATATCTTTATCCTATCGCGATTGCTGTTTCCCCTATAGCAGCCCTCGGATTGTATGAATTGATCTCATCCCTCCAGAATCTGAATATCTTTAAAAAAACATACCCTTGGAAAATAACGGCTGCAGTTGTTGCTGCCATCATAGCTGTAAATTCAGGCAAAGCCCTTTATTTCACATCTGACAAACAATGGATTAAAGATGTTGCCGCCATGGTAAGGAAAAGCGGGGATGCAAAAAAAACTTCGGTTTTCATATCCAGTGTTGAGGATCTGAGGATTGCCTATTATTCCGAATCGGAATTTTTGAAGCTGGATATGCGCAAATTTTATAAGTTCACGCCAATTGCCCGTACCCCGAAGTGTCAGATTTCTAGAATGTCATACGCCGGAGGAGTGATGGACTGGCTCCCCTCGTACGACATATATGGAGCTGATGACTTCGTTTCAAGAATCATGAAAATTGAAGCCCAGCATGTTTTTTTGTTCCTTGACGACAGGGACACGGATCTTATGGACTTATTTGAAAAGGAGAAAGTGACTTTTCCGTTTAAAAAGATAGCCGTGTTTAAAGAGGGCAGAAAAAAAACATTTAGCCTTTATGAAAGAATTGACAGATGAAAGTATTGTTCTTGCTCAAATCTGAAAAGACTCCAAGTTCTAGGATCAGGGTGCTTGACCTGCTTCCAGTTCTTTGTGAAAAGGGAATAGATCCCGACGTCGAAATCATTCCGGATTCGTTCTGGAAGCGCCGCAAGCTTTTCAAGAAGGCGAAAGCCTATCCAGTGACCGTCCTTCAGAAAAGGCTACTTTCGATATTCGACTTCCATGAACTCCGCAAAAATGCAAAACGACTGGTGTTTGATTTCGACGATGCCATATACTGCAAAAACGCATCTTGTTCTCCTGAGCCGGCTGATTATGAAAGTTTTACCAGAATGGGTAAATTTAAACGTACGGTGACGGGTTCCGACCTCATCATAACCGCAAACAAAGTACTTGCTCAAAAAGCCAGCGAGTTGAACAAGTCCGTGCAGGTGGAGATAATACCATCATCTGTTGATGTCGGCGCTTTTATGCCGAAACGGGACTATGCCTTGTCATCCCCTCCAGTTGTCGGATGGATCGGGACTAAGAGCACATTGCGGTATCTTGAAGTTATCTCTCCGGCCTTTACGGAGTTGCGTACAAAAAGAGATTTTGTGCTCAGGATAATATCGAATGAACCATACATGCAGACGGGAATCAATATTGATTTCGTCCAGTGGAGCCTTGAGGCTCAGAGCAATGAACTGCTGAAATTCGACATAGGGATAATGCCCCTTTCCTTGGATCCTTTCTCCGAAGGTAAAGCTTCCTATAAACTTCTCCAATACCTTGCGGCTGGAGTCCCGTCGGTATGCTCCCCGGTGGGCATGAATTCCGATGTTGCCGGAAATGGCGAATACTGCCTTACAGCCTCCGACAGCGGCCAGTTCTGCTTTCAGATGGAGAAACTTCTCTCAAATTGCGATCTTCGCAGAAAACTTGGATTGAACGGCAGAAGACTTGTCGAACGGAAGTACAGCGTTGAAGTTGTGGCATCAAAGCTGGCGGAAATCCTTCTTGAAAATCACCAATAAAAAAAAGATTTTTTTTGAGTTGGGCTTGAATTCAATATTTTTGAATAGTATAAGTGAATTGTATAGCGGTTATTTTTAACTCAAAAGGGAAAGGAAGCAGGGGAGTATGAAGTTTTACAACGTGAAGAAACGCAAGGCCGTGACAGTTGCTGATGGAGATTGCAGGAAAGTTGTCTACAAGAGGAAGACAAGCAAGGGAGTCCAGGAACGCTACGCAGTGCGTGCACAGGATGATGATGGCACAAACCTGACGAAATTTTTGAACAAGGCCTCATTTGAGAAACTCGGATGCCCGGTTGCAAAAGCATAATTGAATGAAAATCAACCCCGTCTCAGGACGGGGTTTTTTTTTGGAAGTGTATTGTTCGCAGAACCTGGTGTCGCCAGCAACCTCAAATGGCAGGAGTGTTTTTATGAATGGAAGATTTCTGACTGTAAAGATTCTAATGCTTTCGCTCTTTATTTTCTCACCCCTCACCATGATCGGAGGCGACGACCAGAGTACACTGAATGAAAAAGACGGTAAAAAGGAGAAAGCCATGAAGGTCCTGGAAATCTCCGGCGCCGCACAGACTTATGTTGAAGCCCTCCTTGAGGGAATAAAGAAGGCCCCTATTTCATTTGGAGACAAGGAGCTTTATTGCAAATTCGCCACCTCTGAGAGCATAATGAATTACTTCATTCCTGTTTACATGGAAAAATACACCGAAGAAGAACTCGATGCGATGATTGATTTTTATTCATCCAAGGTCGGTCAGGCGATAGTCAAAAAAAGCCTCCCTGTTGTCAAAGAGCTTAGAAAAGCAAACATGCTTTGGGGAATGCAGATATCTGCAAGTGTGAGTTCTGAGAAAGCCAGGATTGCCGCCGGGAAGGATAAATAATGGACGATAATGACATGCCTGTGAATCCTATTCCGTTTCAGCCAGCCTCGGGAAAAACAATGTCGATGGGAGGCTGTGGTAAAGAGTTATCCCCGCCTGTGGATTTCAATGAAGTCAAAAAAACTTTCGACATAAGGAATTCTGTTCCTTCCAACCATTATACCCAGGTTCGCACTATAGGGCTTGGGGGAGTCGGACTTGTAGTCAGCGCGCATGATCCCAACCTCGACAGGGATGTGGCTGTCAAAATGATCAGGGGGGAGAACAAGAATAAACTTCCCGAAATAGAACGGTTTATAAGGGAAGCCAGGGCCACTGCAAATATAGAGCATCCAAATGTCATTCCTGTCCATGAAATGGGGGTGATGGACGGAGTTGGTGTTTATTTCACCATGAAAAAAGTCAAGGGTGACGATTTCAACAAAGTGATTGAAAACTTGAAAAAGGGCGACAGGGAATACTGCGAAAAATACACCCGCCTGTATCTTCTGGAGATATTCATAAGCGTATGCAACGGGGTTGCATTCGCCCATAACAAAAGGATAATCCACAGGGATTTGAAGCCGCACAACATCCTCATAGGCGACTATGGCGAAGTGCTTGTCATGGACTGGGGGCTTGCAAAGTATCTTGACAGCAAGGAAGAGGATAAATATAGGGATATTCCTCCGGAGAAAGGGGGCATGTTGCTTCGTGGGGATCCCTCCATGACTACTGATGGAACCATAAGCGGAACCCCCCATTATATGCCCCCTGAACAGGCGGATGGAAGGATTCTAGAACTTGACGAGAGAAGTGATATCTACAGTCTCGGCGCGATGCTCTACCAGATACTGACTTATACTCCGCCTTACGACGGGGAGGACGTTTATAATGTCCTTGCGGATGTCCAGAAGGGGAATTTCATTCGCCCCAGGGAGAAATGCCCGAAATTCAAAATTCCACGTGAGCTTGAAGCCGTCTGTGTTAAGGCCATGTCCCTGGAGAAGATAAAGCGCTATCAGAGCGTCCAGGAACTGATAAAGGACGTAAGGAACTACATTGAAGGCTTCTCGGTTTCCGCCTGTCCGGATTCCTCTCTTGTCAAGTTCCGTAAGCTGTGCATGAGGCATCCCGTAACTTCCTCTACAACCGCCGCCGCTTTGTTTATTGTTGTCTCCGGATTTATCCTGATCAAATTGATACTTTTCCTGCAGTTCCAGACGATAATAGCAGCAGCTGACAGTAACAGGATCGAGGGGAACAGCGAACTCCGCAAAGCGACACAGGCATACAAGGAGGTGGATGCCCTTGCCTCAAGAAGAGTGGTGAGGGAGGAGTCTGCTGGCGAAATTGATCTATCAAGGAAACTTACCACTTTTTACATAAATGCTGAAAATAAATATGAGACCGCAGTCATCCTTTACAATTCCGTTCCGAAAGCCTACATGGGCGACACCCCTCAGAGTGAGGGGTTAATGGATATCATGTTCAACCGTCTGCGCTATTCCATCCTTGTCAAGAACTACGACCGCGCGGAGAAATGGGTAACTCTTGTCAGGCTGTGGACCGGGGACAATTTTGAAAAACTCTCGCCTGAGTACAAGAACACACTTTTGGTTTTTTCTGATATTATCAAGGGTGACGGATATATGAAGGTTTCAACAAAACCGGCCGGGGCATCCGTCACGCTTTGGAAACTTGTGGACAAGGGAGACGGGATCCTGTCTGAAGTCGAACCGAAGGAGCTTGGATCATCCCCGGTCAATGAATTCATGATTATGAAAGGTTCCTATCTTCTCAAAATAAAATCTGGAAACCGTCCCGAAGTAACGTATCCGGTTGCGATAAATCACGGTGAAGTTGAAAACGCAGATATTTATATTCCGGAATCAGTGCAGGCAGGCTTGGTTTATGTTCCTGCCGGAACATTTTTTATCGGAGGTGAAAATTCACGTTACTACCGTTCGCATGAAATCAGTGTTCCCGGCTTTTTCATTAAGAGATACGAGGTGACTTTCGGTGAATATCTTGAGTTCTGGAAAGATCTTAAGACTAAGGATGAAAAGGCAAAGCATGTAAGCAAGATAATATTGAATGCGTCAGAACGAGCGTTCATCGACGCCTGGGACAACGAAGGGAAACTTATAAGTCCACTTAGGGAAAATATACCAGTAGTTGGAGTCATGCACGAATCCGCGGTGGCATACTGTGACTGGCTTTCCAGGAAAACCGGGAAAAATTTTATGCTTCCTACTGCTGAACAATGGGAAAAGGCGGCGAGGGGGGGTGATGGAAGGAATTTTCCATGGGGTGACGGTTTTAATGCGAAATATGCAAATATCAATGAAAATGCTGAAGCCAGAGCTAAATTCGGTTATTTTGCGCCTCCCGGATCTTTTCCTAAGGATATTTCAGTATATGGACTCTTTGACATGGGAGGGAATGTGCGAGAAATGACATCCAGCAGGTTTATTGACGGTGGTGAGTTTTTCCAGCTCAAAGGTGCAAGCGCATCAACAACCAGACGTTTCCTGTACTGCGCATATTCAAGTGACACTCCAGTTGCACCGAGTGATGTCGGTTTCAGATATGTGATGCCGCTTGAGACGAAATAGGGTTTTTATCATGAAGTATTCATGCAATTATTATCCATCCCATCATGCAAATTTTATCCATTTTATAAATTGATTATGCAGGTATTTTATGACGAAGATTTCAAAAATAAATTTTATCTGAATATCAGGAGTATTAAAAATGGCCAAAGGGAAACAGATTATAAATGTGGCGGTAATTGGTGCAGGC
This sequence comes from uncultured Victivallis sp., assembly GCA_964540865.1. Classification (GTDB taxonomy): domain Bacteria; phylum Verrucomicrobiota; class Lentisphaeria; order Victivallales; family GWF2-50-93; genus GWF2-50-93. The sequence continues at coordinate 63,596 of CAZION010000001.1, forward strand.
GGACGTGGAAGAGGAGTGACATATAATTTACTGAATGATTCTAAGGGCAATGTGAAAATATTGTCGGTGTTTGATCCTGACAAGGCGGCGGCGCAGCAGGCCTTGGAGGCCTGGAAATCCCCTTCCGCTAAAATCTGCGGAACATATCAGGAGGCAATCAAAACCCCAGGAGTCGACTGGGTGATGATTTTTTCCCCGAACGCCTATCACAAGGAACATATTATCGCCGCATTTAATGCTGGAAAGCATGTTTTCTCCGAAAAGCCGCTTGCCACTTCGATTGAAGACTGCCAGACCATAAATAAGGCCCATAGGAAATCAGGACTTATATTTGCAACCGGATTTGTACTGCGTTACGCCCCTCTTTATCAAAAGGCGAAAAAAATCCTTGAGTCCGGTAAAATCGGAAAGATCCTGTCTATAGACGCCAATGAAAATATTACCCCTGCACATGGAGGCTACATCATGCGCAACTGGAGGCGCCTGACCAAATACGCCGGCCCACATATACTGGAGAAATGCTGCCATGACCTGGATTTGATCAACTGGTTCTGCGAGAGCGTCCCCACCAAGATCGCTTCTTTCGGAGGCAATGATTTTTTTGTCCCTGAAAACGAGCATTTCCGTCAGAAGTACGGGGTTAAGACTTTTGCGTCATGGCCGGATCCCCATGCAGTGGAATCACCATTTACCTCTGACAAGGACCTGATGGACAACCAGGTCGGAATAATGCAGTACCGCAATGGAATAAGGGTCATGTTTCAGGCGACGATGTCAAACGCTATCCCTGAACGCCGGATGTATTTCTCCTGTTCCGAGGGAACCATGATAGTGGAGCTTTATTCAGGATTGTTGAAGTACAGGAAAATCGGAGACGAGGGTTATACGCTGATCGATGTCTCTGGTGATGGACACGGTGGCGGTGATAGTTTTATCATGAAGGAACTTTACGATACGATGACCAAGGGTACTGAACCGAAATGCAGCGGAGACGAGGGGCTTGAAAGTGCAGTCACAGCCTTGGCTCTTGATCAGGCAGCAAAAACCAATACCATGGTAGATCTTGAACCAATCTGGAAAAAACTCGGCAGATAAAGTTCTTAAATCCAGTATAAAAATCAAGAATACTATCAGTTTTTGTCCTTCTCTTCTTGAGCAGGGGGCAGAATCTGAGGTTGCACGATTAACCGTTCCCCAAGAACCACGCAATTGTAGAGGGCGCGCCCTATTTGGTTGCGGGTCATGAACGAATTGTCTCCGCCTGTCTCATCAAGTGACACCACCATCTGATTGAGTACGTCATAGATTTTGAAGGAAAGGGATTCGTGTTCCCATACCTCCGAATTGGTAAGGTCTATGTCGGAGGAGCACTTCACTAGGAATTTCCCGTTCTCCCAGAACGCCCAGAACTCGTTTGCCACCGGAGAGAGGGGCGCTACGAAAGTCACCCATTCCTTCTTGATTTTACCCGCGGGAATCTTCTTCAGCAACTCGCCCTTGAATTCTTCGTGGAATGCCTTTCTTACCCTTGCGTAAAGTTCAGGTGACGGAAACTCGGCATTGTTTCTGGTTTTAAACAGGTAGTCTTTTATCTCCTTAAATTCTAGATCCACGGATATGCATCCTTCTGGAACCTCGAATTCATTGCCGTATCTGGCGACATTGTTTATCTTGAATCCGTTGCTTTTTACAGGCAGGTTAAGTTCATCTATCCTGTAATCTGACTTCTTCAGCTGTATGGAAAGTTTAAGGACGGGGATTAATATCTCTGCATACTGGCTTTTGTCTCCTTCGTCCAGCTTCATATCCAATACACGGACCATGAATAACATGCTTTTATTACCAGAGATGTTCTCAATGTCCGATTCATCCAGGTACCAGCGATATAGATGTCGGGTGATTTCATACAGGAATGTCTTGTTGAGTACTTCCTGCGGCGCTTTTTTGGCAGTGGTTTCTTCGGCGTTCAGGAGTACTGCCGGAAATGACAGAATTGAGGCAAGAAGAAAAATGTAGATCATTTTCATTTGTCATAGACCCTTTTTTTAAGTGTATAGAAGCGGTTCCCCCCGATCGAGCCGTCGAGTGAGTCGGGGATGAATATGAAATCACCACCGGGCCTGTAGTAGTCCTTGTCGGTCATCCATGAATAGGCATGGCCCGTGACAGTTATTTTCTTGATCACCTCGAGCCCTGCGAAACGGTCTGACTGTTCGATACCTCCTTTGACATATGCACGTGATAATCCCTGTGCATAATTGATAAGCTCGGCGAATTTTCCAGGTTTGTCGCCCTTATTGGCTATGGACATGAGGTATTTTAGACGTTTCTCCACGCGCTCCGCCACAACTGCACGACCTTCTTCATTCCGATCGAAGCCGTCGCACTGGCCCTGCGCCGTTATTATGTCTATGACGTCAACTGATTTTATATTTGCGACATGTTCCTGGCGGTAACCTGTGGGGATTTTATGAATCCTTGAATTCAGCACCCATAGTATCTGAACCATTCCTAGCTTGCTGTCTTCAACACTCTTGTATCCCCTTTCCCCGGGGAACGGATTCTCGTTGATCAGCAGCCGGGACAGATATCCGGAAACAAGCTCTATGCCGTCCAATTCAGTGAATTTCCCTTTATCAGCATAGACGGTTGTTCCAAATATTATGAGAAAGAAAAGAATCGCTGAAACGGAAAAAGCAGATGATAAACTTTTATTTTTATTTTCCATTTAAATTATTTAGCCTGTAAAATTAGATATGACAAGTCTGAAATTCAAAAAAACTTGATTCATTTGGGATCGCTGCTGTAAAGTTAACGTATGGCGAATTAAGTCAAAAGTATCGTTCTAAAGGCAAGTAATAGTAGCTGGTTGAAGATTAATTTTTTGGAGCGATTTAGAAATATCAATCCAGAATTAAATTCAAAATTTAGTTCGGAATTATTCCGAAACATGAGCCTCTCTCCATATCTACTCGATACGCCTTCCTCCTTCGCTGGGAAGCTACGGGAGGACAGGCCGTTCAGGAATTCTTTTTTAGCTTTCAAGATCTCCCGCTTGAAGAAAGCATGTCCGTAACTGTAGGCTAATGAAATATTCTGGCCAGCCGTCATTCTTTCATCGCCTCTCGTTCAACATATACAGGTATGTAAAATATGACAAAATAAATACTTGCCTTTTGAAAACAACTTTATAAATTCCGATTCCTCTTCTGAAACTTGCATAAAAAGTACTGTGTCCACCGTCGTATCCTTTGTAACTTTGCCGAAGTGGATAATTCATGAACGGCTACAGCGTACTAATCATTCAGGCTAGAATTGCAATTTCCTTGTTCAATAAAAAAAATAAATATGGAAAACATTTTTTTGATTTTTCTCTTGCATACAGTATTTTAAGGCAGTATTTTGAACACAGTAGCCTAGAGATATCAAAGCAATTAACTATTAAATGAAAGAGGAAAAAGAGATGCTCGACAAAAAAGAAATTTTCGCAGACGGTATCGGACAGATTCATTTCGCAGGAAACATGGTTCGCTTTGACTTCGTGACCCTCCAGCCTGAAGCCGATGGAAAAGAACCAATCCCACAGTCCAATGTTCGCATCATAATGCCCCCCCAGGGTTTCTTGAGCGCATTCAACTCAATGCAGCAGCTCATTGACAAATTGCTCGAAGCTGGCGTCTTGAAGAAGAACGAGAAGAGCGAGTAAAAAAAGTATTGATGGGATAATGCAGGGGTAACCTGCTGAGTACATTTAACAATTTTTTTTATTATTTTAACTTGACAATATTATTTTAATGTCGTAGGTTGTATTTATTGATGAATAGTTTTTAAAAAAATAACCAAATAATGAAAGAGGAATAAAAGATGGCTGACAAAAAAGAAATTTACGCAGATGGTATCGGACAGATTCACTTCGCAGGAAGCATGGTTCGCTTTGATTTTATAACACTTCAGCCTGAAGCTGAAGGAAAAGCCCCAGTAGCTCAGTCCAATGTTCGCATCATAATGCCTCCTCAAGGCTTTTTGAGCGCATTTAATTCAATGCAGCAGCTCATTGACAAATTGCTTGAGGCTGGCGTGCTGAAAAAGAACGAGAAAGCCGCAGCGGCTCCAGTAGCCCCTGTAAAAGAGAAGAAAAGCAGATAACCTATTGGTATAATGCAAACATTAAATAGTCATTATAAGTCGATTAATGTCGGGGACTCCTTTGTAATGGAGTCCTCGACTTGTTTGCATTTTAATTCCGTTGCGTCGGTATTGCCCGTTGGTACAGATGCGCACTTCATGCCATTGGAGGAACACTTCCTCCAATCTCATGAGATGCGCTCGTATACACTATGGGCGACCGATGTGACAAAATCAACTCCGCTGATGGAACACGCCTTTGAGAGCGATGTTATGTCTGCGGATATTTCAATTGCCGTATTCGCGGTTCGCAATGCATCGGATTCCATTTCACTTTTCGAGGAGTGCGAAGCTGAACGAAACGCAGATACTAGCTTCAGTGTGGAGATCCCAGCTGATATAGATTTAGATCTCAGCTTGGTTGTCGACACTGAACGTGCGGCAATTTTCAATATAACAGTCAACGGGATGAATCTTCCGCTTGACAACGGGCACAAGTCCGTGGATTCTATGACTCGGCTCGACTTGAGGAGAAGTCGGGAACGCTCTATGAGCGCCGGGCGAATGGTCTGTCTCCTAAAACAGCAATTAAATTTATAGTATAAGTAATTAAAGCAACAAAAAAGGAGCTTGAACAATGAGTTACGTAATCAATTCCTCAAGTGCAAATCCGTTCTATGTACAGTCTCTTCCCTTAGGCGATCGGTCTCTTCTTTATGCTGAAACTGCCCCCAATAACGTTGTGTATACAGGATCAACTCTTGCCCTTCCCCTGCTGAATCCCGAAATCATCGGTTCCGGCAGTAACCCAACACTCAAGGTAATAGCAGCCGGTATAAATGAAACGATCAACAATAATACCTTCACTCTGACAAATCTGAATGTGAGATATACGGTATATGGTGGTGTAATTTCCTCTTCAGGTATTAGAACATCAGCCGCTGCAGCAACGCTGATCGCTACTAAATATGTTTCTACGATCGCGCCTGCTACACTCATAGGCGACACGAGCATCACTATCCAGAATGGAACGTACGGTAATATATTCGGCGGTGGCGCAGGTTTCGGATCAACAGTCACCGGGAATACTGAGATTAACTGGATGGGCGACCGTGCAACTGCAATTTATGGCGGTGGCGATACTGGTTCAGTGGTTAATGGCAATACATATGTAAATATTATTGGCAATGCAACAGGAAACAGCGCAGTTCAATATGGCAGAGTTTCAAAAATCTATGCTGGCGGAAGAAACTCCACAGTAAGAGGCGAGACAAACGTCACATTCTCAACTGATTCAGCGATGATGAACTTCACAGGCACAGTCTATGGTTCAGGCGAGGGTAAGAATGCTGTTGTTAATGGAACACGCCAGATTCATGCCATTGATGAGATCAATTACAGCCGAAATCTTGCATTTAATAATTACTCCGGAGACTTCAATGGTACCATAAAAGATTTCACACACATCCAATTCAATGGTGCCAGCAGTGTTGAGATGACCAAAGCCCAAGACAAGAGCATCGTTGGAGCAACCTATGAATTCGTGCTTAACGATGATTCCCTCCAAAATCAGTCAGCAATGCTGATCTGGAATAAAAATGTCAAGCTTAACAACGTTGTAGTTACCATTGGTAATGATACTACAAATGAAAAACTCAGCGAAGGTGCTGAAATAGACCTGATCTCCAGCACGTATTTCCTATATGACAATTCTTTCAACAAAAAGAACGTTCTTGTCCTGAATGATGAAGGAAATATGATAAGCAGCTTCGTTTATACTATCAATTATGAGAAATATGACAAGAAGTCAAAGCTCGGCGGTACTGTTTCTATTGACTATAAGGGTACCAAAGATCTAACACTCGATGGAAATGAAACAGAAAAAATTGTTCTGACCGGTGCCGCAGAAGAAGTCAACATTATCAAAGGCGGAAATCTCCCATACGGAATTGAAACTGCCGGCGGTAATGATATTATCAATGTTCAAACTGGTGCAGTGATCAATGGATCTATCAGCATGGGTGCCGATGATGATAAACTCTTCATTCAAACTCTTGTAACTATAAACGGCAACATTGATCTCGGTGCAGATGACGACCAAATGGTGGTCTCCAGTGGCTCAGTAATCAATGGCGAAGTCGCACTTGGCGCAGGATTGAACGACCTAACTGTTCAAAGTGGTGCTATGATTAAAGGCACTATCAGATTGACCGATGGTTCAACAAATGTGATAACAGTTAATGGCGGAGCTGTAACAAGCTTTGCTGGCGGAAATACCGCCGGTACCGTAAATACAATAGTACTTAACGGATCCGAAATTGCAGGTGGTGGAATTGGATACTGGACCGCAACAAATTTTAGCATTCTATTCGATATCCAAGGTAATATAATTGTTCCAATCTCGGTCACTGGCGAAATAATTATCCCCGGTCAGCCATTATTTAATGCCCAGACACTCAGCCTTGGGGATTCTACTGATACGGTGATAATGAATGATTACGCTATGGTCAATTCTATATTCCTCGGCGGCGGAGACGATACACTCATTCTGAATGAAGAAGCGATCGTATTGGGTGACATCAATCTCGGCGCAGGCGATGATACATTGGTGATCAACAGCGGTGGAGTATTCAATAACAGAATAATCGCAAATGAAGGCAAAGACGTAATTGTTGCCGGAACATCCATGAGCCTTGATGGAGATTTCATGAGCCTCGGCAGTACCAATCTCGTACTTGTTGTTGCAAATGGCGCGGTATTGGATCTCACCGGTGATTCAATAGGTAGTTTCATAGAAAATGATGGTTCCGTAAACGATGGTATATTCCTCAGCCAGAACGCAGTACTTAATATTGAAGGTATGGGAAGTGTAATTCAGGACTATAGCGGAGGTTTAGTAACTGTAGGTGATCTGTTTGTACAGGCACAACCTACCCTCACCCCTGAGCTCGAAGCACGGATTGGTGAATATTATCAGACTGAGACAGACGGTGTGGTCACATCAGAAATAATGGTCGGTGGAGATTTTGATCTGAATGTTGGAGCGAGGGTTTCCGATAGTGAAATATACATCGTAGGTGATGCGATCCTCGACGGTAATGTTACTGACAGTGCACTCATCGCTGGCGGAGATGCTTTTGTGAATGGCACTCTTACAGACAGTTTCCTCGATGTACAAGGAAATGTTGATATAGACAGTACGGTGACCGGAAGTGACATAAGATCCGGCGTAAATACGTTTGTCAATGGGACAAGTACGGTTACCGACAGTGCTATCTTTGCGGAAGGATCTGTTGTTGTCGACGGTGCGTTTAACGACGGTTATATCAGTGCAGGTGTAAACCTTGTGGTCGATGGAACTATAACTGACAGTACGGTTTATGTCGATGCAGATGCTTATATTGACGGAACAGTTGACAATACCGGCGTTATCGGTGGTGGAATCCTAGATGTTGACGGAACTGTTTACATTACCGGAAATGTTATTGGCACGACACTTACAGCAATAGATGTTAGCTTCCAAGCTGCTGATGAAAGAGACATTACGGTACCTACATTCACGGGCAGCATCTACGCTGAGAACAGTGTGACCTTCTGGCAAAGCGGTTTTACCAGTGCAGCATTGGTGATATCTACTCCTATGATTGCTTTGGATATTGATGTTATCACAACAATTGGCAGCACCAATGCGACACAGTTCCTCTTTGGAACTGATGCGGTATTGATCGAAACACTTAACGGTGGTACAATCACTATTTGCGATGTCACTAAAGACATGGACTTCAGTGCAATACCTTTCGCTGGCATTCCAAATATCAGCATCCGTGGTTTTGTATATGGTGATCTCACTCTCAATGACAATGTGGTTAGCTTGGATGATGATGGATTTGGCAACTTTGGTGTACTTAACGGCAAGCTCATCCTTAATGGTGATAATACACTTGTTGTAAATGATTCCATGTGGTACGAATGGCATCAGTTTGTTTTCAATGGTGCTGCAACTCTTGGCTTTGAACTCGCCGACTCTGTATTGCTTGCAATAGACGGTTTTACCGGAGCAAATCCGATTGCAACAGTTGTTGATCAAACAACTTTTGGTCAGAATGCGCAGCTCGCAATCGGCAGCTGGGTGTACATCAATAACTGGAAAGATGGTGTTGAAGATAGTCGTTCATATGAACTTCCTCTACTTGCTGACTACGTCACTGAAGGCGACGTTGTAAACCTTGCCTGGGATAACCTCTATGTCATCGCTGGATCGGAAATATGGGGCGGTATCAGCTTGAATGATAATGCCAATGAACTTGTTATAAATGATGGTGTTGTCGTAAATGGCGGCGTTTATTTCTATGATTACGGCACAATCCGAACCTTGGGCGGAGACGATATCGTTACTATCGGAGAGGCAACGATCAATGGAAATATAAGCACTGGCGACGGTGCAGATACTATGACTCTCAATGGCACTATAATCAATACAGTTGCAAATCAAGGTGATGCGGCAATCGATATGGGAGCTGGAGATGATATACTTAGCATCAATGACGGTGCAAGAATAACCGGAGACATTGATCTCGGCACTGGAAATGACATAGCCTCAATTGTAGGCTCCACAGTAACCGGAGACATAGATTTCGGTGCTGGTGATAACGACTTGATTGTTGGTGCCTCGACTGTTACCGGAGATGTATCTTTCGGAGATGGAGTTAACACGGCAACTGTTATTGCTTCTAGAATAACCGGCGATGTAACAATGGGTGATGGAGATAACCTAGCAATTATCAGTGCCTCTACCCTCACCGGCGATGTAACAATGGGTGATGGAGATAACGAATTAAATATTATCCTCGCCTCTACGGTTACTGGGGATGTAACAATCGGCGACGGACAGAATGCCTTAACTGTTGACGGATCCACACTCACCGGCGATGTTGCAATGGGTGATGGCGATAACATAGCGGTTATCGGTACTTCTACAGTTGACGGAGATATTGCGATCGGCAACGGAATAAATGATCTCACGATCAGTAATTCCGAAATATTGGGTGATGTCCAAGTTGGTGATTTCACGCAGCTTGACCCAGGTGCTGGCGAGAATACAGTAACGCTTGATGCTACATCGACAATACATGGTGATCTTTCATTCGGTCAGGGCCTTACGGTCGATAATATCCTGAACGCTGGCGATGCAACTGTAGATGGCGACGTTACGTTCGGTGTGGTTGATGTTACAGATCCTCTTAACCCTGTCAAATATCCTGCGTCTACAAACACAGTTGATGTAACTGGTGATCTTGAAGTACAGGGCGATCTCGTAATGATGGGCTTGGCCAATGAGGTTAACCTTGATGAAGACGCCACCCTCACAGTTGGTGGTGTTATCGAGATGACTGATTTAAACACTAACGCTATCAATACACATATATACGATACCGTTGCAGATGAAGAGCAATCAATCAATGTAGCAGCTATAACAAATTCTCTCGTTGCTGATGCCATAAATATGGACGGAACAGATAATGCGATCCAGTTCGGTGTCCAAGCTCTCTCCAACAGCGAATATGCTCCTGGATTCAGCAGACCTTCCAGCATAACACTTGATGCAGTAACAATGACCCTCACTGCTCCTATAACTATGGGCGATGATGTAGTTAATAATCCGAATAACTACATGAATATGGACTTTGGGATTGAATCATTGGGCGATAGTACAGTTATCGCAAATGGCGATGTGGCTATCACCGTTAATGGTGCTGTCAGCATGACCTCAGCTAATAATAATGAAATAGATTTTGGTGTATGGGCTGCATCCGTTGGTGTGGTTCTTCCTAATATTGGGTATGGTAACTCCTTCGTTGAATTTAACGATGTGGCAATGACGTTTAATGCTCCGACAATAACCCTCACCAACGATGGTGGTATTGCTGCAGAAAACATGATTGACATGGAATTCCGTCTCTTTGCCGGTGGAAGTGAAATTAACTCCAATGGTGCCGTTGCTATCACTCTCAACAGTGAATTGGTAAGCATGACTGGAGATGTAAATACTGTACTGTTCGGAATGCAAGTAGATTCAATAAACTATGTATTCCCGGCGGCTCCAAGCGGTTATTTTGGTTCAGCAAACGTTGAGCTTAACGCTGCAACAATGACGCTGAATGCTCCAATCTTCATGAGTAGTGACGTGGTCGGTAATGGTGCGGATAACTCAATTGACTTGGATCTTAATCTCACTGCCCAAGGCGATAGTTCGATTCTCGCCAACGGTCCGTTGACTACCATTGTCAACGGTTCTGTAATCAGCATGACCGGAACTGATAATGAAATCTATGCTGGAATCACTGCGAATGCTGATGGTGAGTATGATCCTGCAGGTGATGGTTTGTATGAACACGCAGACATTACACTTAATGCTGTCACTAAGACGATTAATGCCGCGATTTTCATGGACAACAATGTATCTGGTGTAGGTGCGGATAACTATCTGTACTTGGGCCACACTCTCGAAACCGGTGCAGACAGCAACATCGATGCTGGCGGTGCCGTGTCTATCACCGTTAATGGTACTGTTGACATGATTGGGCAGGACAATCTAATCGAATTTGATGTATATGCGCTTGCCAATGGCGAATATGCCCCAGGCCTGCATAAGCAGTCACTCATAGAAATCGGCGCAGTCAACATGAGCATCAATGATGATATCACAATGATGAACGATATCACTGATGTTGATGATGTGACGAACGAAATTTACATGGATTACAGTCTCAGAGCAGAAGAAGAAGGCGACATTGTCGTCAGCGGCAACGGCGCTATCACAGTTGGTGACGTCAATATGCTTGGCAATGACAACTATCTATCTGCTGTGATCAGCTTCTATGCCGATCTTCAGTCTGAGGTGAATGTCGGAGCAAATGATGTTGCTCTTACGATCGATGGCGACATTATGATGATGACTATCGGTGATGCTTCGAACAATATTCAACTTGGTTACATTGTAACAGAGGTGGAAGCTCTTGCACCGACTGAGTCCGATGGAGTAGTGATTGCCACAGGATCTTATTGGGTTACTGTCACCGGGGACATTGTAATGGTAGGCGTAGATGCCGAAAATACTTTAGTTACTCTTGGTGAAGGAAATGCCGATGGTACTCCTAACGTCCTTATCGAAGGTGACATCATTATGGGTGTTATCTCTGGTGATGACTACTCTCTGCGAAATGTTCTTACTATAAGCGATTCAAGAAGCATAGAAAACTCAAATGTCACCTTGATTGCTGCAACCAATGTGGTTACACTTGGCGGAGTTGACACTGACACAGCCGTACTCACCGAGATGCTGAATATCTACGGTGGAAACAATACATTTACAGTTGATGCCGGAGTTAGAATAAACGATATAGTTTCATTCGGTGGCGTATATGACCTTGACCTCATCGGAACCGAAGGCTATCTGGTTCTCAAAAACGCACTTAACAATGTTACGATAGACGGAATTGTAGGAGGCATCGATACTTCACATGATCTGCATGCACCAGTTGGTGTTGTCAATGATTCCGTGGACAATATTGAGGTCACTGGAACTGTGACTGGCAATATCATTACCGGAAACGGCAATGATGATGTCTTCATAAATGGTGGTACCGTTGGCGGTTACATCACTATGGGTGATCGTGCTTCAGGTGCTGTTGGAACTAATAATCTTGATATTATTTCCAGGTTGGCTGCCGTTGTAGACGCTCCAATTCTGGGATATGCGGCCAGTGTCGCTGGCAATGTAACCATGGAGACCACAACAAATAATACTCTTGGTATAGCTGGTCTGGTTGTTGAAGATATTCCTCTGAATGACACTGAAGCGGTTTTCCGCGCAAGCATCGGCGGCAACGTCGTGATGAATGCGTTGCATTACACAGCTGTAGGTGTGATTGACAATACAGGAACTAACGCTATTACAGTCGGTGATGCTTCAACAATCACCGGTACCGTAACCATGAGGGCCGGTGAAAGCAATACAATTATAGTAGATACCGGATGGATCAAGAATTATACTGATGGCGCTGGCGATCCACGTACGTTTGATGCAACATCCTATGTTCCGTCCCTCACTATGGCCAGTGACGAGAACCTGCTGTCAGTTTTGGCAGGTACCCTTAGCGTGACCACTGCGGTTGGTAATGGCATCAGCATGATGCAGCAACAGGCCGGTCGTGCGACTACCGGAGGCACCAATGAAATAGATGTAGCTCAAAACGGTCGTCTGGTTCTTGAAACCCTGGCTGGTGTCCGCTCAGACATAGTTATGGGTAACACTGTAGTAGATATCGTCACTCCTGCTCATTACGACTTCATTAGTGTTAGTGTACCAGGAGTCATGGATGTAGAAGTCTACTATTTCGAATGGCAGGCCAACGTCGAAGATACGATTTTCGATACTACAGCGAATACTATCACAGTCGGTGGCAGAATGTTTGCCGATTCTCTCTCCATGATTGGTACTACCAACACACTTGAAGTCACAGGCCCGGCAACTACTGATGTTGATGTAACACCTGGCGTATATGATCTGACTACCGCAGCCATCGAATTAGGCCCTGTGGCTATGAGCGGTCGCTTCAATAATATCTTGGTTGGATGGAATCCTGTTGTACCGATTGCTCCAGGAGAAGCTGCATTTGTCAGCGCTGACATCGACATGCATGGTTTGGTTTATGGCGGCAATACATACGCAGCCGATACCAATATTCTATGGGTCGCAGACAATGCGCACTTCATAAGCGATAATATCAATATGTTCGCTACCAATTTGAACTCGCTCATTATCTCTGGAGTGCAGTATCCCGGACTTATCCAGGATACGATCGATGAGAGTGAAGTCAATGGCAATATCACGATGGTGGCTACAGCCGCCACAGGTGACAACTTCGCCGATATCAGGACTACCGATGTTGACGGTGTTATCACGATGACTGCTGGAGATACTAACACACTGAGTGTTGCTGGTGTGATTATCGATGCAGTTGTAACAGCTCCGCATGTTCCAGGTGCGACAGATGTCCTTCTGGCTCCTACACTCGTTGTCGTCAGCGATATTACTGACTATGTCACAATGACTGCCACCAATGGTTCGAACAGTGCCACATTCAGCATCGCCAATATCAATGACCATGATGTATTGGGCAATGCAGTTACGATGCATGCCGGGGTAAATAACACCTTGAGTGTTTCCGGTGATGTAATCGGAGCAATACATGGCCTTGATGCCAGTGGCTTCGATATCCTCCTGGCACCTACACAGGTCGTACAGGCTCTTGTCGACGGTAATGTACTAATGCTAGCTGACACTGGCTCGAACACGGCAACATTTGATCCTACTACAGTTAATGGAAATGTCACAATGACTGCCGCAGTAAATAACACCTTGAATGTTCTTGGTGAGGTAAGCGATGCAGTTCAAGGGGTTAATGCAACTGGTGATTTCCTTGTAGCACCTACATTGGTAGCTAAAAGCTTGATACTTGGAAATGTTCTTATGTCAGCGGCTGCTGGCTTCAACACTGCAACAATTGATAACGCAGACGTTGATGGTACAGTCACTATGACTGCCGGAACGAATAACACTCTTACTGTTTCCGGGGAGGCTATTAATCCTGTGGCCGGTCATGGTATCGGTGGAAATGATGTTCCAGTAGTTCCTGCTGAAGTTTCCGTCAGCTTTATCGATGGAGCTGTTGGCATGACGGCGAACACTGGCTCAAATACAGCCACATTAACCCTCGCAGATGTAAATGGCACATTCACGATGGCAGCCAGAATCAATAACACACTGAATGCTTCGGGTGTTGTGATTGCTGACCTGACCGGAGAAGATATAGCTGGCAATGATATACTTGTGTCACCGACACTGGTTCAGGAAGACTATATTGATGGCGCTGTCCTGATGACTGCGACGACTGGTTCGAATGTAGCCAACTTCTATCTTGTAGATGTAAACGGCACCGCCACAATGACGGCCGCATTGAATAACACATTTACTGTACGTGGTGAATCGATTCTTCCTGCGACCGGATTTGGCGTGGCTGGTAATGATATTCTTCTTGAAGCGGGACAGATTGTCCAAAGCGTAATTGACGGCAATGTAACTATGAATGCGACCGCTGGCTCAAATAGCGCCATAATCGTTGATGCTGAAGTTGTTGGCAATGTCTCTATGATTGGAGGCGTTAATAATACCTTGATTTCAAATGGCGATGTGATTGCCGCACAGGTCGGTGATAATACATTAGGTAACGATTACCTTATGTCTGCTACGCTGGTTGGCGAGAACTTCATTGACGGCAATGTTAACATGAATGCGATAACAGGGTCGAACATGGCCCAACTCATCCTTACCGATGTTGATGGCAATGTCACGATGACAGCCGATGATGATAACACCCTGATGGTTGTCGGTACTACAGTTCAGCCTGTGACTGGATTTGGAGCATTGGGTAACGAATACCTTCTGGAAGCCGCACAGGTTGTCCGTAGTGATGTCACAGGATATGTCAATATGACAGCTACGACTGGCTCGAACAATGCCTTCCTACTCCTCTCGAATGTCAATGGAGATCTGGCTGGTAATTCTATCACGATGACAGCTGATGATGATAACGACCTGGCTGTTAGCGGTGCAGTGATTAATTCAGTAGTCGGAGAGAATTTATTAGGTAACGATTACCTCATCTCTGCTACAGTAATTGCTGAGAGCATTGTCGATGGAAATGTCCTTGTGTCGGCAGTAACTGGCTCGAATGTAGCTGATTTCGCCCTCACCGATGTTAACGGCGGCATCTCAATGTTTGCCGATGTTGACAATGAATTGACTATAGCTGGTGCTATGATTGATGCATCGACAGGAGTAGTTGCCGGAACTGACACACTATTGGAAGCCGCACAGGCTGTTCAGAGCGTCATAGCTGGAACTGTCCTTATGGTGACTGACCTTGGTTCAAACAGTGCCGAATTGGATGTTACTACTGTAAATGGCAATGTTACTATGAACGCCGCAGTTAATAACACATTGGCGGTTGATGGTGGTATGGTCAATCCGCTTGTCGGACAAAATGCAGCTGGAGATGATATCCTTGTATCTCCGATACTGATTGCCGACAGCATTGTCCACGGCTCAGTGGCAATGACCGCAGTCGCAGGTTCCAATGTAGCCGATTTAGCTATTGTTACTCTTGATACTACCTTAACGATGAATGCCCAAGTGAACAACACACTGAATTTCTCAGGTTTAAGTATTAATCCAGTGACTGGACAGGATGCATTAGGTAACGATATTCTATTGGCAGCCGCACAGGTTGACCAGAGCACTGTCGCCGGTGCTGTTGCAATGACTGCAACCACAGGCAGGAATCGTGCAACTATCGCAGATGCCATTTTCGGTGGAACATTAACGATGACAGCGGTAACGGAAAACACCTTGAGTGTAAACGGTGCTGAGATTAATGCCGTAACCGGTGGGGATGCAAGTGGCGACATTCTTGTGTCTGCATCACTGGTTGTAGAGAGCGTTATTGCTGGCCCTGTCACAATGACTGCTAGCGGTGCTGCAGGTTTTAACACTGCAACATTTGATACTGCCAATGTCAATGGGAATGTAACAATGAGCGCTGGATTGAACAACACCCTGGGGCTAACCGGTGTGGCTATTAATCCAATTACCGGAACTAATATAGCCGGTACCGATATCCTTCTGGCAGCAGCTAAGATTGTTGAGAGCGACATAACGGGTAACGTTTCAATGACGGCTACCAATGGCTCGAACTCAGCAACAATAGATACAGCAAATGTGACTGGCAGTGTTGGAATGGGTGCCAGAGTGAATAATACACTGAATGTTGCCGGCGTAGCGATGAATCCGACGGTCGGAACTGATGCTGCTGGAAATGATACTCTTCTGGCAGCCTCACAAGTTGTACAGAGTAATATTGGTACAACAGTCACCATGACGGCTACAACTGGATGGAATCGCGCAACAATCGTCAATGGTGTTGTAGGCTCAACTTTGGGTATGACAGCAGCAACGGAAAATACATTGAATGTTTCCGGTGCCAATATAGCTGCAGTTACCGGAACGAATGCCACTGGTGACATCCTTGTATCTCCGACACAGATTGTCGAGAGCTCTATCAACGGTGCTGTCAACATGACAGCCAGTGCTGCTGCAGGCTTTAATGCTGCTACATTGAATACAACTAATGTTACTGGCAATGTAACGATGAACGCCGGATTGAACAACACATTAGGTTTAACCGGTGTGGCGATTGCTCCATCAACAGGACTTGATGCAGCAGGAAATGATATACTATTGGAAGGTGCACAGGTTGTTGAGAGCGATATCGGTGGAACAGTCAACATGACGGCTACCAACGGTTCGAACACTGCAGCAATCAACCTTGCCAATGTAAATAATACTGTCACGATGAATGCCGGACTGAATAACACCCTTACTGCTGCCGGTATAGTGATTAATGCGCTCGTTGGAAATAATGGAGCAGGTAACGATTACCTTATGTCACCGACTCTGGTGTCCGAAAGCCTTATCAATGGCGCGGTCTCCATGACTGCGACTAATGGCTCGAATGCAGCCACTCTTAGCCTTACTGATGTAAATGGTGGCATGACGATGGATGCCGGCATAGGTAATAATCTGAGTGTTGCTGGTGATGTGGTTGCCGCAGTGACCGGTGTGGTTGCTGGTACAGATACACTTCTTGCTGCAACACAGGTTGTCCAGAGCTTAATAGGTGGGGCTGTCCTCATGACGGCTGACACAGGCTCGAACACCGCCGCCTTCGCCACTGCTAATGTGACTGGAAATGTCACGATGGCTGCTGACGTAAATAATACCTTGGGTGTTGATGGTGAAGTGAGCGCTGCTGTGACTGGTGTGAACGCCGCAGGCGACGATATACTTGTGGCACCGACACTGGTTGTAAAGAGCACTGTTGGTGGAGCTGTTCTTATGAACGCTACAACTGGTGCAAACACTGCAATATTTGATATTGCTGACGTCAATAATAATATTACCATGAACGCCGGAGACACCAACAGCTTGTCTGTTGATGGTGTTGAGATTAACCCAATAACTGGTCAGGATGCATTAGGTAATGATATACTTTTGGCAGCTGCACAGGTTGTTGAGAGTGTAGTAACTGGCGCAGTCGCAATGACATCAGTCAATGGCAACGGTGCCGCGTTCCAAAACGCAAATGTGACAGGTAATGTCACGATGACTGCCACCGCAAACGGTAACACTCTGAATGTTACTAGCAACGTGATTGCTCCTGTCTTTGGTGTAAATGCAACGGGCGACATTCTTCTGTCAGCCACGATGGTTGATCCGAGCACCATAGGTGGAGCTGTCCTCATGACGGCTACGGGTGACGATAACATGGCGACATTTGATAATGCAAATGCCATGAGCACCCTCACGATGAATGCGACGAACGGATCTAACTGGTTGGATCTTGCCGGTGTGTATGTACCTGAAACTGATGGGGTTGATTCACTGTTGAACCCTATAGTTCTGGAAAACTCACAGGTTGTTAAGAGTTTTGTCGCTGATGCACTTACAATGACAAATACCAATGGCTGGAACGTAGCTAATATCGATGACGCTGATGTGACAGACAATGTCTCGATGAGCGCACTTGGCAATGTTGCCGGCGGCAGAAACTTCCTGGATGTAACAGGGCGGATAATCCCAGCCGGATTGGTCGTTCCAATACAGGTTGTCACTAGCGATATCACCGGTAGTGTCAATATGACGGCTACCGATGATAACGCAATGAACCTTCTCGTAGCCACTGTTGGCGCAGGTGTCACTATGACGACGAACGCAGTGGGAGCACTCACTGGCGACAATGACGCCACGATCGATACTTCAACTGTTACTGGCAATGTCGCGATGAATGCACTCGGAGTAAGAGGCGATAACGATATTAAAGTTACTGCTAGCACAATTACTGGCAACCTCACCACTACGGCTCTCAATGGTTCAAACACAGTCGATATCGATCCTTCCACTGTGGGAGGCAATGTCGTAATGGATGCCGCTGTCAACAATGACTTGTTTGTAACTGGTGACTTGCTTGACACAAGTGATGTTGTCGGTTTGGTCAATATGATAGCTGATACTGGCGACAATACACTGACATTCAACAGAGCTACCATTGGCACCACCGTAACTATGACGGCTGTCCTTGGCGACAACACAGGCACCATCACCGATTCCACGGTTGGCGGTATCGTGACTATGACGACTGTCGAAGGTGACAACGACTTGCTCCTCACTGGAGCCACGGCTCTCATCAATGATGATGTTAATATGACGACCAATGCCACTCTTGCTGGCACCGGTGACAACACTGCTCAAATCATTGCAGGTAGCGATGTCAACGGCAATGTCGATCTCAGCGCCGATGGTGCTATTGGCGATAATAGGCTGACCGTTACCGGTGTTGGTGCTAATGTAAGCAACATCTTTGGAACTGTCACATTAGATTCAAATGCAGGTAGCAACTTGATGGCATTCAACCTAGCGGCATCCGGTACCATCTTGATGCAGGCTAACGTTGACAATGATGCCACCATCACTGATTCGATGGTCAATGGCAGCGTCACGCAGACTGCTGATACTGGTTCAAATACACTGGCTATCGATCCAAGCACAATCGGCGGATTCGTCGATATGAATGCTGGAATCAATAACGACTTGACAATTCTCGGCGCTAATGTCCTCGGCGTAATCACTGAAAGCAGAGTCACCGGCGCAGTCGATATGACGGCTACCACCGGATATAACAATGCAGATGTCACGATGAGTGATATTGGAGCTCTCACACAAACAGCCGGAACCGACAACACCTTGGATGTCCTCGGTGCTGTTGATGGGTTTGGCTCCGTCCAGGAAAGCAGCATCGGCGGTGCTCTCACGATGGATGCCGGAAACGACGTAGGTCTTGCTGGTAGCAACACTGCTAACATAACAATGGGTAATGTTATTGGCAATGCAACGTTGCTCGCAGGCTTGAACGCCGGAAATAACAGCCTGACAGTTGCAGGTCCTGATGCCGGCAATACAAGCGACATCACAGGGTCTGTCACAATGGCTGCTGCAAGTGGCGATAACGCACTGGCTCTCACGTTCGCGACAGTCGGTACGACTATAGCGATGACGGCTGGAAATGACAATACTGCAATAGTAACAGACTCCACGGTTGGCGGTATCGTGACAATGACGACTGTCGAAGGTGACAACGACTTGCTCCTCACTGGAGCCACGGCCTTCATTAATGATGATGTCAACTTGACGACCAATGCCACTCTTGCTGGAACAGGTGACAACACTGCTCAAATCCTTGCAGGTAGCGATGTCAACGGCAATGTCGATCTCAGCGCCGATGGTGCTATTGGCGATAACAGCCTGACCGTTACCGGTGTTGGTGCTAATGTGAGCAACATCTTTGGATCTGTCACATTAGATTCAAATGCAGGTAGCAACTTGCTGGCACTTGACTTAGCGGCTGTTGGTACATTGCTGGCACCTAATGTTACAATGGATGCGGCTGTCAACAACAGCGTTGACATAACTGGTTCAGCGATCATTGGTGACCTCGATCTGACGGCTGGTGGCGATAACACTGGAAGCAATCCGGCTCTCGGTGTCAAGATAACCGGCTCAACTATTAGCGGTAGCGTTAATGCGATTGCCGGTGGTTCCAATATAATCACGATTGATCCAAGCGTAGTTACTGGCGATGTGAACATGCTGGCTGGACTCAATAACGACTTGACCGTTGAAGGTGACCTTCTCACCACAAGTGACATTGAAGGTCTCGTCTTGATGACAGCTGTTCTCGGTGACAATACGCTAGGTTTGGACAGGGCGACAATAGGTTCCACTGTGACCATGACGGCCACCGTTGGAGACAATATTGTGGACGCTCTTAATTCCACGATTGGCGGTACTGTCGCAATGACGACTGACGAAGGCGACAACGACTTGACCATTGATGCGTCAATCGTTGATGCTCTTGTCGGTGATGCTAATATCAATCTGACGACCGATGCCACTCTCCTAGGCCTAGGCACCGGAAATAACAGCGCCCAAATTATTACGGGTAGCGATGTCTTTGGCAATGTTGATCTGAGCGCTGACGGTGAAATTGGCGATAACAGCCTTACAGTTACCGGTGTTAATGCTCTCAATACGAGCAATATCACTGGCAATGTTATGTTGGATTCCAATGCCGGAAGCAACTCATTGACACTTGCTTGGGCAAATATCAGTGGTACAATCACAATGCTGGGTGCCTTAAATAACACCCTCAGCATTTCCGATGCCGCAATTGCCCTTCCTATCACGATGACGGCTACCGAAGGCAACAATGATTTGACTCTTAACAGGGTCACCGTTGGTACTGCTCTTGTTGGTGCAAACATCAACCTGACGACTAACGCCACTGCGCTCGGCTCCGGTGACAACACCGCCCGTATCTTCACGGGTAGCGATGTATTCGGTAGTGTGTATTTGACTGCTAACGGTGTAAATGGCGATAATGCACTGATAGTTGCCGGTGTTGACGTTGCCAATCCGAGCAACATCACAGGCGCTGTAGTCTTGGATGCTGCCGGCGGAAACACACTGGCTCTCACCTTAGCGACTGTCGGTTCCGCTCTCTTAGGAGGCAATGCGGTTGAACTTCTAGCTGACAGCGGTGACAACACCGTGGATATTGAAAGTACTATGATTACCCGCGACATTGTCCTGACGGCGACTTTAGGTAACAATACCGGAAGTAATCCGATAGACGGAGTCAAGATCACTGATTGTACAATCAACGGCAATATATTCACGACAGCCGGCGGTTCAAATGTGATGACAATTGATCCAAGCATAGTCACAGGAAATGTCACCATGTTTGCAGGAGCAAACAATAGCTTGGCTGTTGATGGTCTTGGTGTTATATCAAGTAGTGTTTTGGGCAGCGTAACCATGACGGCTGTCGCAGGAAACAACTTATTGGATCTCGTATTAGGTATGATCGGAACCGGCGTCACAATGGATGCGGCTGATACATACACAAGTACTATTAATGTTGATGCTGCTTCACAAATAGACGGTGGAATTCTCCTTACCAACCTCGCCGACGGTATCATAACTGTTGATGGTGATGTAAACGGTGGAATTGTTACAGCGGGCGGAGACGACACACTGACTGTTAATGCAACTGGAATAGTAACTGGAAATGTTACAACCAATGCAGGCGCAGACACAATCAGCCTTGTAATAGGGGCTATTGTTAATGGAAACATCAACACAGGCACAGACGCTGACGTTCTGGACATATCCGGAACAGTGAACGGTACAATCGCAACTGGAACTGGTGACGATATAATGCTTGTCCAGGGTGGAGGAACCGTAATCGGAGCCATCACGATGGATGCCGGACTCGACACCCTTACTATGGCTGTAGGCGGAATAACCGCTAACATAGACACAGGTGCAGACGCTGACCTTCTGGACATATTCGGAACAGTGAACGGCACGGTCGCAACAGCAGCCGGTGACGATACAATGATCGTCCAGGCAACAGGAACCGTAACCGGAGCCATCACGATGGATGCCGGACTCGACAGCCTTACTGTTAATGCAGGCGGAAGAACCGCTTCCATCGACACAGGTGCAGACGCTGACGTTGTGACCATTGCAGGTACAGTTAATGGAACTCTCCAAACTGCAGCTGGTGATGATACACTGACAGTTCTGGCTACAGGAACAGTAACTGGAGCCATCGACTCAGGTGTTGACAATGACATTCTGAGTATCGCAGGACTTGTAGCAGCTGTCGAAACCGGAACCGGTGCCGATAGTCTTACAGTTGTTGCTGGTGGAAGCGTAAGCGGCGCAGTTACGACAAGTGCCGGAGCAGATACAGTAATCATCGCTGGAACAGTTGACAATACAATAGATACCGGAACTGAAGACGATGTAATGACAGTTCAGGGCACCGGAGTTGTAACTGGAGCTATCGCAATGGATGCCGGAAACGATACCTTGACAGTTGATGCAGGCGGAACAACCGCAGCAGTCAACACGGGTGCAGATGCTGACGTTCTGGACATAGCTGGAACAGTAACAACCGTCAATACCGGAATTGGAGCAGACGTAATGACCGTTCAGGCTACTGGAATAACCGGTGACATCACGATGGATGCCGGAGCCGACACCCTGACTGTAGTTGCAGGCGGATTAACTGGTGCAGTTGACGCAGGCGCAGACGCTGACATTCTTGATATAGCCGGAACAGTGAGCGGTACAGTCGCAACCGGAACCGGTGCCGATACAATGACCGTCCAGGGTACAGGAACCGTAACCGGAGCCATCACGATGGATGACGGAGCAGATGCCATCACAGTTGATGTAGGCGGAACAACTGCTTCCATCGACACAGGTGCAGACACTGACGGAGTTGACATAGCCGGAACAGTAACAACTGTCAATACCGGATCAGAAGCTGATGAAGTTCTCGTACAGGCAACCGGAATAACTGGTGCAATCGACACGGGTACAGGTTCTGACGATCTTGACATAGCTGGAACAGTGAACGGCACGGTCGCAACCGGAACCGGAGACGATACAATGACCGTCCAGGGTACAGGAACCGTAACCGGAGCCATCACGATGGATGCCGGAGCGGATACACTGACAGTTGTTGCTCTCGGAACAGTTGCTTCCATCGACACAGGTGCAGACGCAGACGTTGTAAGCATAGCCGGAACAGCGACGACAGTCGAAACTGGAGCAGATGCTGACAGTCTGACAGTTGTAGCAGGCGGAACAGTAACCGGAGCCGTGACGACAAGTGCCGGAGCCGATGTACTGAGCATCGCTGGACTTGTAGATTCAACAGTCGCAAGCGGAACCGAGGCCGACACACTGTCCGTAGTAGCTGGCGGAACTATAACTGGAGCCGTAACCACGGATACCGGTGCAGATACGCTGAGCATCGCAGGTCTTGTTGACGACACAATCGATACCGGAGACGATGCCGATATCATGACAGTTCAGGCTACAGGAAATGTAACCGGGGCTATCACTACAGACGCCGGAGCAGACACACTGACAGTTGTTGCTCTCGGAACAGTCCTTGGCATCGATACAGGTGCAGACGCAGACGTTGTAAGCATAGCCGGAACAGCGACGACAGTCGAAACTGGAGCAGATGCTGACAGTCTGACAGTTGTAGCAGGCGGAACAGTAACCG
>CAZION010000001.1:87142-91497 GCA_964540865.1 uncultured Victivallis sp.
ACCACAGTTGAAACTGGAGCAGATGCTGACAGTCTGACAGTTGTAGCAGGCGGAAGCGTAAGCGGCGCGGTTACGACAAGTGCTGGAGCCGATACACTGGTCATCGCAGGTATTGTAAACAACACAATCAATACCGGAACTGAAGACGATGTTATGACTGTCCAGGCTGGTGGAAGCGTAACTGGAGCCATCACGATGGATGCCGGACTTGACACACTTACTGTTGCTGCAGGTGGAATAACCACTACAATCGACACGGGTGCAGACGCCGACGTTCTAAGCATAGCTGGAACATCAACAACTGTTAATACCGGAATCGATGACGATACAATGACCGTCCAGGCGACCGGAAGAACCACAAATATCAATATGGGACTTGGTGCTGACACTCTGAATGTCATTGGAGGAGGTCTCGTATTTGGTAACATCGATGCGGGTGACGGCAATAACGCTTTGACTATTGCAGGATTTGTTACCGGCACTGTCGGTACTGGAATCAATGACGATAGTCTGACTGTACTTGCCGGTGGATTCGTAGTTGGAGCGATCACGACCAGCAGCGGTGTTGATACTCTGAGCATAGCCGGAACAGTAACAACTGTCAATACCGGAACTGAAGCCGATGTAATGACCGTTCAGGCTGGTGGAATTGTAACCGGAGCCATCACGATGGATGCTGGAAACGACACTCTGACCGTAGTTGCTACTGGTATGACTGCTAGTATTGATACGGGGGCAGACGCTGATCTTATCGACATATCCGGAACAGTGAACGCAGTCGCAACCGGAGCAGATGCAGATGTTATGACTGTTCAGGCTGGTGCAATTGTAACCGGAGCCATCACGATGGATACCGGAGCCGATACACTGACTGTTGTTGCTACTGGTGCAACTGCTGGTATTGATACGGGTGCAGACGTTGACGTTCTAAGCATTGCTGGAACGGTGACAACAGTCGAAACTGGAGCAGATGCTGACAGTCTGACAGTTGTAGCAGGCGGAAGCGTAAGCGGCGCGGTTACGACAAGTGCCGGAGCCGATACTCTGAGCATCACAGGCATAGTGAATAGCACGGTCAATACCGGAACTGAAGCCGATGTAATGACCGTTCAGGCTGGTGGAACTGTAACTGGAGCCATCACGATGGATACCGGAGCCGACACACTGACCGTTGTTGCTACTGGTGTAACTGCTGGTATTGATACGGGTGCAGACGCTGACCTTCTCGACATATTCGGTACAGTGACAACTGTCGCAACCGGAGCAGATGCAGATGTTATGATTGTTCAGATTGGTGGAAGCGTAACTGGAGCCATCACGATGGCTGCCGGAAACGACACACTGACCGTCAATGCTACCGGTGTTACCGCTGGCATCGACACAGGTGCAGACGTTGACGTTCTGAACATTGCTGGAACGGTAACAACAGTCGAAACTGGAGCAGATGTTGACAGTCTAACAGTTCTAGCAGGCGGAAGCGTAAGCGGCGCGGTTACGACAAGTGCTGGAGCCGATATATTGAGCATCTTGGGCATAGTGAATAGCACGGTCAATACTGGAACTGAAGCCGATGTAATGACCGTTCAGGCTGGTGGAACTGTAACTGGAGCCATCACGATGGATACCGGAGCCGACACACTGACCGTTGTTGCTACTGGTGTAACTGCTGGTATTGATACGGGTGCAGACATAGACGTTCTGAGCATCGCTGGAACAGTGACAACAGTCGCAACCGGTTCCGAGGCCGATACTATGACTGTATGGGCTGCCGGAAGTGTAAGTGGAGCCGTCACGACAAGTGCCGGAGCCGATACAGTGACCATTGCAGGAATGATAAACAATACCGTTAATACCGGAACAGACGCTGACTTTATCAATGTTCAGGCTGGTGGAACAGTAACCGGAGCCATCACGATGGATACCGGTGCTGACAGCCTGAATGTAGCTGCTACTGGATTGACTTCTACAGTCGATACAGGTGCAGACGCCGACCTTCTGGATATTTTCGGAACAGTAACAACTGTCAATACCGGAGCAGGTGCAGATAGCATGACTGTTGAGGCTGCCGGAGTAACCGCTGGCATCGACACAGGTGCAGATGCAGACGTTCTGAACATAGCTGGAACTGTTACCACAATCGAAACTGGATCCGAAGCCGATACTATGACTGTAGTTGCTGGTGGAAGCGTAAGCGGTGCGGTAACGACAAGTGCCGGAGCCGATAGACTGGACATCTTAGGAATCGTGAATAACACAGTTAATACTGGAACTGAAGACGATTTCATGACTGTTCAAGCACTCGGAACCGTAACCGGAGCCATCACGATGGATACCGGTGCCGATACTCTGAGCGTCAATGCTACTGGTGTAGCTGCTGGCATCGACACCGGTGCTGACAATGACACAGTTGACATTGCCGGAACAGTTACAACTGTTGAAACCGGAGCCGAGGCCGATAGTCTGGCTGTTGCCTTTGGTGGAAGTGTAAGTGGAGCCGTCACGACAAGTGCCGGAGCCGATACACTGACCATTGCAGGAATAGTGAACAATACCGTTAATACTGGAACAGAAGCCGATGTCATGACCGTCCAAGCTACAGGAACCGTAACTGGGGCCATTACGATGGATGCCGGAGCTGACACTCTGACAGTAGTTGCGCTCGGAACAGTTGCTGGCATCAACACAGGTGCAGACGCTGACGTGCTCAATCTTAACGTGGGTAATGCAAACGTAGGACTCATTGATATGGGAGCCGGTGCAAACACCGCCAATATCAATGCAATATTCGACCTATCTGACATCACATCCACTGGTGGAGATCTGACAATCGGTGGAACATCTACCGACTTTACCGTCAGTACCAATATCGGAGTAGCTGGTCAAACGACCACGATTACTGCAGCGGCAGCAACTCTGACGTTTGATGCAGTTAATAGTACGGTATCAGGTACCCTGAATACGTCGGCCGATGCAGCCACCGTATTCGATGCATCTGGTCTGCTTAATACTCAGACTCTCGTCAACGGTGCAGGCATAACCGCTTGGGATGTCCTGGATTCAGCCGTTGTCGGTGGAGATGGAGTATCGCTTGTTGGTGCTGATCTTGGTGGTGGCGGAGCTGAGTTTGTTAACTTGGTCTCTGGTTATGGCGTAGATCTCGCCGATTGGAGAGCGAGCGGTGTACTTAACGTTAGCCTTACACTGTTTGATGGTAGTTTTACCGCTAACCTAGTTTGGGATGGCACAGATTATACAAGCGCAGGCGGTTTAGGAGGACAGCAGTGGCAGCTTACCGACAATGGTAACACTAATCTTGAACTCTCACGCCTTGCATAAGGTTCGCAAGTAAAAAATCTTCGTACCTCTTACTGAGGTACGGAGAATAACAAAATAACAAGCAGCCGCAGAGAAATCTGCGGCTGCTTTTTTTATGGTGGAATTCATGGAACGCCAGTTAAACTTGAACATAAGAAAATCAGTATGTTGGGCTGTAAACGTGGCTTCGCCGGAAGTTTACTTTTTAACATGGTTTGAATGTTTTATTGTTGTGCCGCCACCCTGAGGGGGCTGGGGGAATTATATTTTATTATTCATTACCCCACGCTTACGCATGGGGCTACAACATGTCGCCCTCTGCGAGGGCTGAAGAATAAATACAGTTCACTATATTGTATTATAGCCTCCGCAGGAGGTGTAATAATGTAGCCCAACGGCGTAAGCCTTGGGAAAATGAGGGTTGCATAAAGGCAACAAGCCCCCGCAGGATGGCGACACTAAGCCAGGGGGCATTCGGGGGCATACGCGCTGCCGTCGTCGCTGGGAAGCTATGGCGGACATGCCTGAGGCAGGCCGAAGCGCCTGACGCAAATGCGTATAGTAGATAGCACTCTAATTTAAGGCTCCCCTCCGGGCTTGCATGCCAAGGTGTAGTTTCTTAGCGAAGACTGGTCCCGCAGGAGGCAAAGATTGGGATGCTAAAGTAATGCCTCTTAGCCTCCCAATCTTCCTTTCCTGACAGGTAAACTGGCAGGGGAAGGTTAAATTGAGAAGTCCCGGCTATCGGGCTAAAGCCCAACATACTTTTGTATTCCGAACCACAGGCATCCCACAGGATGCCAAGGTTGACAATAGCTGTATAGACTGAAGGCTGTTAGGTTTTGACACAAGTCATTTTGCATTTTTTAATCCACTCTTTTGGGTTGCAACATATTTACCTACAGCCTATTAGCCTACAGTCTCCCCGTCCGCTCCGGGACGGGTGTGATTCCGAACTCTAGAACTTCCGAACTTCCGAACTTAAGAACTTAAGAACTTAAGAACTTAAGAACTTAAGAACTTAAGAACTTAAGAACTTA
>CAZION010000001.1:91597-92780 GCA_964540865.1 uncultured Victivallis sp.
AGAACTTCCTACCTGTGTCCATTCTGCCCACTTACTGCCCGTATTTGCCACACATATCTCTGTAAAGGATGTTTTGTAAATATGGGAATTATGTCGGATAATTATTTATTGCATATATATAACACTGGTAATTAAGGATATATGACTTTGGTATAGTTGTGTTTAACTTGAGAGGTATGAGAATTGCTAAGAACAAATCTAGAGTTTTAGAGTGGGTATGAAAATTAATAGAAATGGGCGGAAAAATGAAGGATCATGCATACTGGAGCAGATTATCATCTGTTGCATTTATTCTCTGTTTTTTTACCGGATTTGTCTGTTTTGCAGATAGAACCGAAAATGTTGGGAAATCATTCTCATTATCCGAGCTCGGAAAGAAAGTCGGAGAAAAAGCAGATCCGGGTTTGCTCGGAATCAAGGGCGTTGACAACGTTGCGGAAATTGTCTGCAAATTTCAAGCGCTTGAAGCATCTGTAACAGTGTCTGGTATTTCAATCAAATCCACTTCCAAGACAGATGACGGTGGAATGTTTAATATGAAAGTAGCCGGATTTGGTCGCTCAATAGATAGATTATCTCCAATTGCGTCGGATGCGGATGTTTCAATAACAGGAGATTGCGTTAGGATTGTCCGCCCGGAATTTGTTGAAGAATACACGGTATCTGTTGACGGTATACGACAGGATTTCATAGTTTTAAAAAAGGTTGAAGGTAGCGGTGAACTTGCACTTTCCATCGGACTTAGAGGTGCGACCGCCGAACTTTCCGGATCTGGTCTTAAAATCCGGATCCAGGGAATGGATAGGGAATTGGCATATTCAAAATTACTTGTGACAGATGCCACCGGTAAGAAACTTGACGCCAGATTCAAAATAAATTCGGCAAGTGAATTTGTTATAACATCTGATGACTCCGGCGCTGTTTATCCTATCCGCATTGATCCGACTATCAGCGATGCCAATTGGATCAGCATGGGAATTGTAAATCCAATTCATGATGTTTTATCCATTGCCTTTGACGCTTCCGGCAACCTATATGCTGGCGGGAGCTTTACTGATGCGGGTGGATTGCCGGTTAACCACATTGTTAAATGGAACGGTTCCATGTGGAGTGCACTTGGAACAGGAGTGGATGGAGAGGTTTATGCTCTTGCTTTTGACGCTTCCGGCGAGCTCTATGTGGG
>CAZION010000001.1:92880-131355 GCA_964540865.1 uncultured Victivallis sp.
TGGATGGAGAGGTTTATGCTCTTGCTTTTGACGCTTCCGGCGAGCTCTATGTGGGAGGCAAGTTCAACGATGCTGGCGGAGTTTCAGCGAATAACATAGCCAAATGGAATGGTTCCGCATGGAGTGCGCTCGGATCTGGAACGGGAGGAGAGATTTACGCCCTTGCTTTTGACGCTTCCGGCAACCTTTACACTGGCGGATGGTTCACAAGCGCAGGTGGAGTATCGGCTAATTTCATAGCCAAATGGGATGGTTCCGCATGGAGCGCGCTTGGATCTGGAATGGACAGCTATGTCTGCGCCCTTGCCTTTGACTCTTCTGGAAAACTCTATGCGGGAGGAGTATTTAACGAAGCAGGTGGAGTATCGGCCAGTTCGATAGCCAAATGGAATGGTTCCGCATGGAGCGCGCTCAGATCTGGAATGGATGGAGCGGTTTACTCCCTTGCTTTTAACTCTGGAACCCTATACGTAGGCGGATGGTTCACCGAAGCTGGTGGAGTTGCAGTGAGCAATGTAGCCAAATGGAATGGTTCGGCATGGAGTGCGCTCGGAACGGAAATGGGCGAATATGTTTCTACCATCGCTTTTGACTCTTCCGGAAAAATTTATGCGGGCGGTGTAAGCTCCATAGCCAAATGGAATGGCTCCGCATGGGGAGAGCTCGGATCTGGAATGGATGGAGAGGTATATGCTCTTGTGTTTGACGCTTCCGGCAATCTCTATGCGGGTGGATGTTTCACCGAAGTCAGTGGAATTACAGTGAACAACGTAGCCAAATGGAATGGTACCTCATGGAGCGCACTCAGAACTGGAACGGACGGAGTTGTATACTGCCTTGCATTTAACTCCGGGAGCCTCTATGTAGGCGGACTGTTCACCGAAGCTGGTGGAGTTACGGTAAACAATGTAGCCAAATGGAATGGCTCCGCATGGAGTACGCTCAGATCTGGAACGGACGGAGTTGTCTATACCCTCGCATTCAATTCCGGTAACCTCTATGCGGGAGGTGGGTTCGCGGAAGCAGGTGGAGTATCGGTGAACAACATAGCCAAATGGAATGGATCCGTATGGAGTACTCTCGGATCTGGAATGGACGGAGAGGTTTATGCATTTGCATTCGATTCTTCCGGCAACCTATATGCAGGAGGATGGTTCAGTGAAGCAGGTGGAGTGCCGGCGAACAACATAGCCAAATGGAACGGCTCCGCGTGGAGTGCGCTTAGAACTGGACTGGATGGAGTGGTTTACTCCATCGTCTTTGACTCTCTTGGCGACCTATATGCGGGGGGATGGTTCACCGAAGCAGGAGGAGTGCCGGCGAACAACATAGCCAGATGGAATGGCTCAGTATGGAGTGCGCTTGGATCTGGAATGGACGGAGAGGTTTATACACTCGCATTCAACTCTGGCGAACTTTATGCGGGAGGAGCTTTCATTAATGCAGGCGGAGTGTCGGCGAACAATATAGCCAAATGGAACGGTACTTTATGGAGTGCGCTAGGATCTGGAATGGACAGTGGTGTCTCCGCTCTTGCGTTCACCTCTACCGGCAAATTCTACGCGGGAGGAATGTTCAAGACTGCTGGCGGCAAGGCTTCAACGTATCTGGCAAAATATTCTACCGACGAAAGTACTGTACCTGCTGCTCCCACCGGTGTCACAGCAATTTCGGGGAACATGCAAGCAACTGTTAGTTTCATTGAACCTTATGATGGAGGTAGTGATATCTTATCGTATACCGTGACTTCATACCCAGGAGGAATTACCGCGACCGGATCCGACACTTCAATAACGGTAATCGGTCTTTCAAACGGCGTAGCCTATACATTTAAGGTAACGGCGGCAAATGTTAATGGAAGAGGTCCTGCATCAGAAGTCTCCAAGGCAGTAACACCTTTAACAGTGCCGGATGCGCCTACAATTGGAAAAATAACTGCTGGAATAGAAAAGGCGACTGTGTATGTCACTGGACTTAACGGAGGCAGTCCAATTACATTTTACACTGTGACTGCCTATCCAAGCAGAAATAGAGTTACAAGCAAAACAAGCCCGATAACGGTAACCGGTCTGACGGGAGGAGCTCCCTGCACATTCAAGGTAAGTGCGACCAATGCGATTGGAACAGGCCTTGAATCAGAGTCTTCTGCCGATCAGCCTGTAACTCCTACAGCAGTTCCCAGTGCACCTATAGTTGGACTAGCCGTGAATGGGAACGCACAGGCAACTGTTGCTTTTACTGCGCCTATATCAAACGGAGGCAGTCCAATTACATCGTACACGGCGACTTCGACTCCAGGTAATAAAACAGGAACATTTACAGCAAAATCAACGACAGCTTCAGGAGTAATAACGATAAAGGGTCTGACAAATGGTACAGCCTACACCTTCAAGGTAACTGCGAAGAATGCGATTGGAACAGGAATTACTTCAGAGGCCTCTAATGAAGTAACACCTGCAGCAGTTCCCGGTGCGCCAACAAATGTTAAAGCAACTGCTGGATTTGAAGAGGCAACTGTTTTTTTCACTGCCCCAAAAATTAACGGAGGCAGTCCGATCATATCGTACACGGCGACTTCGACTCCAGGTAACAAAACAGTAACATTTACAGCAATATCAACTTCAGGATCAATGACTGTAAAAGGACTGACAAATGGCATGACCTACACCTTCAAAGTCACGGCTACAAACGCTGAAGGAACGGGAATTCCTTCAGTATCCTCCAATAAAGTAACACTTAAATAGAGTGAAATTAACTCATCTATTATATCTTACCTTCTGCGTTTTTTTCGATTACCCCATTAGCATGATTCGTTATATGGGCTATTTTATTTTTCCCAATTTGGATTTTTTATTTTCAGTACACAGGCAGGATCAAGGTCATTCTGCGTGATAAGTGCTTGTGCTACATTAATATATAAGGATATGAAATGGCCGAATCTAACAATGACAGCGGGTTGCAATGTCTTCGTGCTTTATTTGCGCAAGTCCGGCGCAATGTTAATTTCAATGCATTGCTCACTGATGAATTGAAGTTGAAATATGGAACGACGCCTTTGGAGGCTTTACAGGAGATGGCTTCGGCGCAGGGTTTGCTTCCCGAGGCGCACCGGGATTTGGCTGAGATAGCTAAATCGTATTCCGGACCGGCATTGCTGGCGCTCCGCACCGGTGCTTGGGTTCTGCTTATGAATATCCGGCAGGTCAATGAGGGCCCCGGGGTTGTGATATTTGATCCCAGTGCTGGAGCTAAAAACATTACTGTGCCGGCTAAGCAGATTCTTGATCGTGCTTCCGACCAGGTGATCGTTTTCCGTAACTTGCAGGAAGTGGACATCCGCAAGCACAGCTCGCTGTTCTGTTTCTGCTCGATTGCCAAGCATCATGGAACCAGTGTAGACATTCGCCGTGTCATGCACGAATATGCGATTGTGGACAGTGAGGTGGCGGAGCCCTTGTTCCTTGAGATTGCGCGGCATTATGAGTTTAAGACTAAGAAGTTGGAGCTGAATTGGGAAAAACTGATAAAGCTGCACAAGGCATTTCCAGCAATAGGAATCAAGAAGAACGGTAAATACCTTGTCTGCTGCGGTGCACGGAAAAATGGAGAGATTGACGAAGTAGTCGTTATTGATCCTGATGGGAGCAGTAAGGATGCGCAACCGGGATTCCAGTTCTGGAATAGGGAGCAGTATGAAGCCGAATGTTCCAGCCATTTTATCCTCCTCAAAAAGGTCTACCGTCTAAGTGATGAAAACCGTCCATTCGGATTGGCTTGGTTCATTCCCGAATTCATCAAGCTCAAAGGGGTGTTCGGACAAATCGCCCTGACTGTGGGAATGATTACGCTGTTGTCGTTGATTGTTCCGCTTTTCTTTCAAATAGTCGTGGACAAGGTTTTGGTAAACCGATCCTACAATACCCTGAATGTGCTTGGCATCGGTATTCTGTTCGCGGTTGTCTTCAATGGTTTTCTTGATTTTGTGAGAAGTTACTTTTTACTTTTCGCCACAAATAAGATCGATATTTCAACCGCGACCAAAACCTTCCAGCATCTTATGCGGCTGCCGATTGATTTTTTCGAACGGATCCCATCCGGTGTGCTTTTGAAGCATATGCAGCAGACTGAAAAGATCCGGGGATTCCTGTCCGGCAATCTCTTCTTTACCCTTCTCGATCTGGTTGCATTGTGCATTTTTATCCCGTTCCTCCTTCTTTACAGTGTTCCCCTGACACTGGTGGTGCTTGGATACTCCGCATTGATGGCGCTGGTGATTGCCAGTCTGATCAAGCCTTTCCAGAGGCGTCTGAACGAACTCTATCAGGCAGAGGGAAAGCGGCAGAGCATGCTGGTGGAATCGATCCATGGGATCCGGACAGTGAAGTCCCTGGCATTGGAGCCGGTTGAGGAAAAGCAGTGGGACGATTCCACGGCCTATGCAATCAAATCCTATTTCAAGGTTGGAAAAATATCGATGACCGCAAAGAGCATCAGCCATGTGCTTGAAATGATGATGACTATTTCGGTCATATGGATGGGTGCGCATTTGGTTTTCGGGCACATCATCACCATCGGCGCCCTGATTGCGTTTCAGATGCTTGCCGGCCGTGTAACCGGTCCACTTGTCAAATTGATCGGTCTGATTCATGAATATCAGCAGATTGCACTTTCCGTACGGATGTTGGGGGTTGTGATGAATACTCCGACAGAACCGAGCAGCGGAGGAGTAAGGAACCCCCTGCGCGGACAGGTTTCTTTTGAGAATGTGACCTTTCAATATCGTCCCGATCTACCGCCTGCAGTCCATCGTTTCTCCCTGGATATCCCGATTGGCAGCACAATAGGTATTGTCGGTCGGTCTGGATCCGGCAAAAGCACGTTGACAAAACTACTGCAGGGTCTTTATCCTGTTGCACAGGGGTTGATCAAAATTGATGGAATCGACATCCGCGAGATCGATAAGTCCCACCTCAGAAGCAGCATCGGCGTCGTCCTGCAGGAAAATTATTTCTTCAGCGGAACTGTCCGCAACAACATCAGCCTTACTAAACGGAATGCGACTATTGAGGAAATAATCTATGCGGCGAAACTGGCCGGGGCCGATGAATTCATACAGAAACTCACGCGTGGCTACGATACGGTTCTCGAAGAGAACGCGTCCAACCTTTCCGGCGGTCAGAAGCAGCGGCTGGCGATTGCCAGGTCTCTGCTCTCAAATCCGCCGATCCTGATTTTCGATGAAGCAACCAGTGCGCTCGACCCGGAGAGTGAACATGTGGTCCAGACAAATCTCAAGGCAATTAGCAAAGGACGAACAGTATTGATCGTCTCCCATCGTCTGAGTATTGTCAGCCATTCAGACAGTATCCTGGTGCTGGACAATGGGGAAAGAGCCGCATTTGGGACGCATAAGGAACTACTTGCCCAGCCTGGGACCTATCAGGAATTTTGGAATCAGCAAATGAGGGGGATCGAGTCATGAATAACATCCCACACGAAGTAATTGATTTTCAGCCGGACGCGCTTGAGATAAAAAACAAGAAGTTGCCTCTTTGGGCTAAATACAGCGTTTACTCCCCGTTGGTTTTCCTGGTGTTTGCGCTTATATGGGCATTCTTCGGCAAGGTGGATGTAATTATTCAGGCAAATGGGAAACTGATTTCGGATAAGCAGAACTTCGTAATGAAACCGCTTGAACTCACGGTTATCCAGAAGATCAACGTCAAAATCGGTGATGTTGTGGAGCCTGATCAGATACTCATCACATTTGATCCGTCGAAAAACATAGCTGAAGCCGAGCGTCTCAAGAATGAGCTTAGTGCATTGAATGCCCAGTTTGAACGGTTGAAATCCGAATTTGACGAGAAGCTGTATATTGTAAAGGGAGATGATAAATCGCAGAAATGGCAGCTGGCGATATACTTGCAGAGACAGGAGTTCTATAAGGAGAAGATCAAATATTATGATCAGACGCTCAAACGGTTCGATGCGGCGCAGAAAGGAAAAGAGGACACTCTGTTGAAGCAGAGAGAGCGTCTTGAGTCACTTAAGAAAATAGAGAAGATGTACATAGACTTGCGTGAAAGGCAGGCGACCTCATTGAAGGAATTGCTGCAAGTGTCTATTTCGAGAATGGATATGGAGTCCACTCTGGATACGCTGGAAAACAGTTTGATCGAGCTTTCCCACCAGCGTGAAGGCTCGATATCCGAAAAGAATTCTTTCATACAGCAGTGGAGAAGTTCTCTTTCCGAGGACATGGTGAAGATCGAGAGGGAACTTTCGTCGACCAGAAAGGCGTATGAGAAAAACGAGCGTCTTGTTTCAGCCATCTACCTGCGAGCACCGTGCAAGGCGGTTGTGCAACAGATTGCGGATTTTTCCGAAGGATCCGCGGTGCGTGAGGCGGAAGCGCTGATAACCCTAATTCCAATTGACGGGACAATTGAACTGGAAGCGGAAATACGGCCGCAGGATATCGGAAAGGTCACAGTCGGCTCAAAAGTTAGAATCAAGCTGAATGCGTATCCGTTTCAGAAATATGGAACTCTTGACGGTGAAGTCCGGAACATATCGGAGGATACTTTGCAACGTCAGAAGCAGTCAGCCGAACAGGAGGGAGCCTCCTACTACCGGGCCAGGATAACCACCGCAGGGCAGTTGCGAGGCGTTCCTGCCGGATTCCGATTGATTCCCGGCATGGAGGCGCAGGCGGAAATCAAAGCCGGCCGGAGACGGATCATCGAGTATCTGATCTATCCTTTGATCAAATCGTTTGACGAGACAGCCCGTGAACCCTGAACCATGTAGGGAATTGCAAAAGTAATAGGAAGAATGAAAAGAAAGATGCCGGCAAGGGTGCCGGCGCACCAACCTTGAAATTCCTTAGCCTTAAATTAGAGAGTCGGACTAAAGCTAAACATACTTTAGAGGCAAGTTTCAAAGGAGCAGAGTTGTGTTATGAAACCTAACTTCAATAATATTTCCAATTCCAAGGCTGCTGAAGATAATGCTGCCGCAAACAGCGCGCAGGTTTTATTTAAGGAAGCTATGGAGCTTCACAAAAGTGGACAGTTTGCGCGGGCGCAGGCTGTTTATGAGCAGTTGCTGAAAATACAGCCCGTGCATTTCGACGCACTGCATATGCTTGGTGTGATTGCAGAACAGATGAAAAATTCCGCTAAAGCGGTTGCGTTAATAACGCGTGCGATAGAAATAAATCCCGATAATGCGGCTGCGTTCAACAACCTAGGGGCTGCCTTTAGGACCTTGAAACAGTACCCAAAATCCATTGCGAGCTATGACAAGGCGATTGCGTTGAAACCTGACTATCCAGAAGCCTACAACAACCGAGGCAACGCGTTGCGAGATTTAAAACAGTATGCGGCGGCCATTTCGAGTTATGACAAAGCGATTGCGTTGAAGCCCGGTTATGCCGAAGCCTATAGCAACCGCTCCATGACGTTGAATGAAATAAAGCAGCACGATGCAGCTATTGAAGATTGCAATAAGGCCATTGCATTGAAACCCGGTTACGCGGAGGCTTATTTCAACCGTGGTAACGTGTTTTATGACTTGAACAAGTTCGCAAGAGCAATTGAGAGCTACGACAAGGCGATTGCGTTTAAACCAGAGTATGCGGAGGCCTATGGCAACCGAGGCGCAGCCTTGAGGGAATTGAAACAGCACGTAGCTTCCCTCGCGAATTATAATAAGGCGATTGAACTGAAACCCGACTATGCGGATGGTCACTGGAATCAAAGTCTGTGCTACTTGCAAATGGGAGACTTCAAGCATGGTTGGGAAAAGTATGAATGGCGTTGGAAGAATGAACAGATCACAACATTCAAGGAAAAGCGTAATTTTCCGCAGCCGCTTTGGCTAGGCGTAGAGTCACTGCAGGGCAAAACCATCTTGCTGCACAGTGAACAAGGGTTTGGGGACACGATTCAATTTTGTCGGTATGCAAAGTTAGTGAGCAATTTAGGCGCACGCGTCATATTGGAGCTGCAAAAACCGCTGCTGGGATTACTGGCCAATCTTGAGGGTGTTGCAGAACTGGTGGGCAAGAACGACAAATTGCCACCGTTTGACTATCATTGCCCGCTGTTGAGCCTGCCTTTGGCATTCAAGACAGACATGGGGAGCATTCCTGTGCCGGGAAATTATTTAGCCGCAAACCCCGGCAAGATAAAAGAGTGGTCGGTAAAGCTGGGGCCCAAAACAAGGCCTCGTGTCGGATTAGTGTGGAGCGGGAGCACCACCCATAAGAATGACAGCAACAGAAGTATTTCGCTGTCGGACTTGGTAGAGCATCTGCCCTCTGGATTTCAGTATGTATGTCTGCAAAAAGAAATCAGGGAAGCTGACAGGAAGACGCTTGAAGCTCATCCTGAAATCCTGCAATACTCTGGAGACTTGAAGGATTTCACTGAAACAGCAGCACTGTGTGAACTTGTTGATGTCGTAGTCAGTGTTGATACCGTAGTTGTTCATCTGGCTGGAGCATTGGGCAAGCCTGTGTGGGTGCTGCTGCCGTTCAATCCGGACTGGCGCTGGTTGTTGGATAGGGACGACAGCCCTTGGTATCCAAGCGCCAAACTTTACAGGCAGGCTTCGATAGGGGATTGGGAGGGAGTATTTAAACGTGTAGAAGCGGATTTACAAAAAAGTTTTATGGGCGAACTCAAATCAAAGCATAGCCAGGCACCAGCTAAAATCAACTTTGTTGAACAAAGAATCCAGGCTGTGCTAAAGAAGGAGACGGACTATTCGCGGTGGATGAATCCCGACAACCTATGCAGCAGCTGGGAGCAGAGATCCAGATTTGCTGCAACACTCATCCCAAAAGGCAGCAGAGTCCTTGATTTAGGCTGTGGGAAAATGACCGTTGAGAAATACCTCGACGCTTCATGCACATATCTGCCAGCTGATCTTGTGCCACGGGACATCCGAACTCTCCACTGCGATATCAACAAGGGCGAAATACCTGTGGAAATAAATACCGTAGATATCGTCATGATGCTAGGCGTGATCGAATATGTATTTGACCTTCCGTCATTTTTGAAAACGATTGAACGTTCAAAGAAGAAAATAGTTGTGAGTTATTGCGATACTGATAGCAGCAGCGTCAGGGGTTTTCCTGAAAGAAAGTCCCTCGGATGGGTCAACAACTACTCCAAAAATCAAATACGGGATCTATTTGCACAGGCAAAACTGACAGTGGCATCAGAATACCAGGTCGACAATCTGCAGACAATATATATTCTTATTCCAGCAGATGCTGTTCCGGAAGCTAAAAAGGTTGCTGTGCTGAGCTACTCCAATGTTGGTAATTTCGGTGACCGTCTGGGGGTTCATGTCCTGTCTTCAATCATGCCCAGCAATGCCGTTGTCAAGCATATTCATTTCAAGCCGTGGATAGAGAGCGATGAAAATTTCGACCTGCTGATTCTTGGTATTGGTAATTCAATTTTCGCGCCATTGCTCAACGAAAAGGTCTTTAACCTGGTTAACCGGTCTAAAATGACTATCGGCATATTCGGAACCCAGTATCGAAATGAATACCCGCGCGAAAGGATGAGGGAGCTGATCAGTTCTCTCGATTATTGGTATGCACGGTATGAGGACGATCTCAGCCTGTACGCCACTAATGATACAGTTTGCACCCACCTCGGAGATTGGTTAATTAAAGAATTCAACTTTGTCAATGCAACCAATTCCGACAAGGTGATGAAAATAGGAAGGGAGATATGGAAAGATCTTCCGATTGACCGGACTATTCAGCAAATCCAGATGTATAAGAAGGTGTTTTCAGAAAGATTGCATCCTCTTCTCTGCGCCCTTACAAGTGCCGAAGAGGTTGCTTATATTGAACAGCGGGAATCAGGAAAAGGGAATGTTTCCGGCAAGTTTAATTCCATGCTGATCGATGTTTTTGGAACTACTTATCCTGAGAACGTATTCTGGAAAGTAAACAGGCTGGCGGTGATGAATTACAGGCAAAAAGTTGTCTCAAGCGTCCGAAATCTTGAAAACCTTCTGTACAAAATTCTTTGATTGCAACGGTTAGGAACTGTCTGGCACTTTAACAATAGAATTGCGCTATGAAACCCAATTTAAGAAATATCCCCAAGTCCAAGACTTCGCCAGCTAAGCCTGTAGCAAACAAGCCACAGTCTTTATTCAATGAAGGCGTTACGCTGCACCAGAAGGGACAGTTGGCGCAAGCACAGGCTGTTTACGAACAGGTGCTGGAAATACAGCCGGCACATTTCGATGCGCTACATTTACTGGGTGTGATTGCAATACAGACGAAAAATTCCAGTAAGGCCGTTGCGTTAATCAAGAGAGCCATAGAGATAAATCCCAGCAATCCAGCGGCCTACAGCAACTGTGGCGCTGCTTTGAGGAATTTAAAGCAGCCCGCCGAAGCTATTGCGAATTATGACAAGGCGATTGCGTTGAAACCTGACTATGCCGACGCCTACAACAATCGAGGCAATGCGTTGCGAGACTTAAAACAGCATATCGCAGCCATTGAGAGTTATGGCAAGGCGATTGCGTTGAACCCTGACTATGCAGATGCCTACAGCAACCGATCCAATGTCTTT
Organism: uncultured Victivallis sp.; assembly: GCA_964540865.1. Classification (GTDB taxonomy): domain Bacteria; phylum Verrucomicrobiota; class Lentisphaeria; order Victivallales; family GWF2-50-93; genus GWF2-50-93. Next base: position 103,494 of record CAZION010000001.1, read on the forward strand.
AATGACTTAAAGCGATACGATGCAGCAATAGTAGATTGCAACAAGGCCATTTCATTGAAGCCTGACTGTGTGGATGCCTACAACAACCGGGGAATTGCGCTAAATGGCTTGAAGCAGCACGCCGAAGCCATTGAAAGTTTTGACAAGGCCATTGCTTTAAAACCCGGCTATGCGGATGCCTACAGTAACCGCGGCAATGCATTGCGGGACTTAAAACAGTACGATGCGGCCATTTCGAGTTATGATAAGGCGATTGCGTTAAAACCTGACTTTGCCGAAGGTTACACCAACCGCGGCAATGCGTTGAATGATCTAAAACAGCATGCCGAAGCTATTGCGAATTATGACAAGGCTATAGCTTTAAAAGCAGACTATGCAGAGGCCTTCAGCAACCGTGGCATTGCGTTGAGGGATTTAAAACAGTACGCCGCAGCCGTTGCGAGTTGTGACAGGGCGATTGCCTTGAAACCTGAGTATGCCGACGCCTACAACAACCGCGCCATTGCTCTGAATGATTTAAAGCTTTACGGAGAGGCCATAGCGAGTTGTGATAAAGCTATTGCAATAAAACCTGACTATGCGGATGCCTACAGCAACCGCGGTATTGCGTTGAATGACTTGATGCACCATGCGGCAGCCATTGCAAGTTACGACAAGGCGATTGAGCTGAAACCTGACTATGCGGAAGGGCACTGGAATCAAAGTCTGTGCTATTTGCAAATGGGGGACTTTAAGCATGGTTGGGAAAAGTATGAGTGGCGCTGGAAGAATGAAAATATCAGCGCATACAAAAAAAAGCGTAATTTTCCGCAGCCGCTTTGGCTGGGCGTAGAGTCACTGCAGGGCAAAACCATCTTGCTTCACAGTGAACAAGGGCTTGGGGACACGATTCAATTTTGTCGGTATGCAAAGTTAGTGAGCAGTTTAGGCGCACGCGTCATATTGGAGCTGCAAAAACCGCTGCTGGGATTACTGGTCAACCTTGAGGGTGTCGCAGAACTGGTGGGCAAGAACGATAAGTTGCCACCGTTTGACTATCATTGCCCGTTGTTGAGCCTGCCTTTGGCATTCAAGACAGACTTAGGGAGTATTCCTGTGCCTGGAAATTATTTAGTTGCAAACCCCGGTAAGATAAAAGAGTGGTCGGCAAAGCTGGGGCCAAAAATAAAGACCCGGGTCGGATTAGCGTGGAGCGGCAGCCCCACCCATAAAAATGACAGCAACAGAAGTATTTCGCTGTCTTCCTTGGTAGAGCACCTACCCTCTGGATTTCAGTATGTATGCCTGCAAAAAGAAATCAGGGAAGCTGACAGGAAGACGCTTGAAGCTCATCCGGAGATCCTGCAATACGCTGAAGACTTGAAAGACTTCACCGATACTGCGGCGCTGTGTGAACTTGTTGATGTTGTAGTCAGTGTGGACACCGTAGTTGTTCATTTGGCTGGAGCATTGGGCAAACCTGTGTGGGTGCTGCTGCCGTTCAACCCAGACTGGCGCTGGTTGTTGGACAGGGAGGACAGCCCCTGGTATTCCAGCGCCAAACTTTACAGGCAGACTTCTACAGGGGATTGGGAAGGAGTATTTCAGCGCGTAAAAACTGATCTGCAGAAAAGACTTGCACCTCATGATGAGACATAATATAACAGGAATGGATGCAAGTAAAGACACCTGTTAAACAGGCGGGGAATATTATCTCCATAGCAGGAAAGCGGAAGTTCGTCTTTTCGGGAAAGTGGTTGGATTCCTCACCGAAAATGGATATACGTTCCAATATTCTGCAGAATATTTAAAAGTGCCGGATGCAATACCGGTTAGTCGTCTGCTGCCACTGCAGTCAGAGCCTTTCTTCAATCGTGTCCTTTTCCCTTTTTTCGATGGACTGATTCCAGAGGGCTGGCTGCTCGAGATAGCTGAAAAGAACTGGAAGCTTGATCCGCGCGACCGCATGGGGCTGTTGCTTGCCTGCTGCAAGGATTGCATCGGGGCTGCCGGCATAAACGAAATTTTCAATGAGGTGGAATCATGAACCGTTGCCTATGCTGCGGGAAAGACACCACGCTGGAAGAAGATTCCCGTCAATAGAGGTCTGGCGTGGGAATCCCGCAATGCTTGCGGAAGACGGTATCATTGACAGGCTCTCCTTTCGACAAAGTATTTACCAATGTCAAATTATAATTTCGTCTACTTGCGGGATATGCGGGAAAATTCCGTCATTCATTTGTTGCTCCCGAACATTGAGCTTTCCTGATTTTATCGCAGGCGGAATGCCTGTTCTACTTCTCTTTCCTGAGGACGCGCAGATATTCAAGATACTTCAGGCAAATTTCATCGCTGATATTCGCCGGCATGTGGTTTCCTACAGCCCATATGAGTCCTTTGCATTTCTTCGAAAGTTCATACGTGGCATCCATCTCCGCCTTCACATCTTCCCATGTGCCGAACGACATTGTCCTGCAGTCGCATTTGCTCCCGACAATGCAGTGGGTTTTTCCAAACCTGTTTACGATATAGTCGAAATTGTTAGTGGGCTCGAAGATGAATCCGTCCGCCCCGCATTCGGCAAGATCCTCCATGAACATGTCAAATGTCCCGTCTGAGCAGAACAGCACCTTTTTGCCGGCTTTTTTCAGGGGCTTCCACAGCTCCTTGTAAATCGGGAAGATTACCCCCCTGTAGAACTCGGGGCTAATGAATGGGCCTGATGTCCACACCATGTCATCATGCTGGATATATGCTTCAATGGAGGTTTCAGCCCATGCCTCCGCCTGATGCAGAGTGTATTTCCCGTATCTGCGCAGGACCTCCGCAAATCTCTCAGGTTCGGATGCGCCGAGAAGAAGCATGTCCCAGCCGAAAGTGTCAATTGCACCGGATACGACCGACCTGTAATAACCGCCTGTGACTACCTGCTCCGGATTTTTCGCCTGTGCGTTCTGATACCATTCCTCATAGAATTTCACAGTTTCCTTGAAATCGGCAAGTCCGTATTCCTTAACCGGATCAAACTCAAGCACTTCTTCTATGTCGTTGAACGGACATACTGCGGCTTGCCTCTCATCACTTCCGTTTGCCGCATAAACCGCATGTCCCATGTCTGTGATGCGTCCGGCCTCCGCCCAGTTTATCGGGCCATGATTGATGCACCACAGGAAATCGAGGTCGAATGCATTGTTCATGGTGCTGACGTTGAATTTCTTTTTGAGGGATTCGTGATAGTCCATGGAATATTCCGTATGTGCGAATCCGTCCTTGGAAACCAATGAAATATTGTCCTTGGCGAGTTTTCTGCTCATATACTTTTCCTCCTGTTGTGTTCTTTTATCTTAAAGTAATCTTGTTATTTAGTTTGAATATGTATTTTCTTAAGAATAATTTATACAAATCTATGAATTTAATAGTTGACAGCCTCAAGACAAATATACTGAATGGCGCTCTCACCGCCTGTGGCACAAGCTGGGCAAATGCCGGGCGAAGCATCATCACGGATTCATTCAACAGGGTTTACTGGGTGAAATCCGGAGAGGGGTATGTCGAACATCACGGGAGGACTTTTCATCTTGTCCAAGGGAATCTATACCTGATACCTGCCGACAGCCCGGGACGCTACTGGTGTCCTGATAAAATGAAACTCGCCTGGTGCCATTTCACTGCGTCCGTTCTTGCCAATGCGGAACTTTTCACCTTTTTGAAATGCGAATATGAAATGCAAATAACCGCACATAAAAGAAAACTGACCAATTGCATGTGGGATATTATCCTCAAATCGTTTGATTCCGACAATATCTCGGATTCGACAGCCGCCGATGGCGCACTGCGTCTCCTTGTGTCTTTTTTCCTGGAGACAGTTGATGCCGACGAACTGAAGCAAGGCAGGGAGGTGTTTGAGAAATTATCGCCTGCATTCAGATTCATAGAGGAGAATATTTCGAGGGAGATAGCAATCCCGGCGCTTGCCCGCACAGTGAATCTGCAGGAGAATTATTTCACCAATTTATTCACGAAACATTTCGGGATAAGCCCCGTCAGATATGTCAATCTGCAGAAGATAAAACATGCGCAGAAGCTGATACATAAAGGTTCGCTTTCGCTCAAGGAGATAGCGCAGCAGTGCGGCTTCAGCAATGAATTCTACTTCTCCAGGGTTTTTAGAAAAACTGCAGGAATGCCGCCCGGAAAATTCCGCAGCAGAAGTTCACATCCATGAAACTGAGATACCCGTAGCTCCCCGCCGAATACATGGCTATGCTTCCGTACAGGAAGATGCGCTGCACAGATACTTGCATCACCTGACACTGAAAAGTCTGGATAACTTTCAGCCTCGTATTTTATCAGCTCTGGGATACTGACTCAGCAGTTTCACACAGAACAAATACACCAACGACCGGATAATCCAGTCCCGCGAAAGGCTTGAGCGTACCGGCAGGGAAAACCACTTTATCTTCTGGAATGAAGAATCTCGGAAATGGGAGCTGGGTGAGAGCCCAGAAGAAATGCGGGATACATGACGACTACAGGCTGTATGTCCAGAGGGGGAAGCAAACTCCCAGGATGAATCAGACTTGAAAGGTGATTGAAGGATGAGCAGTCAGGATGTTGATACAGAGATTTATGAGGAAGAGTGTTCCATCTGCGGAAGAGTCCTGACTAAAGGTGTTGGCAGATTCAGGACACCTGACCAGGTCTATTGTGTAAAATGCTATTACGAGAGACATTCTCCTGTAAAAGAGGATGACAATATTCAGCATAATGAATAGTTTCAACGCACGTTGAAACATGGCAAAATAGTGAAATATATGTGACAGCCATTTTATGATTCCCCGAACCTTTGCGAAGTTCGCAAGAATTCAAACATGTTACCGAACGGTAATATTTCATGTAAAAACATGTCTAAAGTTTAAATATGTTCCCGTTCGGTAATATTTTACTTGACTTGCTTTAGAATCCGTGCAATATTACCGATCAGGAACTATGAAAATCATAAACTCAGAAAATATTGGAGAGGCAGTCCGGATTCGGCGCAAGCAATTGAAAGTTACCCAGAGGGAACTGGCGATGACTTGCGGAACCGGCTTGCGTTTCATCATCGATTTGGAGAAGGGCAAGCCCACATGCCATATCGGAAAGACACTTCAAGTGCTGCAAGCCCTAGGGATTACCATTGAGACTGGACACCTCGACGGCGATGAGACCGGAGGAAAGAAGATATGAGACGGCTCATTGTCTATTTGAATTGTGAACCTGTCGGAACCCTCGATCAGGATGACAGCGGTATGCTTGAATTCCGATATGGGCCGGACTGGTTGAACAGATCGTATGCTCCGCCACTGTCGCGTTCACTGCCGCTACAGAGTGAGCCATTTAGAGGGAAAAAGGCCCGCCCTTTCTTTGCCGGCATACTTCCTGACGAGGAACCTCGGAAAAAGATCGCATCCATTCTCGGAATCAGCGAACGCAACGATTTCGCCATGTTGGAACGTATCGGTGGCGAATGCGCGGGAGCTGTCAGCTTGCTGCCCGAAGGGATGACTCCGTCCGCTGTTGACAAAATGTCGATGCGCGAACTGAATGAGAAGGAATTTCAGGATATAATCACCGAACTGCACCGCCGCCCACTGCTGGCGGGGGAAGATGGTTTGCGTCTTTCACTGGCCGGAGCACAGGACAAACTTCCAGTTGTGATGCATGGATCAAGCATAGCTTTGCCCCTTAACAATATACCGAGCACACACATTATTAAGCCGGAACCGGAACATTTTCCCGGACTGGTAGCCAATGAATCTCTTTGCATGACTTTGGCCAAGGAACTTGGGTTGAATGTTCCCCTAGTAACAATCCGTACAGTTGGCAACAAGCCATGCATCATCGTTCAACGCTACGACAGGATAATCAGCCCGGAAGGCACGGTTACACGGATTCATCAGGAAGACTTCTGCCAGGCGCTGGGTTTTCCACCTGATCGGAAGTATCAGCAGGAAGGCGGTCCATTGCTTCGGGACTGCATAAATATGTTGCGTGAGTGGTCCACAGCCCCTGTACTGGATATCCGGGACTTCCTTGACGGATTGATCTTCAATGTGCTGATTGGAAACGCTGATGCCCACGGCAAAAACTATTCATTGCTTTACAGTGGCCGCGAACGGCGGCTCGCGCCCTTTTACGATCTGGTCTGCACGCTAGTATGGCCCGAACTTTCGAAGACTCCGGCGATGAAAATAGGGCAGAGCGAATCCATAAAGACGATCACATCTGTCAACTGGCAGAAGATGACGCATGAAGCACGCTTAGGCTGGCCAATGGTGAAGGAGCGGATTATGAAACTAAGCCAGAAAACCATAGATACCCTGCAAAAACCCCAACTAAAGGGCATGGCTGGTGGCGATGCCATGTGCGGGCGAGTGGGAAACATCATTGAAGAACGCGCCTCATCCATGTTGCAGAGCATGAGAATATAATTTAGCGAATATTGACTGGCTCACGATGAGTTAAGGCGAAGAAAATGCCCAATTCTACCTTTGCGTCTGTTCACGTTTCGTGAACAGACAGGAAGAGAGAACAACGGCTAAATAGCACTAATTGAGGATTAGATCTTCTGACTTGTCTGTGGTTACGGAAGGGACCTGTTTGTCCATCAGCCATCTTACATCGTCCTGTCGGTATAATGCCTTGCCATTCTCTTTGATTACCCTACCGGCAATCTCCATTTCTTTCGTTCTGCTTTTTATCAGTTCATCCATTGTCTCCCAGGAAACCGGCTTATAATTCCAGCAGTCGACTCCAACGTCAAAGCTGAGGTTGAATGTCGGGAGCCTCCCGTGTGAATGGCCAAAGAAACAAGGAACCCCATAGTGGCATTTCTCCCAGACGCGAGGGCAGCAATGCTGAAGCCATATTGGATTGCCGTTTATACTTACCGTCCTGACGGGATGCACTTCCGTGAAGTTCTTCAAAACATCCTTGCCCATTTTGTCATGGGAGCCGAGGATAAGTATTTTTCTTCCTTTTAGAACAGAAATGAATCTGTTATGGCTCTTCCATGCAAAATCGCCTATGACATAGACAATGTCGTTTCTCCCGACCATGGAGTTCCAGTTCTTGATGAGAGCTTCATCGTGCTCCTCAATGCTGCCATAAGGCCGCTTGCAGTGTTTTATCACATTAGCATGCCCGAAATGCGTATCAGCTGTAAAGAATACGCCCATAATATCCTTTTGAAAATATTATCATATATAATGACTTGCAAAATATAATATGCATAGTATAATTTGCAATATGAAATATATAATAACAGGCAAAATCAATGAAGACAGTTGATGAGACAAAAAAATATTTCGATGGGATTGCAGGGAAATCCTTGGACGTATTTCCACTCGATGAGGCTGACCGCAGGCGGTTTCCAAGATTTTTTCTTGATCTATATGACTTCCATGAGGCGACATTCCTTAATCAGTCCTTCATCCTGGCACTTGTGGATAAAAAGAATGAAAGCACTCCGGCTCAGTTGGACAAGCATAGGGGGCTAATAAGGGAAATAGCTGGAAAGGAACCCGTCTTTGTGTTTCAGAGAGATGCGATGGTGGCGTATAACCGCAACCGTATGATTCATCGCGGAATACCGTTCATCATCCCAGGATGGCAGATATTCATGCCTTTTCTGATGATTGAACTGAAGGAATTCGGCATGGCTAAAATAAACAGGGCGGTTCCTGCTGAAAAACTTTCCATTGCAGCGCAGACCCTGCTTCTCTACCATATCCAGAAAAAAGGCTTGGATGACCTTACCCTTACAGAACTGTCTGATTTATTTTCTTTTGACAAGATGACCGTCTTCAACGCAATATCCGAGCTGCAAGAACTGAAACTCTGTGACACCGGCTTAAAGGACCGGAATAAGAACTTCCATTTTACTGTGCAGGGAAGAGCATTATGGGAGAAGGCCCTGCCTTACTTGAAAAATCCAATCTGGCACAAGCATCAAGTAAAATTAACACGGCTTCCGGAAGCGATGTTTTTCAAATCCGGCATGACTGCCCTGGCGCATTATTCGATGATAGCCGACAATGATTATGAAACCTATGCCGTTTCTCAGAAGACATGGAAAGATGTCACTGCGAACTGGGCTTTGACTGAAATCCCCAATCCAGAAGAAGATTCCCTGTCAATAGAAGTCTGGCGCGGGAATCCCGCAATACTTGCGGAAAACGGTATCATTGACAGGCTGTCAACGTATTTGATATTCAGGGAGGATGCTGATGAACGCGTCCATGCTTCTATTGATAAAATTCTGGAGGATGTAAAATGGTAAGAGGTCTTGATAAGTTTGCCGAACATTTCAAGGGATTTGAAAAGGAATATGTGCTTATCGGAGGCACGGCCTGCGAATTGTGCATGAACCGGGTTGGACTCAGTTTCAGGATAACCAAGGATCTTGACATAGTCCTTATCCTTGAAGGACGCAGCCGCAAGTTTTTTAGGAGATTCTGGGATTTCATACGGGAAGGTGGTTACAACAATAAGCACAAGAGTTCGGGTAAACGGATATTTTACCGCTTTGACAAGCCGAAGGATGAATCATTTCCTGTCATGATAGAGATTTTTTCGAGGAATCCCGATATTATCTCAGTTCCCAAAGACCAACATCTGATTCCTATTCCTGCCGAGGATGAAATCTCAAGCCTTTCGGCGATCCTGCTGGATGACGATTATTATGGATTCATCCTTGGTTCAAAACAGGAGATAGGGAATATCCCATGTATTCCTCCGACAACCATAATTCCGCTCAAAGCAAAGGCATATTTAGATTTATCGCAAAGGAGGATGGAAGGCGTAATAATTGATGAGGCAGATATCAAAAAACACAGGAATGATGTGTTTAGGCTATCCGGCATATTGCCAGATGATACGAATATTGAGTTGAAGGTTTCAATCAGAAATGATTTCCAAGCTTTTATCCTGGAAATGTCCGGATTGACTGCTGGAGAAGAAAAGTCGATTGGCAATGCCATTTCCAGCAAGTCATTCAAGCTCGCTTATGAATTGAAAATATTGAAACGCTATTTTAACCTCTGAGAATGAGTTATGAAGAAATAAATTGATGGTCGTCCGCCTTTGCAGAGAAACTACGGCGTGACAGTTTTTCGCCTCCGGCAAAAAAACTGGCGGAGAGAGAGGGATTCGAACCCCCGAAACAGTTACCTGTTTACACGCTTTCCAGGCGTGCGCCTTCAACCACTCGGCCATCTCTCCGGATTTGTCAGATAAAAAGGATTCTAATTATATCTCAAATTCCATTTTATTCAATCTATTGCTTTACCAGAAACTCCGGTTTTCTTTTCGGGTCGCCGGCAAGGTATGTCGTATTTGAAGGGAATGCGAATTCTATCCCTTCATCGTTGAAGCGCTTCAATATCTCAAGATTTTTCCTATGTAACCAGTCAAGGAAGGAGAAGTAATCGCCGGAGCTGAACCAGATGACTATATAGATGTTCAGGGACCAGTCCTTGAACGAATTGAAGAAAATCCTAGGGGGAAATTCAGATTTCATGTTCTCATGGTTATCGAAGATCTCATGTAGTATTTTAACGGCACTTTCCATTTTTTCAGGAGCGGTGTCATAAACAAGAGTGAGGTTGATTTCATGTTTGATGGAAGGGCGCTTGCTTATGTTTTCTATTGTCGCGTTCGCCATGTTCTTATTGGGTATTGTGACAAGATGTCCGTTGAGGGTCCTGATTTTCGTGCTTCTGAAACCTATCTGCTCAACCTGTCCGGTAACATCTCCAACCTTTATGACTTCTCCGGCCTTGAACGGCTGGTCGAGTATGACCATAATCGAACCGAAAACGTTGGCAATAGTGTCCTGTGCCGCAAAAGCAACTGCCAGTCCTGCGACACCAGCACCTGCGAGGAGGGTGGTTATGTTTATGTTGAAAATATTCTGTCCGATCAGAAGAACGGAAAAAACGACTACGATTACCTTCAGTGTCCTGCTTATCGCCGGAACGACAAGGTCATCAAGGTCATTGTCGCTTCTTTTCGCATAAGTCCCGACAAGATAGTCAACTACCGAGACAAGCCTGTACATCGCCCAGGCAATCGCGACTGCGGATATCGCAACGCAGAGTTTTCCGACAATTGCAATCACTTTTGCCGACATAAGCGGGAAAATAAGCGAACTGCTGCCATATATTCCTATGGCTACAATCAGGAGCGAGATTGGTCTGCCTAATGCTAGGAAAATCAGGTCATCCACTTCCGTTTCGGTTTGGGAAGCCAGTTTGACGGCGTAATTCTCAAGGAACCATCTAGAGAAACGCGCAACAAGCAGTGTAAGCATGATTCCCATGAAAAAGAAGAATATATCCTTTGTTGTAATCTTCCCGAAATTGAAATTGTACTCCAGCTTTTTTAATATTTGATCCCAATATGAACCCATCGCCTCGACAGGTGGAATGATTTTGAGTTGGACATCTTTAACAATCTCCTGGTTGACAGGCACGGTTTTATTACCGGAATTGTTCAATTCCTGGCAGAAGGCATGAGTGCCGGCAAGTAAAAATATCGTCGTTAGCGTGAAAATTGAAAATAATTTGATGTGTTTGATTATGTGATTTCTCATTTCAGTCTCCAAATATTTTGAATTTACCCATATGAAAGGCAGAACTATATCTTGGTTTTAAAAAAATCAAACTCAGACTACGCCTTATTTTGTATTCTGATCCTTTAAAATGTATAGTCCTTAAAATTTGAAAACACGGAAACCATCCTTTGGCACCATAATATGCAAAAACAGAGCATTTTAAATCAGATAATTGAATGTCTTGAGACAGAGTCTGAAAATTACGCATACGCGGATATCGATCCTGCCATCCTCCAAAAATTCATGCACATGAAAAAAGGTGAATCTGCGAGGACCGCAAAACCTGAGGTTAAAAAGGTTTCAGAATCTGTCCGGCAGTCGCTTGTTTCGCCACCGGCTGCGAATTTCGCAGCAGCTAAGGAAGCGGCTACGCATGTTTCACCGGAGAATGAGCTGAAACCTTCTGGAAGTCCTGAACTTGATAAGATGCAGATGGATGAACTCGCCATGAAAGTTGCGGAATGCACGTTATGCGGACTCCATAAAACCAGGAACAATTCGGTTTTCGGCGATGGAAACCGCAAAGCGGAGCTTATGTTCATAGGCGAAGGTCCCGGAAGGGATGAGGATGAACAGGGGCTTCCTTTTGTCGGAAGGGCCGGTGAGCTTCTGACCAAGATGATAAATGCGATGCAGTTTACGCGTGAAGAGGTTTACATAGCGAATATCGTGAAATGCCGTCCTCCGGAAAACAGGAATCCCATGGACGAAGAGGCGGAGAAATGTCTTCCTTACCTGAACAGGCAGATTGATATTGTCCTCCCGAAAGTTATTGTACTCCTTGGCGCAGTTCCACTTAAATATATGCTTGGTTTGACGGGTATCACAAAGATAAGGGGAACCTGGTATGAATACAAAGGGATAAAAGTAATGCCGACATTGCATCCGGCATATCTTCTCAGGAACCCTTCCGCCAAGAAGGATGCATGGGCGGATCTTCAGAAAGTAATGAAGTTTTTCGGAAAGAAACTCGCACCCAAGGGGTAACTGAATTACGAATTAGAAATTACGAATTACGAATTAGAAATACTGGAATGGTGGGAAATGTCCGGGATTGACAAAAGCGTATTTAATACGGTTACGAGAACCCTCAAGAAAATGACTTTCGGCTCAACGCAGGTCAGGGAGATAACAGAGGACTGCCTTGTGATGATGAACGTGCCTTCCCTTATGGCGCGACGAGATTCAGCATATGAATGGGCTTCATACCTTATCAAATACCTTCTCAATGTTCCCCTTGAAAAGCGGGGTGAGCTTTATGACGCTGTTCTGGAGCTCCTTGATTCATCCATAGATTCCTGCGATTCAATAATACTCATGGAAGATGTTCCGGGCAAGGAAAGCCTTGGTTTCATGAACAAATATCTGATCATGATCAGAACCGTTGTAAAGGCGGCCAGCGTTCTGGTGGGCTATGAAAAAAGTTTTATAGAGGATCATCTCAAGAAGGACAATGTTAATATTGTCCCGGAATTAGAGATACGTGCAATCGTAGAGCATTTCAGGAACTGCGAACTCAGCATTTACAAATCAATTGAAAACCAGATTGAAATCGCCGAACCATATATCAGGAAATACAGGGAATCGCATATCAGAACTCTTTCAAAGGACAGCAAAATCAGATATGATAAATCATTTCAGGAATTTGAAAAAAACTACAAAGAATATGGCAAATCCTTTTTCCCTTCAAAATAATAATCTGATTTCCAGATCCGCTTTCCTTCTGCTCGTCTTTTTGTTTTCAAATCCTTCTCTCCATCTTTATTCCTCGGATGGTCCCGGTTCTGAAAAGATTGATATTGCGTCGGTCCACGAAAAAGCAAAAGACGGTGATACTGAATCCATTCTTCTGCTTGGGAACGCATATTTTCTTGGCAAATACGGTCTTGAAAAGGATTACACCCTTGCTTTCAGTTACTACAGGAAAGCCGCAAAAAACGGAAGCAGGGCCGGCGCATTCAACTTGGCGTTGTGCTACGACAACGGGTTTGGGGTTAAAGCGGATCCCTTTGAGGCCTTCAAATATTACAAGGAGGCGGCCGAATCCGGTATTCTCCAGGCAAAGTTCAATGTCGCAGTATGTTATCAGACAGGAATTCAATCGCTGGAAAATACAGGGATGTCGATACCTCGTGACATTAGAGCCGCCGCGGAGATATTTGAAAGCCTTATAAAATCAGATTTCCCTCCTGCATTTGCTAAACTCGCAGAACTTTATCTTGAGGGACGTGGCGTAGAGAAGGATGAGAAGAAGGCGGTTTCACTTCTTGAAAGGGGTGTTTTACTGAACAGTTCCGAATCAATGAGGCTTCTTGCGGACTGCTATTTCTCAGGCAGAGGATGTTCTAAAAATGATGAGACTATGCTTATATGGCTGAAATCGGCGGTTGAAAAAGGCAATCCGGAGGCGATGGCGAAACTGGCATATTTCCATGAAACCGGGCAGTTTGTGGATCAGAGCAGGCAGAAGGCTTTTTCCCTTTATGAAAAAGCTGCATTGTGTGGCCTTGAGATGGCACAGGTGAGGATGGGTGACTTTTTCATGAATGGAGATATGGTGAAACATGATTTCAACGAGGCCAGGAAATGGTATGAAAAAGCGGCAGCCAATGGAAATGCGCATGCAACCTTCAACCTTGCGATTTTCGCAATGGAAGGCTTTGGCGAACCCAAGAACGATTTGAAGGCCGCAAAGCTTTTCCTTGAGGCGGCAAAGAAAAATGATCCGCACGCACAGTTCAACCTTGCCTGTTTTTATGACCAGGGCCGCGGGTTTGGAGCTGATAAGACCGCGGCGTTCTACTGGTTTAAAAAAGCTGCGGAAAGTGGTGATGCCAAGGCGCAGCGGAGGCTGGCAGTATGCTACATTAATGGAGAAGGTACTGAAGAAAACCTGAAACTCGGGGTAGTATGGATTGCGAAAGCCGCTGAAAACGGTGACGCAGAGGCATTGGATATACTTAAAAGCCTTAAATAAGAAAGCTAAACTCTAATTTTTAGAGGTTCACTTTAACTTTATACAAACAATGTTAGATTTAACCTGATTTTTCAGATTATCAATCAATAAATAAATAGAATAAAAATTACATATGGAACAATATCTTTGTACTCATTGCAATAAAACGTTCAATGTGTCCGAACGTCCCGCCAGCATGATGCTTTCCTGCCCAAACTGCAGTGGTGCGGTTGTTATACCTGGCGAAGATTTCAGGCCCGGCGAGATTATTGGTGGTTTTGAAATTATCAATATCCTCGGGAAGGGTGGGATGGGATATGTGTATCTGGCGAAGCAGTCCTCGATGCAGAGGCTTGTGGCATTGAAAGTCATCATGAAAGCTGTTGTCGGAGCAACCGACAGCGGCATCATCGATATGTTTAACAAGGAAATACAGCTTTCCGGGAAACTCAACCATTCTAACATTATCAAGGCGATTGATGCTGGTGAAACCGAAACCTGTTATTTCATGGCTATAACATACGTTGACGGGGAGGACTTCGAGAAAGTGCTCGACAGAGGCGAAATCATTCCCGAGAAAGATGCGTTTGAAGTGGCATTGAAAATGGCCGATGCCCTTAAATACGCCTGGGAGAAGCATGGACTTATCCATAAGGACGTCAAACCCGGCAATATAATGAAAGACAAGAAGGGTGAAGTTTTTCTTATGGATATGGGAATAGCCCAGCATATGGTTTTAGGTGGCCCGCAGATTGAAAAGGAAGTGCTTGGTTCCCCCTTCTATATGAGTCCTGAACAGGGGCAGGGGTTTCCTCTTGACTGGCGGACAGACATGTATTCGCTTGGGGCGACCCTCTACCACATGATTGTCGGGGTCCCCCCCTATGATGCAAAAGAAGTCACACGAATCATAGAAAAACACATAACAGAACCTTTTCCGGCACCGATTGACAGGAATCCGAATATAAGGACTGGTAAAAAAACAGTTGAGATCCTCAGGAAAATGATGGGTAAAAAGCCGGTAGACCGATACAGTTCATGGGAGGAATTTGAAAAAGATGCAAAGAATGCATTTTTAACAATGGGTAAATCCACAGGTAAAAAAGTCGTAGGCAAAGCAGCCGGAAAGATTCCTGTTCAAATAAAACCATATCAGGGCAAGAAGAAAACAGCTGAAACAAGAAGCACTACCGGGACAATCGTGGCAATTATAAATTCCATTATTCTTCTTGCTATTGCCTCACTGGCTGCGTATTTCATATACGACTACAGAAAAAATTCCGGTGCAGAGCAGACCCTTAAAACCGCCGAGAAGTATTATTTGACTCAACCGATTGACTTCGAAGAGTCGCTCAGGCTTTTTTCAATTGCAAAAAAAACATCCAAGGGGACCAAGTACTATTCATATGCATGCAGTCAATACGACGACATTTCTGCAAAAGCAAATGATTTCAAGATCAGGTCCAACAACTTTGATGAAACTTTTAAGAAAGCCCGTATCCTTTTCTTGGGCAAGAAGTTTCAGGACTCAATTGAACTCATGATTCCAGTGAAAGATATTGAAGACCCTGTCAGAAAAGATGATGCTGAAAGATTCATAGCTCAAGTCCGTGCCGCCCAAGCTCAAACTCGACCTGCGAAAGGGAAATAATAATGACATCGTTCAGAACACAATCCTGGCTGGAATGCCTGAAATGCCATAGGAAATATGATCTCGATAAAGTCCGTTACTCATGTGACTGCGGAGGCCTTCTGGATCTTACCAGGGACCTGAGTAAAATTGACGGTAAGAAGCTTTTGAAAACCTGGGAAAAAAGATGGGGCATGAAATCCGGCATTGAATCATCAGGAGTATGGAGGTACAGGGAACTTATTCTTGATGCCCCTGATGATAAGATAATTACGAAACAGGAAGGGAATACAAGGCTATATCCGTCAGGAAAAGCCGGTGAATATGCAGGCCTTGAAAATTTCCTGCTGAAGCACGAAGGTGAAAACCCATCCGGCAGTTTTAAAGATCGTGGAATGACCTGCGGGATCACTGCAGCCAATATTTATGGAGCGAAATGTGTCGCCTGCGCAAGCACTGGCAACACAAGCGCAAGTATGGCGGCATATGCGGCGAAGTGCGGGTTCCGTTCGATAATCTTCATACCTTCAGGGAAAATAGCATATGGGAAGCTTGCACAGGCCCTAGCCTATGGAGGTCTGACTCTTCAGATTGATGGAAACTTTGATGATGCCATGACACTTGTACAGGAGATCTGCGAGAAGCTTGATATCTATCTCCTCAATTCTATAAACCCGTTCAGGATTGAAGGCCAGAAAGCCATATGCTTTGAAATTCTGCAACAGCTTGACTGGAAAGTGCCGGACTGGTTTGTGGTTCCTGGCGGAAATCTAGGAAACAACAGCGCATTGAGCAAGGCGCTTATGGAACTCCATGAAATGGGAATTATCAAAAAAATCCCCAGGATAGCCGTCATTCAGGCTTCAGGAGCAAACCCCCTTTATAAAATGTGGAAATTCAACACCCCCTTTGAAGCTGTAAAAGACCCGGAGACAATTGCGACCGCCATCAAGATAGGCAATCCAGTGTCGTGGGAAAAATCGCTTCGCGGAATTCAATGGAGCAATGGAGTGGTTGAAGAAGTCACTGAACAGGAGATAATGGATGCCAAAGCGATGGTGGATGCTGCCGGTATCGGTGCCGAGCCAGCCTCCTGCTGTTCTGTAGCCGGAGCGAAAAAACTAGTGGATTCGGGTGTTATATCACCCAATGAATCAGTTGTCGGGATTCTCACCGGCAACGTCCTCAAGGATCCTGATGCGGTAATAAACTATCATACGGACACCCTCAAAGATAAAGGGATTCGCGGTACCTTTGCCAACAGGCCAATATCAGTCAAAGCGACTCTTGAAGCTGTAAAAGCAGTGCTGTAAATAAAATTTGATGGAGTTCAAACCTGGATGCATTTGATTTTGCCTGCGATTTTCCGGGATTCCTTGACATCGAATTCGGCAGGCAATAAGTTCAGACAGCTTGCTGTTCCAGCACCAAGTGCAAGACGGAAGGATTCGTGCGGAGGAGCGCCTTTCAGAAGTTCACAGAAAAGAACACCTGAAACAGTGTCTCCGGCTCCTATCGGATTGATTATTCCAGGTGTAAGTGGCATTGAGAACTCGTAGGAAAAGTTTCTGTCAAAAAAGTATGATTTAGAAGAACCTGCGGTTATTGCGACCATCTTGACGTCATATTTCCTGAAGAATAATTTTGCAGCTTTATAAATGTTTTCTTCACCGGTTATACTACAAAATTCCGTCTTGTTTACCTTAAGGATATCAATGCCGCGTTCAAGAGTTTCCAATATACCTGTAAAGCCATCAAGCAAAACAGGTATTCCTCTTTTCCGGGCTTCGGTGGCGATATCCGCGTAAAAATCTGGGCCGACTCCTTCCGGGTATGTTCCGCACAGAGCTACTCCTTTGCAGACGGGAAGATTTTCAATAGCGGCTTTTTTCAAAGCCCTCACATCCGATTGAGAAATTTTTGAGGCTGGTTCTATAAGCTCTGTCGTTTCCCTGTTTTTCTTACAGAGGCAAGTTGTGCATACGCGCGTAGGGGCGGTCACCTTAACGGAGATGTCTTTTATTTTTCTAATCTTAAGTTCATGGATTATATTTTCACCTGTGGTACCGCCGATGAACTGGCAGACAGTAACATTTCCACCCCAGGAAGTTGCGGCTTTCGCAAAATTGACTCCCTTGCCTGCGGGAGAGTATGAAACAGAATAAGCCCTGTTGATTTCACCGGGAATCAATTCAGGGAAAAGTAGTATCTTCTGCCAGGCCGGGTTCAGACCAAGGACAATAATATTCTTTCGGTAAGAATCTTTATTTGCCTGCATCAATCCAATCGCCCTCATGCCAGATTAAAGCGAAGTCGGAACGGATATTCCTAATTTGTACTTTCAGGTAGAATTCTTCAAACTGTTTCAACGCCCAGAGCAACGAGAAGTAATCCGAAGATTCCTCATTTGCGAAAGCGCCTCTGCTGTCAACTGCATAAATTTTGCCGTCGATCACTATTTCTTTAAGGACTGCCAGAAAAAGCAAATACTGACCTGGCAATTTTGATAACTCTTTCCGAAAAGAATAGAGTCGGAATTTAAGATAGTCCCCATCTTCTTCAATTTTTTTCAGCATTTCCGAGTCGATCACAAATTCTGTGGAAAACTTATAAAGGCCTACCGGGTCTATTTTTACAATGTTCTCTGGAAGGTCTATCTTGGTGCAGAATTTACTGAACACTCCCTTCTCATCTCCAGAAAAAATCACCTTCATCGGTTTTTCCTTGAAATATGGGCGCACAAAGTTTTCATACACCAGGCTTGGTATGGGAGATAAATTGACTTCATCTATGAAGGCATTCATTTCATCCTTCATCTTCTTTTTCACAACAGGGAATTTTTCGAGGTAAACGGGAGATAGCTCGTTAAGGGTATTCCAGAATCCTGTGAGAGTGGAAGGGCTGCCTTTTCGAATTTTTTTCGGTCTTGCCATAATTGAACAGCCTGTATGTCATGATTTTGTCAGATTTTTGAATTGCAATAATATAATACCAAAACAAGTGAATTCATATCTGGGAAACCCGTAAATACAAAAAAAAAAGCGGGTTTTACCCCGCTTTTTTAAATTAATGTCAAATTACTCAGTTTTCAGTTTCAACATCTGCACTTGCGTCGTCAGAACCCCTAGAAGTTCCGACAAAGCTGCCTATCAGGTCTTCCCATACGAATGCACACCTGCTAGTCACTGTTGATGCTATGCTTTGAAGGGATTCGCCATTCTTGACAAGATAAATCCAGTTTACAATGATTCTACGTTCAGCCGCTTCTTTCATTGTAAGCTTATCTGCCGGTTTTGTGGCGATCTTTTCAAGCTCAGCCCTGAAACTGTCAAGTTTCTTATAGAAGTCATCTCCTATGACATTGTAGTCTATTTCGCGTTCTATTTCCTTGACAAGGGATTTTGCAATTTCATTGGCAGTATTTTCATCGGTGAGAGCATCCGCCGAATCATTAATTGCCTTCGCATTCTCCTTCAGGATCTTATGGAATTTTGGAAACATATCACCCTTGATCTGAAGGATAAGGCGCTTGGCATTATCGTCAATGACAGTCTTGACAAGGTCTTCAATCTTCGGGATTGCTTCATTGACGGCTTCCACAGCCCTTTCAGCAATAATAGGGGCGTTCTTCTTGGCCTGAGAGATTATAGCCTGGTTCAAGCCGGGAAGGGAGTCCTTTATTTTGTTCTTCACAAGAGCTGAAATATTATCAGGAGTTGAATATTCCTTCAGTTTTGCAAAGATAATCGATGTATATCCAAACACGAAAAGAACTATTACACCATAAACAATAGCATACATCTTTGTCGTGCTTAGGGCTTTGTTTTTCTTTTCCTGTACGACTTTTGACAGATGGTCTACTTTTGCGACAAGTTCAATATTATTCATTTTGCACCTACCTTCGCAGCTGCTTTGGGCGCTGCCTTAGGAGCAGCTTTAACTGCCTTAGGAGCTTCCACGGCCAGCATATTACCCTTAGTGGGGTTGATTTCATATATACCCAGCTCAAGAAGAGATTCTATAAGTTCGAGTTTAATCTCCTCAGGGGTCTTATTTGAAAGGTTTTTCACATCTTCAGGAGAAGAGAATTTATCAAGAGTCTTTTCTGCCTTGTCAAGATCTTCATAGATCATTTCAATTCTCTTTTCAATGGCATTTGTGATTTGTTCAACGAAGGTAACCTCAGCACTTTTCATCACTTTCTCCAATTTCTCAACAGAAATCTTTGGATATGTGGTATGAAGATCTTTTTCAAGCTGGACTACTGATTCGGCGAGGGCTTTCTCAAGTTCTTCTTTCAAGTATCCTTCAACGTATACCTGAAGATTGGCAAGGATCTTTTCACCTTTCTTCTTGAAATTAGGCATGTCTTTCTTGAAGCGTTCGATTACCTGATTTGTTATATCTGGAATTACCTGTTTGATCAGGCTGTCCTGTATTTTGCGTACTTCAGGGTCTTTTGCAAGATCCTGCATATCAGTTGAAAATCTCTGCCCTAACTGGTCAAGGTTTTCGCTCTTCATCAGGCTCTTTGAGAAATTCCAGATGTTCCAAGCGAAAAGAAGGATCGCAACAAGTATCAGAATGACACCGACCCTTATGATTAACGCCTGCTGTTTTCTAGCTTTTTCAATTTCCTGAAGATCCGCTTCAAGTCTAGACACGCTAGCCAGAAGTTCATCTTCACCGTTAGTTTTCTTAGGAGAATCAGCCATAGATTCTACCTCCCCCTTGTTTAGAATTTAAACAACTTTAAATTATATATAATAAGTTTAATTCTAAATGTATAAAAAGTCAAAAGGATAACCCATTATTATTTATAATTTAGCACTTATTTTCTGAACTTTTATGTAAAAAACCGCTTGTCCTGTTAGATTTACCAACTGTTAAAATATCAAATACAAAAGGAGCGCATATATGTCCGAAGAAACCAGGAAATTTCAGACTGAAGTTCAGGAACTTCTGAATTTAGTAATACATTCCCTATATTCCAACAAGGATATTTTTCTTCGTGAACTAATAGCAAATGCAGCTGATGCAATTGACAAGGTCAGCTTCGAGTCCCTCACAAATCCGGCACTGAAGGCTGACTGGGAAATCAGAATTGAGCCTGACAAGGAACACAGCCTCCTGAAGATAAGTGACAACGGTATTGGAATGACAAGGAATGAACTTGTTGAGAACATCGGAACAATCGCGAAATCAGGGACTCGTGAATACTTGGCCACCCTTAAAAAGAATGAATCCAAGGATATTCCCGAACTTATCGGACAGTTTGGCGTAGGCTTTTATTCGGCTTTCATGGTTGCGGACATGATAGAGGTTGTAACTAAAAGGGCAGGTTCAGATGAAAAAGCGACACGCTGGACTTCAAAAGGGGAATCATCCTATACAATAGATGATGCTGATGTGTCTGAACACGGAACGTCGATAACCCTTCATTTGAAACAGGATTGCAAGAGTTATCTTGAAGAATGGAAGATCCGGGAGATTGTCAAAAAATACTCCGACTTCATTGAGCATCCGATTAAACTAATCGGTATGAAAAAAGGTAAAGATGAGTCTGTTTCTGAAGAAAAACCCATTATCAATTCACAAAAGGCCATCTGGCTCAGACCGGCAAGCGAAATCACCGATGAACAGTACAAGCAGTTCTACGGGCATCTTTCCCATTTCGATGCGGATCCGCTGTTGCACATCCATTATTCGGCAGAGGGGACAGCCGAGTTCAAGGCTCTGCTCTTCATTCCTTCAAAAGCTCCTTTTGATTTGCTTTCCCCGGACCAGCACAAGAAAGGGCTGCACCTCTATATCCGCAGGGTGTTCATCACCGACAGCTGCCCGGATCTGCTTCCAGAATATCTCCGTTTTGTCAAAGGCGTCGTAGACTCAAGCGACCTGCCACTCAACATTTCCAGGGAAATGCTTCAGGAAAATCCAGGGATCCTGAAAATCAACAAGAACCTCGTAAGGAAAATAATTTCGGAACTTAAGTCTTTATTCGAGAAGGACCGTGAAAAATATTCTTCATTCTTCCAAGATTTCGGGCGTTATGTAAAGGAAGGCGTGCATTCAGATTTCCAGAACAGGGATAAACTGCTCGACCTCCTGCTCTTCGAAACAATGAATACACCGGCAGCTAAAACCATGTCTCTCAAGGAATATGTGGAGAAAATGCCTTCGGAGCAGAAGGAAATATATTATCTTACCGGAGATTCAAGGGTTCTTCTCGAAAATTCGCCGCATCTGGAATTCCTGAAATCCAAAAACTTTGATGTTCTCTTCATGACGGAGCCGATTGACGAATGGCTTGTGCAGTCAATTCCCGAATATTCGGGCAAAAAGTTGAAGTCTGCCGGTAAAGGCGAATTCGAACTCGATGAAAAAACAAAAACCGAGAAGGAAGACAAGACAAAGAAGGCTTCTGAGGAACATAAGAACCTTGTCGAATATCTGAAGAAACATCTAGAGAATGACATAAAAGAAGTCCGTTTTTCAAGCAGACTGACAGAAAGCGCATGCTGTCTTGTGAGCAATGAGCACGATCCAAGCATCCAGATGGAGCGTATTTTCAAGGCTATGAACAAGGAGATGCCGAAGATGAAACGGATCCTCGAACTCAATCCCGACCATCCCCTTGTTGAGGCAATGCAGAATTTTTATAACAAGAATTCAAAAGATCCCAAACTTGCGGAATTCGCAGAACTGCTTTACGACCAGGCCCTGCTTACCGAGGGAATCCCGCTTTCGGATCCACTGAAATTCTCCAAACGGGTGGCGATGCTGATGGTGGGCGGAATTAACAGTGAAATCGGGAAATAATCATCATACGAGCTTGAAATTTCCCGATAATCAAGTATAAAAATGCACTTCCTTTTTTATATTCCACAAAGGAAGAGCTTTTATCCGGAGAGATGGCTGAGTGGTTGAAGGCAGCGGTCTTGAAAACCGCCGAACTCTTTAGTGGGTTCCGTGGGTTCGAATCCCACTCTCTCCGCCAATATTATGAGGTTAAAAAGCCAGAAGAGGCAGCCTGCCCACAAAAACAGTTTTCTTGTGGACTGGCTATATTATATGATTTATGCTTTGCAGCAAAGAAACCTGACTCTGATTATTTCTTGGTTTCGTCCTTAGGTTCCCAGCATGCTGAGTACCGGCTGGCTGGCGGGATTGACAGAATATCGCTGACGGGCACGGTGGTGGAGATTTCAAGATCTTCGACGCATTGTTCAAGGGCACTCTGAAAGGTGGAGATCCTCTTGGTATCTACGCCTGCGCAATTGACGGAGTCTCAAGCATGATCATAGGGGCTGCTGCAAACCAATCCGCCGTTTCCGGCCAACCTGTCCTTCGAAGCTCGAAGAGCGTAGTAGGACGCCGGAATCCATAAGAATCTGTCTCCCTTCCGGCTTTGCTGGGATGCTACGCCGGGACGAGTCGGGGTGCGGTTCTTTTTGGCTCAAAGAAGAATGTTCTTCTGTCGGCGTATCTCGCCGATACGCCTCCGTTCAGAAATTCTTTTTGAGCTTTCAAAAATCTTCCGTCCGCCCAGGCGGACCATATGCGAATTTTTAGAGGTTCCCCTAAGTTATTATTTCCACCAAAATCCACATTTCTTGGCTTGAAATGATCTTGACAATATGTATGATACACTGTGTATAATACGATAAGGGGTGCTATTGTTTATGGACAACAAGTCTGCTGAATTCTCGAAGAGGCTTGAAGCGGAAATAGTTTCCGGGAAGATACCTGCGGGCTACCGTATTCCCGGGGAAAGGGAGCTTGCCGTCAAATATTCGCTCTCGCATATGACCGTCAATAAAGTTGTTGGGGGCTTTGTTGCCAGGGGGTTGCTTGTCAGGAAGGGGAATCACGGAACCTTTGTCGCAGAACGTTCGGCGGCTGTTTTTTCAAGGACTGCAGCCCTGCTTTTCGATGCGAATCCGGAACACCATAACCCTTTCCTGTCCAAGCTGCCCCGTGCCTTGCAGAGGGACGGTTTCAATACTCTTCTTGTTGACACCGATCCGCAGGCCAGGAACAGTCCCAGCCTTGGAGATGTTTCCAATGTATTTGCATTCATAGCCCATACGGCCTTTGATTTTCCCCTGGATGTGTTGAGTCAACTTTCCGAGTCCTCCCGGCTGATCCTGATAGAAGAGCCGGGGAGGCGTCCTTCAATCCCGTTTTCTACGGTGATCCCTGATTTCAAGGATGGAGCCTTTGAGGCGATTCAATTGCTGGTTAGGGCAGGGCGCAGGAAAATCATGACCGTAATGCCTGAAAAAAGCCAGGGGCCGAGCGCCGGTCTTTTAAATGAAGGCGTTAAAAACGCCCAGAAGGAATTTGGGATAAGACAGGTCAGGAGGATCGATCCTGCGGATGACGCGGAGACAGAACCGTATTTCGAGCTTTTCAAGGGGACGGCATGCCCTGACGCAGTTTTCGCCAGCAGTGATTACCATGCCATGCTGATCATCAAGGCGGCCGAGTCCGCCGGACTGAAAGTGCCGGACGATGTGGCCGTTGTCGGATACTACAATACGCCATGGTCTGAAAGTTTTAACATCACAACATTTTCGCTGGAGCCGCAGAAGATATCCGAAGCCGTTTTAATGCTCATGAATGCTGAGCCCGGCATGGAGATACGCGTAAAACCACGCCTGATAATAAAAGGGACTGCCGCCCGGAAATAACAGCAAACATGATTGAGATACATACACAAATGAATCCGTTAATTGCATGAGTGGATTTGTAATTTGCAACAAAAAGGAGCTTTAATATGATTGTAGACGGCAACGAAATAATTGAAAAACAGCTTTTACTTGAAAAAGAAACAAGGATTGAGTTTGACGGGAAGCATCACACTGTTCTCAATCCAGCGCGTTTTACTCCGGAACCGGAAGAGAGTCGGCTTAGCCTGGACGGGGAATGGCAGGTCAAATATTATCCTTTCAAGGAAAAGGCGATTGGTGAATCAGCGAAAAACTGGAAGACTGTCCAGCAGCCTGGCAAGGTGTTTTATGCCGATCCCGAGGCGGACGCCAAGCCGATTCCGAACTGGAACCGGGTTACATTGGAGCACATAGACGAGAATGACGGTGCAATCCTGCGCCGTTCAATCGAGATTCCGAAAGCCTGGCGCGGCAAGCGCATCCTCCTGCGATTCGATGCGGTTTATCCGGCCGGGATCTTTTATCTGAACGGCAGGAAAATTGGTTCCCATTATTCCGGGCTTACCCCGGTGGAATTCGATGTGACGGGGCAGGTTGAGGCTGGAAAAATTGCGGAAGTCGCAGTCCGCCTGATCCGGAAACACAAATTCGTCAAGATGGACATGCCGCGTCACGCCTTGGAATTCGCCGGAATGGCCCAGAGCGCATACTTCTTCGCGGTAGAGAAAACTTACATAAAAGAATATCACCTGGTCTCCGGACTGGACAAGTCCCTGGCGCGTGGAACTGTAACAGGCCGGATAACTTTTGTTTCTCCTAGTGCAGGCACGTTGCTTGTCGAATTGTCCCGTAACGGAAAACCAGTTGCTTCTTTCAGTGTTGACACGAGCCCTGATCAAGATTGTTATGAAGTTTCACTTGAAGTTGTAAATCCTGACTTGTGGAACGACGAATATCCCAGTCTCTACGAAGTTAAAATTGCATTTGCCGGCAACAGGCAGAAACCGATGCTATACCGTTATCTCACGGGATTCCGCCGTCTCGAACTGTCGCCGAAAGGGCCTAAGTTAAACGGGAAATTTGTAAAATTCCGCGGAGTGAACCATCTGACTTTCCATCCGGAGCACGGGCTGCATACTCCGAAAGACTGGCTGAGGAAATGCCTGGAGCTGATGAAGAAAGCGAATGTAAACGCCATCCGCACGCATTTCCTGTCGCCTCCGGCGCTGGCGGAGCTCTGTGATGAAATGGGGTTTTACCTCCTGCAGGAACTGCCGATAGACTGGGGTACGAACTATATCCATGATCCTGAATGGGTGGGCCCGGCAATGATGCGCATAGAAGGCGGAATCCGCCGCGACAGGCACCACGCATCGGTCATGGTCTGGAGCGTAGGCAACGAAAATATGCCTGAGCGCACAGCCGTCGCCGAAGACGGCTGGAACCATCTCCGGATATATGATAAATTCTGCCACCTGCTCGATCCGAGCCGTCCGACCATGTTCCCGCCGCCGGGGCCGGCCAATAAGATCAGGGGTATTTTTGAGCTGCGTATCGGCGAAATAGCCGACATCCATTACAGCTTTGTGCTGCAGAAGCAATTCCGTGATGAAGGCAGGATTGTCAATCCCAACAGCTGGGAAGCCGACATGGTTGAAATCAGCAGGGAAGAGGCGCTCAAGCGCGGATGGAGCGGCTGCTGGTTCAGTTCCGAATATGGGATTTTCTGTCTCGAACCGGATATGATGAACAGTCCCTATATGTCAGTGATAACCGATGATAAGCCTGATCTGCTTTCAGGCAGGAATACGCTCGAGGTGTTCCATGAGCGCCTGAAGAACGAGTGGGGTAACATGCGGCATGACCCGAGCTGTCTGGGTGGCGCCTATTTTCCGTGGCTCTGCTGTGGCGCGGGCAAGGGGGCTGAAGGCAATCCATGGGGCTGGACGCGATGGGGTGAAGATGCCAACTGGGGCGTAGTCACCGCCGACCTCCTGCCGAAACCGCAGTTCTGGTCCATGCGGGTGCTGTTTTCACCGGTCTGGTTCCCGTCCAGGGTTTCATGGAGGAACGGCGACAAGTTCATCAAGTTCAAGGTGACCAATCAATACAACAACATAGACCTTTCAGAGTGCGTAATCCGCACCCAGCAGAACGGTGGCGGCTCCTGGATGTGCATGGTCAGGCAGTACCGTGACATCAAAGTGTCCTGTGCTCCCGGGAAAACAGTTGAAGTGAAAATCCCGATATGGTGCGACTCATTGGAAGGTGCGCTGGGAGAAGGTAATTTCGGTTATTGCCGCATTACTCTTCTTGATCCGAAAGGCTTCTGTCCGATCAAGGCTGATATCCTGGTTATTCCGGAATCCATGCAGCGGAAAGATGATGCTGGCATGCCTATCGGCCCGGATGCAATCCTGGGCTGAGGGGGGCGGAAATCCCGGGTTTCCGGAAGAAGCTGCCGGACAGGGGAAATAAGTTAACGTGAATCATCGGGACATGTTTTTTTAACATAAGGGTTTTTTATAATGGGAAAAAGAATGGAATGGTTTCAGGAGGCCCGGTTTGGACTTTTCATACACTACGGGCTCTACAGTATGCTCGGACGTGGCGAGTGGGTGATGAACAGGGAGAAGATTCAGCCGGAGGAATACAGGAATCTGGCGGGGCGGTTCACCGCCGATAAGTTTGATGCTGATTTCATTTGCGACCTGGCCGTGAACGCCGGAATGAAATATGTGGTTTTCACAACAATGCATCATGAAGGATTCCGGCTGTATGATTCCGTTATTTCGGACTATAACTCGATGAAGTCTCCGGCAAAAAGGGACTTGACCAGGGAAATCATCGATGCGGCCAGGAAACGCGGACTGAAGATAGGTCTCTACCACAGTTTGAACAACTGGTTTGACCAGCCTGATTCAGTCAATGCCCTCGAAACGAAGAAGGATTATGAAGTCTTCATCCGGAACACACATGAACGCATAAGGGAGCTTGTTACGAAATATAATCCCATCGATGTCATGTGGTACGATGGATGGTGGCCGTTCAACGCTGAAGGCTGGCAGGCGGAAAAGATGAATCAGATGGTGTCAGGGATTCAACCGCATATCATTTTCAATGGAAGAAACGCTCTGCCCGGGGATTTTTCAACACCGGAAGGACATCTGTCCGCACCTTCGCCGTGGCGTCCGTGGGAGGCCTGCATGACCCTCAATGATCACTGGGGATACTGCAGGGGTGACGACAACTGGAAGTCCGCCGGGACGGTAATAGACATGCTTGCGAAGGTCGCATCAGGCAAGGGAAACCTGCTGCTGAATATCGGACCTGGGGGGGATGGTTCAATTCCTGCAGAATCAGTTAGGATTCTACAGGAACTCGGGAAATGGATGAAGATAAACAGGGAATGCCTTTTCGGCACCGATATCTTCACTTTTGACCTGCAGAAAAAGGAAGGGCACCGGGGGGACTGGATACCACATGGGCATCTCACCGCGAAGGGTAATGATTTATATGTCATAGTCCGGTACTGGCCGGAGGAGGAATTCATTGTCACCGGGCTTGAATGCAAGGTTATGGAAATCACTATGCTTGGCGATGAATCCAACCGGATTGCTTTCAGGCAGGAAGGAGATAAGCTAACGATTTCAGGACTTCCTGAAAATCCTCCTGCATTCTGTCCGGTCTTAAGATTGAAATGCGACAGGGCACCAGTTGTCTATTGTACGGGAGGCATGAGGAATCCCGGAGTGCCTCATCCGCATTATGATCCGTGCCCGTCGGATATTTTAGGGAACCTCTAAAAATTGGCATACGGCGCGAGACAGGAGATTATGGATAGGCAGCTAGGCGGAAAATTGCGAGCATACCCGAAGAGGTATGTAAGCAGCTTTACGACGACGCTGAGATCCATAAGAATCTGTCTCCCTTCGGGTTGCGGATCTTTTTGGCTCAAGAAAGAA
>CAZION010000002.1:0-49310 GCA_964540865.1 uncultured Victivallis sp.
TCGCCCCGTTGAGCATCGTTGGACGTTTTCCGATCATAGAAAAGATAAGTTCCAATCCCCCAATCTGCCTCAGGCATGGGGTTCCCAAGAACTTATCCCAATCCCCGTCGCAATTCGGATTGAACCCAGACATGTCTGCTACGACTGACTTCACTTTGGAACTCACAGCGGCGGCGGCGAGGCATGCCGGACCTGTAGACCCGACGCCTCTGAGTGAAACTATCCCTTCAGTTTTCCCAATTGCTGCCAAAATCTCATGGATCTTCTCGGAAAACGGCGTGCGGTTGTAAGCATCGAAATAAACAGTTCCTCATAGATTGTTATTCACTTGACTTTATTATGTATAGCGCTATTATACATATGAAAGGAAAACACCATGAATGCAAGCGTAATTGACTTGAGATACAGGATGCGGGATGTCTTGAAGGCGCTGGACAATAATGAGAAGGTCCAGGTGCTATGTCATGGAAAAATCAAAGGGGTAATCATGCCTGCAAGGAGTTCGGCAAAGATGAACGTGAAGGAGCATGAGTTCTTCGGCATGAATGCCGGTGATGGCGATACAGTGGATTCGGTCATGGAAAAGCTCAGAGGCGGCAGGAATAAATGATTTTTGACACGGACATTCTCGTGTGGATACAGAGAGGCAACCCAAAAGCCTCCGAAATCTTTTCCGAGCAAGTCAGCAGAAATCTTTCCATCCTGTCTTATATGGAACTGATCCAATGCGCAAAGGACAAGAATCAGGTGAGGACAATTGGAAAACTCGTCCGTGATTATTCAGTTAATGTCCTGCCCCTGACCGAAAATATTGGACACAGGGCTCTTATCTATATCGAGGAATATGGCATATCTTCAGGTTTAAGGGCCGGAGATGCCATCATAGCCTCAACTGCAGTGGAAAACAACCTGCCATTATTATCCGGAAACTCAAAGCATTTCAGATTTATAAAAGAACTTGACCTGAGAATTTTCAGGCCTTAATCCGATTTAAATTTGCTTAGAATTTGTGTATTTCTTTGCTTCATCGGCGCTGACGTGACCTTCGTCCGCCCACTCCGAGTTTCTGCCTCAACCCCTCGTAGTCATCCGGCTTCAGTCCGAAATGCGCTTTCAGCCTTCCATCAATTCCAGGATTGCCGAAGTTGGATGTTCGATGTTGAATGTTCGAAGTTCAGATTATTTAAGAGTTGCGGCCTTCTTGCCCGTTAGCAACGATGGATATCATGTTCGAATGACTGGGATGGCTGCATAATTTAATGTGGTATAGGCGTCTCGCCTGTTCTTATTCTTCCTTAATACACAGGCAAAACACCTGTGCCACGTTCTTTTGTCCAGATTTGTCGGCAAGTTGCCGGCGATCCGACAATTCATTTCCCCATGCAACTGAATTATCTGCGGCCTCACCGGAAAATCAATTTGCCGAAGCGTTCCGGTTTGTGGAATCCTCCAAAGGTCGGGCTCCAGCAGGTATACTCGGGAGGCACGACAGTCACCCTCCCCCTGCAAATGTTAAAACCCCACATCGTCCCAAGCTTAATCCCGGTTGCGTTCAGGCTTTTTATAGGTATCTCCACTTCGACGGACCAGTATTTATCTCCCTTGAACACCACAGCCTTTGCTCCGGATTCCCATTTGATTATGTCCTCCCCTCCATCATTCTTAATATTTCCTTCATATGCCGATATCGTACCTAGGGAGTTGACACAGATCTGCCTATAGGACTTCTGCGTATTGTCCGTGTCAAAAAATATTTCGACATCATTTTCCTGCCAGACTTTGCCTCCCGGTTCCACACAGGCGTCTTTTATCTCATCCATCTTGTCCTCATCGCATTTCACACTGATATATACTTTGTCCTTGTCGTAAGCTATTTTCGCAGAAGCCCCGGAACCGGTAGTCTCGCCAGTATTCTTGTCCGCATCAACCTTGATGAAAGGGATATTCTTCCACATATCCTTATCAAACTTGCCATCCAGTTGCATTTCGTTGTTAAATCTTTCTGCGAAGGCCTTACTTGCACCACCCTCAATATTTTTAATAATCGCCTGGAATACTCCGGCCTGAAGCGGGAGGTTGTCATTCTTTTCAACATCTTCCACTTGACCGGCTTTAAGATGACCGCGCTTCACTAAGTCATCCAGATACGCTTTGCGTTTTTCCGTTAAATCCATTGCCTTCAGGGCGTCTGTCTTTGATGGATTGGAACCGACCAGTTTCCTGGAAAGCCTGTAGAGATTTAATGTGTCATCGCAGTAATTTAGGTTGTCTATGAGCATTTGAATGCGGATTTTCTGATTCTTGTCAACCGGCTGTTCGATCGCCTTCTTCAGATATGGCATGCATTTAGCTTGCAGCCCATCATAAGGGGAATCTTCATCGAGCTTTATTCCTTTGTTTTTCGTCACAAACACGGAATAGCCTTCATTCAATGCGTCGAAATATTTCCGGACAAATGGGGCTGCGGCTTCGCCGTAGCATTTCCCCAAGGCATCCTCGTATAGGGCATCGATGTCGGCTTTCGGGTTCCACGCCATCTTAATGTAGAGATAGTTGTTGAGCGCGGATGATTCGAAAGGTTCCGGCAGATTCAAGGAGACGCCTGCAACACCGGCTTTGACGAGTCCTTGATACAACCTTTTTATGACAGGCTGATGCATGCAAGGCAGAGTAAGCACTCCGTTCCCATTGGGATGCGTGTAGAAATAGATTTTATTGGTCAGCTTACTCCATTTGAGGAGCATGTCTATATAGGCATCATAACAATTCGTATTCTCAGAATATCCGCTTACTCCAATGCTATTAAAGACAAACATGGGGATGACATGCGGATCAAGTGTGATATCACCAGTTGGGGGGAACATATAATAACCGTAGGGAAGGAATCCGAACTTCTGATCCGGGAGTACTTTGTTCACCCTTTTTGCTATTTCATTGCAATAGGTGACATAGCGGTTTGTCATGACCGGTCCTCCGTCAGGCCTCTTCTTTCCGAAATCAAGCTTGCGGCAGTTTTCGCATTCGCAGTGATTGTCGCCGTCATTCGGAGTCAGGGAGAACATTATTCCCCCGGATTCCTTGCATTTCTTGATTATGATCTCGGAGAACTTGTCAAGAAACCCCGGGTTTGTAGTACATGCCTGGAGTCCAAGCGGGGCTTGAGCAAGACGGCGACCGTCAACCAGTGCAAACCAATCGGGATGTTCCTTGTAATAATCATCGGCGCGGAAGTTCTCGACCCATGTGTGAGATGCCTGGTAGACGACACTCCAGCCATTTCTGTTGCGGCGCTCCCACTTCTGCACATCAACTCTCCTGTTCTTGTCCATCATTGACCACACCAGATAACCGATGTACCGGTACTCCATGCCTGGACCGTCGGAAATGTCCAGGTTGCCAATGGAAATGCTCTTCCTCTCCGGGAAGTACTCTCCCACGTCTCCCGGCATAAACCAGCGGACGTCAAGAAACCTTTCAAGAAATTCCGCGACCCCGAACCATGTCCCGGACTGGGGGGCGTTGCGCCAATGGTCGGCGTAGGCGTCGGTGTTGCCGCCGGGAACAATCAGATCTTTTCCGACAATGTACAGGTTGTCGCCGGAGGTTTTTATCACAAAGCTTTCCGGCTTCAGTTCATCTGCTCGAATGCCAGCGTCCCTGGCGGCGGCGCAGTCTCCCACCACGATCGAGGGATTTCCATCCGTAACTCCGGTTTTGACCATCGGCAGTTCGGCGCCGCTGACCTTACGGATGTATGTCTGAACGTCCAAGGCCGCCGCGTTTGTCACGGCCAGGGCATTCGGTGCCACTACAATGCGATATTCGCTTTTCCCATCCTTAACGATGTCCATGCCAAAACATGTTGAAAGGGGAATGAGTCCGGCGACAAAAATTTTCCACAGTGTTTTCATTTAGACGTTGCCTCTCCTTTTGTTTTTATAATGTATGAAATAGGTTTATTTGAGTTGTAAATCAAGTTGACATCGTCTTCGGACAGGGGTTGGTCGAAGATGGCGCAGTCATCAAGAAACCCATTGAAATAGGAGCCGCTTCTGCGTCCAATCAAAATCTCGGACGATTTCTTAACTGGGCCAAATGGCTTTTCTGTAAATATTTTTGCCTTCCCTCCATCAAAGTAAAGGCTTGTACTCAGTACTTCATCTTTTAATTCCCAGTTGAAAACAATGAAATGCCATTCATGTTTTGGATCGGGAACGACCTCTCTCCTATTATATGCCAACCCTACGAAACGGGTCTTGGAGTCAAGCATGTAGGCGGAATATACCCCAGCATTACAACTCAACCCCAATATAGTCTCTTCCCTCCAATTACCTTTTTGTTCAGGGATGTTGTTAACACCGAAAACGGTGCATGTTTCACCGGTTGAATTGGAATCAATCCAGTCTGCTTTCATCCAGCAACTGAAAGCCCCCCGTTCGGGATTGAAATAACCCTTGTCCAGCGGGAGGCTGATGCCATCCACACCCCGCATGACATGAGGAGAGGAGAAGCTGTTGAAAAACCCGGCTCCCTTGTCCAACTGGGCCATGCATATTTTCAAGGTACCCTGAACACTAATCCTTACAGTGCCTGAATCCGATGCAGAGACCAGCGAGACAGTCACCCTGCTCCATTCCCCATTTGGCTCCAGTTCCTTGAGAGTCGCCACTTTTCCGCCGCTTTCCCACGTGATACGCAGAGTGGAAATGGGAGAGGAGGAATCTTTCTGGACATAGAAGGACAAGGCGTTTGGAACTCCGGGTTTGATATCACTTACGGGAATTGCCACATCGCCGGTCTTTATCTGCATGCACGGACCGTTATCCATTCCTCCGCTGGACTGCACCATGACGTTCTCCCCGCATATCCATGAATCCGAATTCTGCTTGCGGAAGTCGCCGTTGTCCAAGGCATTGACAGTTCTTCTCTCTATGCGGAGACACGAGCCGTATTTGCCCTCCGGAACAAGTTGTGCGGATATGGAGACAGCGGGACAGGCGCTTCTCAGACTGTCGCAGGGTTCGTAGAACAGAAGACTCTTCTCCATATCCGGCACCCCGCATAACCCGGACAAGGAGATTGCAAGGAGAAAGAACATTAAGAAAGATACACTGCATGTCTTATACCGTTTATGACGCATCACGTTCATCTCGGATTTTCCTAACACTGCTCCTGTCTTTTTCCTGCCCAGAGCTTGAATTTTTGTTCCCTGTTCTCTGTCTTTCATCATTAGAGTATTCCTTTTTTATTGCAACACATGAATTATTCCGGCGGATTTACCTAGGACTTGTAGTATAACCGCCTATCTTGAAACTTCTGGCTCCGCTTACCGTCAAAGACCCAGCATGAATACCCCAGGGCTGAGTCTCAACGTGACCGTCTACAAACGACTCATTGTTTTTGGCATTGTGCCATCTGCTGATATACATACAATTATTAGAATACTGGAAACCTGCGATGAGTCCATAGAGTTTTTCACATGGGAGTGTTGCATCTGACACGATTGCATTTGTTTGACTGTCAGATTCGATAAGTTGAACCAGTTCGGATGGAAATTTAATTTGGGTCATTCTTACCGGTCCACCGGTTGTAACCCGGTTAGAGCCATCAAATTGTTGTGTCATACTGAAACAGAGACCATTATAACCATAGTAGAGGTTACTATAATATGTGTGTTCAGCGCACCCAAAGACAGTCCCCGTTTTTTTCACGGCGTCAATAAAATTATTGGATAGCGTATCTCCAGTACCGGACGGATATAATCCTAAGTAATTACATATTTGCCCTGGCCAAGCTGTCATGTTAGTATTCCAGCTTGACGTTGACGACAAGGAACTGGGACTGTAATCATTCCAATCTGATTCGTACAGTTTGCATCCAGTCACCAATTGCTTAAGGTTGTAGGCGCAAGCGATAGTCTTAGCCGCTCCACGAGCCATTTTGAGCGCCGGCAGCAACATGCCTGCCAAGATCGCGATGATGGCTATTACTACTAATAACTCTATAAGTGTGAACGAGATGTGACATTTCAAGCCTCCGATTCCCGATCTGTCCGTGTTCATTTCAAGTCCTCCTTTTTTCAACATATCTTTTTGTGAATTTGACTCATACCTTGAAAAAAATATCTTCATCTGTGTTTTTACATCCGCAACTTTTCCTGAGAATAAGCTTGGGCTCAACTAGGGTCGGTTTTTCTGGCTCGATTTTATTTTCTATTTTATTTAAAAGAATATCAACAGTTTTTCCC
The DNA here is from genome assembly GCA_964540865.1 of uncultured Victivallis sp. Lineage (GTDB taxonomy): Bacteria > Verrucomicrobiota > Lentisphaeria > Victivallales > GWF2-50-93 > GWF2-50-93. Next base: position 6,248 of record CAZION010000002.1, read on the forward strand.
GCAAGCGTTTCCATCGGCTGTCTGACGGTGGTAAGAGACGGGCTGGACACATTGCAGATATTTAGTCCGTCATACCCGATCACGGCTATATCGTCAGGGACTTTTATTTTCATGTCGGAGAGGAAGCGCATAAGTTGAAGGGCAAGCATATCGTTTGTGGTTACAACCGCATCGGGTTTCAGCTTCAAAATGGAATTGCGGATGTATTCCGATTTGTCCTTTTGTGTTGAGATGTCCATGCATAAGTCATTGAAAAAATCAATATTGTTGTCCTCCAGCGCCTGGCGGTAACCGGCAAATTTCAACATATTGGTCTCCAGTCCCGTGGTGTAAAAAACTATTTTCCTGCGCTTATGGCGTTTTATCAGATGCTCTACGGCAAGATATTCACCTTTCTGAAGGTGAATAGACAAACTCCATCTGTCATCCATGGACTTAGGATTGTTTGAAATGTTTACTATTGAAGTTTCATAGCCTGTAATTACTGCATGAATATCTTCAGTCCTCCGTGTGCTGCTTATTATTATCCCGTCAATCCCCCGAGAGATGAATTCCTTTATCAGTGAATTTTCCTTTGCATGCTCCCCCTTGGAATCGCCAAGCATGACGTGATATTCCCGCCGGTTCAGAGATTCAACCAGATGCGATATCAATTCACTGTGGATGGGGACGGAGAAGATGCCGCTTATTATGCCTATGGTCCTAGTCGGCAGCCCCTTCAGCGCCCTGGAGTTCATATTGGGCAGGTAGCCGAGCCTGTCAGCGGTGCTGAGTATGAGTTTCCGCTTGACATCGGACACATAGCAGTGGGACTTGTTGTGGATGACAGCCGAAACGGTGGACGGCGACACTCCCGCCGCAACCCCTATTTCCTTCAATGTAACCATGAAACACCTTTAAAATAACATTGTATATATAACGTTATATATTATATCAAATATCCTTTGCCTTGTCAATAGCCTTCTTGAAATATCATGGAAGATTCGTAACGGTTCGCTTTTTCAAATTGCATCCGTGTTTTCCGGTAAATCAAAAGTAACTCGGGGTGTCACCCCGAGGCAACTCAATCTCGGGATGGTATCCCGAGTTACCTTTAGGATGCAGTGACGCGGAGAAGGGGTATTAGGGATCCGGGAACAGAATTTCCCTTTTCGCCAGGATTCAAATGAGCCTGACCGAAACTCCCAGGATTTCTGCGGATTTCGCAAGGAGTTTGTCTGATGTGGCTATGGGAATGTTTTTTGAAAATGCGATAGCGAGATGAAGAGAGTCCAAAGTCCTAAGGCTATTGTTAAAACCAGAAAGCCAGTTCTTTGCTATGGCGTAATGCGATGCTTCAATCTGCAACACGGTGAAATAATTGCCTTTCAAATGGAGTTCGAACTGAGAGGATATCCTGAGGGCATCCTTTGCCGTGATGGATTTTTCCCTGACCTTGCGTGACAGAGCGGAATGAAATTCAAGTTCTGCAAGCATGCTTATCGCAACATCTTCAGGACCGGTGATGAGCTTTTCAACCTCATGGCTTTTCTCTTCGGCGCAATAATAGGCTACTACTATCGAGGTGTCTGCATAGAACATTTTTCAGTACCTTTCCTCGGTGCGCTGTTTTATCACAGTCTTGCTCAATGAGTCCCCTTTGAACTTTATGCTATCACGGAATTTCTTCATTGGAGGTAGTTGCTTTTTCGCATCTTGGAAAGGGAATAGCCCGGCGATTTTTCTGCCGTGCCGTGTGATGACAACAGTCTCTCCATGAGAAACCGCATCGATCAGCGTGCAGAACTGCGCTCTCGCCTCCCTTACACTTAATTGCTTCAAGATTCACCTCCATCTTTATTATGTACACAATATATGGGCATAATCATATATTTTCAAAAAATATACATTTTTTGAAAATATATCTTGCAAAACATTTCAAAATATGTCATATTGTTGCAAAATAAATAATTTCCTGTCGTCCATCCTCTCTGCGCCAGAGTTGGGGAAGTATTATTTGATGGATGTCCGGAAATTATTTATAACTGATAACTGGTGACTGATAACTTGGGAAAGACATGGATTCAAAAAGAAAATTACTGACGCCTGAACGTGAGGAGATAATCCTGGCGGAGCTTGGCGGAGAGGCCAGGACTATTACAGAGCTGAGCCGGAAGCTCGGAGTTTCCGAGGCGACTGTCCGCAGAGATTTGCTTTCCCTGGAGGAACAGGGCAAAGTGAAGAGAGTGCATGGTGGTGCGATAAAACTGAAATTTCCTGAACATGAACCTGTATTTGAGGAAAAAGAATCGATAAAGCCCTCTGAAAAGCAGAGAATTGCGAAACTCGCACTCGGGATGATCAACGACAGGGACACTATTTATCTTGACGGCGGCAGTACAGTTCTCGAACTCGCCAAACTATTGAAGGAGAGAAAGGGGCTGACAGTTGTCACAAATTCCCTGATGGCGGCGGCGGAGCTTATGGAAAGCGGGCACAGTCTGATAATTGTTGGCGGGAAGTTCCGTCCCTTGAGCAGGACGCTTGTCGGCCCGCTCACATCTAAAATAATAAGTTCATTGAACATAAAGAAGGCGTTCCTTGGAACCATAGGATTCACAGTCGAGGATGGTATTTCAACTACGGATTCAGATGAAGCCTATACGAAGGATCTTGTAATGCAGAGGGCCGAAAAGGCGATTCTCCTTGCCGACAGTTCCAAACTCGGTAAGAAGTCGTTCGCGGTCAGCGGTTCGCTAGCCGACATAGATGTTGTGATCACCGATTCAGGAGTCTCTGCGGCGCTAGTGAAGGAGTTGAAGAAGAAGGGGATTGATATTTTAATGTGAAATGAATCGGAGAATCGGCGAAACGGAGAATCGGCGAGATAGGAGTCTGGAAAAGGACATGGCAAAGAGAATAGAGAGTTACAAGGATTTAAGGGTTTATCAGAATGCCATTGAAGTGGCGATGGAAATATTTGAACTTACAAAAAAGTTTCCACCAGAAGAAAAATATTCAATGGTTGATCAGTTCAGAAGGGCGTCAAGATCAGTTTGTGCAAATATTGCAGAAGCTTGGCGGAAAAGAAGATACAGGGCGGCATTTATCGCCAAGTTGAGTGATTCAGAAAGTGAAGCATGTGAGACACAGGTTTGGAATGAGTTCGCATTTAGATGTTCATATATTGATCAGGAAACTAAGCAAGGGATTGATCAAAGGTATGAACATATAATGTCACAGTTAGTATTGATGATAGATGAAGCGGATAAGTGGCTGATTAAATAATCACCGATTCTCCGTTTCACCGTTTCGCCGATTCAAACAACTTAATTAATATGGAGTAAAGAAAAAATGGGCAACTATTACAGTGATTTAGGTCCGGATTTCAAGAAGAGGACGATCAAGATCAAGCCGATTGAGGGTTACACCTATGGCAAGATGATCAAGGACGAGTTGAAGGACGGGACGATTACTAAAAACGAGATTCTCGAGATGTACGAGGCTATGCTCGTGATCCGCGAGTTCGAAGAGATGATCCTCAAGCTCCGCACCGGCGCCTATGAATGCATCAAGGAATATGAATACAGGGGGCCGACACATCTTTCAATCGGACAGGAAGCCACCGCCGCAGGCGCATGTACTGCCCTGAATCTTACGGACTACATAACATCCACCCACCGCGGTCATGGCGACTCGATCGCAAAAGGCTATTTCGGAATCAGGAAGATGAACGAACAGCAGCTCCGCGAGCGCTGTCCGGAATATGCGAACCTCGCAGGTGAGGCTCTTCTTGAAGCCGTGATGGAAGACCATGTTTTCAGGACCATCGCCGAGCTTTTCGGAAAAGAGGCGGGTTACGGAAAAGGACGCGGCGGCGGTATGCACATTTTTGACTTCAGGGTCGGTCATCTCGGCGCAAATGCAATTGTCGGCGGCGGCGTTCCAATCGCAACCGGTGCTGCTATGACAAGCCGTATTGACATCAACAAGGATAACAAGGGCAAGGTTGCCTGCTGTTTCGCAGGTGATGGCGCGTATGCTAACGGAGTTGTCCTCGAATCCCTCAACTGGGCGTCACAGGACCAGTTCACAAACAAAAAACTCACAAGCATAAATTTCGGACTCCCCATCATATACTGCATAGTGAACAATCACTTCGGAATGACTGGACGCGCTGACGGCGAAGTCACAGGTGTTGACGCCCTTGCCAGGAGAGGTGCAGGATTCGACAATGACAACATGCACGCCGAAATAGTGAACGGAATGGATGTCATGGCTGTCCGCGATGCGATCGTCAGGGCTAAGAAAATGGCCGTGGAAGGCAAAGGTCCAGTGCTTCTGGAGCTTGACACTTACCGCTATTATGGACATTCCCTTTCCGATCCGAGAAATGAATACCGCACAAAAGAGGAAGAGGAAAGATGGAAACAGGTTGATCCTGTTTTCGCATTCAGGAAACGTCTCATTGACGAAGGGATTTTCAAGGCGGATGCAATTGAAACCGTAGAGAAACGAGTCAGTGACCGTAATGCCAAGGCCGCACGCAGGGCAGTTGACTCGGCGGATCCGGATCCCAAGGACGTAATCAAATACATGTACACTGACGATGTCTGCGATAAAGTTCCTGCAGTTTATCAGAAGACCGATGTGAAGGGACCGAAGCCGACCGTCAAACGCGATTCAGAAGGCAGGATAAATTACCGTGATGCGATCAAGGAGGGCCTTGTCGAGGAGATGAGCCGTGACGCACGTGTCGTTCTTTACGGAGAGGATGTGGCCGATTACGGCGGCGCATTCAAGCTTTCAAAAGGGCTTCTCGAACATTTCGGGCGCGGCAGGGTCTTCAATACCCCGATCTCCGAGGCTTGCATCTGCGGAACAGGTGTCGGAATGGCGATGACCGGATATCGTCCGGTGGTCGAACTGATGTATATGGATTTTGCGCTTATGGCTTCCGATCAGATTTCGAATCAGGCTGCAAAATGGCACTACATGACAGGTGGAAATGTAAAAGTCCCGATGGTCATCCGTTGCAGTGTCGGCGGAGGCAAAGGATACGGCGGACAGCACTCGCAGTCGCTTGAATCGATGTTCTGTCATATTCCTGGAACATATGTCGCATATCCTTCAAACCCGTATGACGCAAAGGGTCTTATCAAAACGGCCATCCGCAATGACAATCCGGTTGTGTTTGTTGAAGGACAGCTGCTGTATAATGTCAAGGATGTCGTGCCGGAAGAGGAATATTTGATTCCTTTCGGTCAGGCGAAAATAGTCCGTGAAGGAAAAGACGTGACCTTTGTCGTGTGGGGACCTGCTGTTTCCGATGCAATCAAGGCAGCCGACAAACTCGAAGCTGAAGGAATCAGCGTTGAAATAATTGATCCTAGGACGCTGGTCCCGTTTGACTGGGAGACAGTTTTTGAATCTGTCAAGAAGACCGGCCGCTGTGTCGCGATAAGCCAGTGCATAGACATTGGAAGCTTCACCGGTGAAATTGTTTCTCAGGTCAATGCGAACTGTTTCGACTATCTCGATGCACCTGTGCTGAAAGTAGGCGCTAAAAACGGTATTGCACCGCAGGCATATTCGCTTGAGCAGGCATTCCTTCCGTCAGTGGAAGACATGATTGTTGCAGCTAAAAGCCTTGTCTAAGTTAGTGTCAAAGTGTCATCACTCGCTTTGCTCGTTAGTGTCAAAGTGTCAGAGCTTAAGATAAGGAAGAGTTAATCAATGAGAGAAAAAGGATATAAGAAATTAAAAATCTGGGAGAAAGCTCATGAACTTGCAATTGAAATTTATAAGGCAAGCAAGAGTTTTCCAAAGGAAGAAATATATGTATTGACTTCTCAGATCAGGAGAGCGTCATTTTCTGTTCCTTTAAATATTGTTGAAGGACATGCGAGCAACAGCAAAAAGGAGTTTTTAAGGTTTCTTAATATATCGAACAGGTCACTTGTGGAAACTGAATATCTTCTAGAAGTGATTCTTGAACTTGGATTTATTTCAAAAGAAGATTATGCGAGATTAGATAAAATAAGGGAAGAAACAGGTTATTTATTAAAAGCTTTTTCAGAATCACTCAAAGCCAGAATTTAAAGTCGTTATTTAGACTTTGACACTCTGACACTTTGATGCTCTGATACAAAAAAAACGGAGTTTTTTTATGGCAACTTTAGTTCCGATACCCAAGCTCGGGCAGTCTGAAGAGACTGTCAAGATTGAAAAATGGCGCGTCAAGGAAGGCGACAAGATAAAAAAAGGAGATATCCTTTTCGAGGTTGAAACCGACAAGGCGGTTCTCGAGGTCGAGTCGCAGTTCGAAGGGACGCTCCTGAAGATTGTGATCCCGGCCGGAAAAGAAGTTCCTGTGATGGCAACTGCCGCAGTGATCGGAAATCCCGGAGAGGCGATCCCGAAAATTGAAGCACCTAAGGCAATAGAGAAGAAAGCGGAGGTCAAAAAAACTGCAGAAGTTAAATCTGCGGCGGCACCTGCGAAATCCGCACAGCCTCAGTCTGTCTCTGCAGCTCCTGCGCAACAGGTGTCCTATGCGCCAGCGGCTCCGGACTTCAAGGCCAAACCGTCTCCGCGTGCAAGGAAATTTGCAGAGGATTATCTTATCAACTTGGATGATGTTCCCGGCAGCGGCGGAGAAAACGGAAGGGTAACTGAATCGGATGTGAAAAAATATCTCGAGTCATCAGGATACTCGAAGAAGCTTGTAACGCCATCGGCATTCAATCTTGCAAAGAAAGAGAAGCTTTCACTTCTCCAGATTGAAGGAACCGGAGACAATGGACGCGTTACAATTGCGGATGTGAAATCAACCGCTTCCGAAAAACCGCGCGAATTTTCAAACATGCGGAAAGTCATTGCGAAGCGGCTTACCGAATCAAAACAGCGGATCCCGCATTTCTATGTCACTGTCTCTGTTGACATGACAGAAGTCTCGAAGAAGCGGAAATCCCTGAAGGATCAGGGAATAAACATGAGCGTGAACCTCTTCATAATCAAGGCGGTTGCGCTTGCCCTGAAAGAGTTCCCGATGCTGAACGCGGAAACCGACGGGTTGAGTGTGAAATACAAGTCAAAAGTCAATATCGGCGTAGCTGTCAGCCTTGAAAGCGGACTGGTTGTCCCGGTTGTCAGAAACACTGACAGGAAAGCGCTTGACGAGATTCAGGCGGAAGTTTCCGAGCTTGCTGAGAAAGCGCGTACCGGAAAGCTCCAGCCTGACGAGATGAAAGGCGGAACGTTCACAATTTCCAACATGGGGATGCTGAATGTAGAGAACTTCTCGGCGATTATCAATCCTGGTGAAACTGCGATCCTCGCAGTTTCGTCTGCAATGCCGACACCTGTTGTCAAGGACGGACAGGTAGTGGTCCGCGACATGATGAAGATCACGGTCAGCGCCGATCACAGGGCTGTTGACGGATCCGACGCTGCGAAGTTCGCAAATGCGGTGAAGCTGAAGCTGGAGAGCGTTGAGTTCCTGAACAAGGAAGTCTGATAATTTTTGCAAGACAAAAATTATTTACATATGGAGCAAATTGCAAAATTCATCCGCCTCGGATAGGGATTCAGAAGTCAGAAGACAGAATTCAGAATGAAATTCAAACTCAAATCTGGATTTATTCTGAATACTGACTACTGAATTCTGGCTACTTTTGAAATTACCTCTATGGATTAGAAGCTTGCCTTGCTGAAGCTTGACCGGTTGTTTAGCCGGTAAAGCTTTGGTGAGGAACCTGATTCCTTCTTGAACGCCTTGCTGAAATGGAACTGGTCCCTGTAGCCCAGTTCTCCTCCTGTTTCGGATATTGTCCTGTCGGTTTTCAATAAAATATATTTCGCTTTTGCCATACGTGTTTTCATCTGGTAATGAACTGGTGAAACACCCATGGCTTTATGAAACAAGGTGCTGAATCTTGAAACTGACAGGTTGCTCATCCGGGCCATGCGGTTCAATGATATCCTTTCCGGATGTTCTTCCCTCAGGTATTTCAACGTCGGGGAGATCCGCTCATATAGTTCGCCTTTCTCTTTGAAGTTGTCCAAGATTCTTGAATTCTGGAATATTATTGATGCAAGCAGGAACCCATGGGATTTTGCGGCGACAAGGCGTTCTATCGTCTGAACATCTCTTGAGGCATTGAAGATTTCCGCCAGTTCCTGGCATATGTCTCCCGCTTTCCTGGCCGCCGCGCCTTTGATCACTGTCGGCATCTGGTAGAAGCTGAGCGCATCTACCGTTTCGAAAACCGTCAATCTGAAATGAGACCAGCGGCTTACGCTTTTTGCCCCTTCCTCAAGTGTGAGCTTGTGCGTGACTCCCTCCGGAATTACCACCGCTTCCCCGTACCCGAAAAATTGTGTTGCCTTTCCGGGAATCTCGACGATTACCGGACCGGCTGTCAACTGCGAGCACAATGACCATGGCATTGTCCTGAGTCCTGTGCTGTGTGAATCAGATATTGGCGTTACAGCGCCGTCGAAATACTCGAACCTCAGGGTTGAGTCAATTAGTTCTATCAGATCCTTGCTTAAAGACATGTTAAACCGCCATAATAGTAAGAAATGACATGTAAAAAGTTATTTATTACATATGATGTGAATAAATGATGATATAAAATAACATGAAAATGGAGCTGTGCAATAAAAATTCAGGGAAGCTATATAAGGAATATTACCCTCAATAAGGAATTTCAAAAATGCGCTTGGAGATACAAAGGGGATTAGAAATGAACAGTAGAACAGTAATTACATCTTTGGTGCTTGGGGGCGCTTTGTCTGCATTCCAGATTTCAGCCGGCGGTGCTGAAGACAAGCAGAACAACGTGAACTATGCTCGGCCTTTTGAGCCTCCGACTCGTCCGGCGTTTATTGCGCTGCCGCCTGGCGCTGTTGAACCAGAGGGTTGGCTGCGCGACTGGTGTCTTGCGGCGAAGGACGGCTATACCGGACACATGGACGAGGTTGACGACGAGTTCAAACGTGCATGGGCTTCCGATCACAAGATGACCGGTGAACGTCTTTTTTGGGATAAGGGAGCCTGGCCATATGAGGGGGGCGGGTACTGGTTTGACGGCCTTGCCCGTCTTGGGTACGCCCTGCATGACGATGCATTGATCCAGCAGGCGAAAAGGCGATTCGATGCGGTTGCAGATCACATGAACGCCAACGGCCTGCTCTTCCTCTGGTGGCTCGACAAAAACAATGCCGGAGATCGGAAGGCAGTCATCGACGCCCTGGATGCTTGGCCGCTGTGGGCGTGCGGGTTGCTGGGGCGCGCCATGGCGGGATATTACGCGGCTTCCGGCGACAAGCAAATCCTGAAGGCGCTTGAAACAGCATACAGCGGAGATCCCGACTGCTTGAGATGGATACCCGGTAACGTGGCGAACCTGTGGCCGGCGTACGACACATATAGGTGGACAGGAAACAAGGGCATTTCTAAAGCACTTGATGAAATGTTCAAAGAAGAAGGGGCAGGACTTCTGCCGAATGTGAACCGTTATCGCAAGGCTCCTGATCTGAAACCGGGGACCACGGTGACCAACGCGCATGTGGTCGAATTCGTCGAAAACACAACGCCATGGGCCTTGGGGTATCTGTGGACTGGCAACATTAAGTACCTTCAGGCGGCTGTCGGCTGGCACGAATTGATCGAACGCATAGCCATGCAGCCCAATGGCGTCCCGGTTTCCGATGAGTGGTACGTTCCCACAGGCGCATTCCGGGGTAGTGAGACCTGCGATGTCGCCAATTACCTTTGGAGCCAGACAGCCCTGCTTGCCGTGACCGGAGAGGGTCGTATGGCGGACCGGGCTGAGCGAGCGTTCTTCAACGCTGGTCCAGCCACGGTTTCTCGAGATTTTAAAACGCATGTCTATTTTCAGAGTCCCAATAGGTTTGCCGACGGGTCTCCGGATTTTCCTCACGGCCCGATGGCGGGCGGGGGCTCATATAAGGTGAAGCATGCACCACTGTGCTGCACGGCAGCGCTCAACCGTATCGTTCCCTATTACGTGACAAATATGTGGATGGCCACGTACGACAACGGGCTGGCGGCGACATGCTATGGTCCATGCAAAGTGACAGCCCTGGTGGCGGATCGTGTGCCGGTCGAAATCATCTGCAAGACAGACTACCCATTCAACGAGACAATCGATATTTCTGTGAAGCTCGGGAAGGAATCCGTATTCCCGCTCCTTTTCCATATTCCTGGCTGGTGTGTGAACCCCGAACTGAGTGTTAACGGTTCCACCATCAAGACCGTACAGGATGCCAAAGGATTCATGTGCGTCAGCAGAAAATGGAAAACCGGCGATATCATCCGTTTACATTTCCCGATGACGGCTGTTGTGAAGAAAGGACGCGACAACAACCCGCAGAGCGCGTCGTATACTGGTGAACATAAGCCTACGTCTGTGACGATACCTGAGGAAAACAGCATGCTGGGTGTACCGTACGCCTCGATCTCCTATGGTCCGCTGCTATTCGCGCTTCCGATTCCAGACACCAAAGATGCGAATACTCCCGATCCTGCCACCCCTTGGAAATTTGCCCTGGATGTGCAGAATCCGAATATCACGGTGGAGCGTCAGCCTATGCCGGCAAAATGGAACTGGCCATTGGAGTCTCCACTGAAATTGCAGGCCAATGCGGTTACGATTGATTGGAATCCGTCACTTAAAATGCCGAGATTGCCGGATATGCCTGTTGTTGGACAAAAGCCGTCCGGAAAGATCACCCTCGTCCCATACGGATGCACCAAGTTCCGTATCTCCATGTTCCCTGTCACCGCAGATGCAGAGGTGAAATCCGATGCCATTCGCAAGATTCTTTTTCTGGGAAACAGTATCACTTTGCATGGACCGAAGGAGGATATCGGGTGGCTGGGAAACTGGGGCATGGCTGCGAGCGTTGGGGAGAAGGATTACGTCCATCTTGTAACGAGCGCCATTGCCAGGCACAATGGATCTGCGCCAGAGATCAAGGTCAGGAATATTGCGGATTTCGAACGGAACTATGCGACCTATGATGTGGACAAGGAAATGAAGGAGCTGTTCGCTTTTGATCCCGATCTGGTGATTTTAGCGATTGGCGAGAACGTGCCGGTTCTGGGCTCTGATGAAGCCAAAACACAATTCAAGACCAGTGCGATGAAAATTCTTAAAGGCGTTCTTGCAAAAAGGCGCCCGATGGTTGTTGTGCGCAGTTCTTTCTGGGCGGATCCGGCAAAGGATCAGATACTAGCCCAGGCATGCCAGGAGGTTAACGGCATTTTTGTGGACATCGGACAACTCGGCAAAGAAGAATCCAATTATGCCCGCTCAGAACGACAATTCAAAGACAACGGGGTTGCCGCGCATCCGGGCGATAAGGGAATGAAAGCGATTGCTGACTCTATCGTCCAGAAAATTCTTGAACGATAAAACAAGATGGAATAAAATCGGAATTTATGGTTTTGCAATTGGCTCAGGCAGCTGTGAAAAATAAAAGGAAATATCTCATGAATGCAAAGATCGTGGAGCTTAACGAGCCACAACGTGGATGGATGTATCATTCTGACAAGATTATTTATGTGGAGCGGTTCTGGGATGGGCGCCTGATTGCGGCATCATTCCAGGATACAGGGATTCCTTTTCATCCCCGTGACGAAGAGAAAGATATTGCCGCTTTTGATCTGCAGATCGACGGGGAGTCTCTGTATTTCGGATGGGAAATAGTCAGTGCGGTAATCTCAAAAAATGAGGATGTGCCTGAAACACGGATGACACTCAGGCACTCTTTGAAACCTGTTGAACTTGATATTGTCACAAAGGCCTGCGGCGACGGATTCTTCCGCCGACAGATGAAACTGCACAACATTTCGGAGAGTATTTCCTGTGGGTTGACATCTGTGACCCCATTGTGCGGGAGCGTTTGGGCAATGTGCGACAATTTGAAAGAGAATCTGCATGATGCCGGAGGCGTCCCATACCGTGTCGGCTGGTTCCAGGACAATGAGTGGGGCAATGAGGGAAATTTCCAGTGGCAGGATATTCCTTTGAACAGTGAGCTTGCCTTTGGTTCGTCTCGAGGCCGCAGCGGTCATACCAGTCCGTTCGTCTTGGTGCATAACAATGTCTATGGAGGATATTTCCTGGCGCATCTTGCATGGTCCGCCAACTGGCGCATGGGTTTCCAGTGCGAGTATGGCAGGAATGCTGGTAACAGCAAGCTTAAATTTACAATGCAGCCGGTGTCGCCTGCACCAATGAGGGTGCTTTCTCCTGGAGAGACGATAGATCTTCCTGAGGTTCATTTTGGACTTAATCATGAGAGTTTTGACGATGTCATCCAATGCTGGCACAGATACCTGAGGCGGCATGTTCTTCCAAGAGTCGGTGACGGACTTCAGCCAGTGATATATAATCATTGGGGGTACATGGAGCACGAGCTGAGCGAGGCGAAATTGATGAATGAGATCGACATTGCCAATGAGATTGGGGCAGAACTGTTTATGGTTGATGCCGGCTGGTACGCCGATGCAAATACTCCATGGGAGCACACAAGTGGTGACTGGATTGCCGGCAACCGCTTGCCAAGCGATCTTTTTCCGGTGCTGGATTATGCACGTTCAAAGGGACTCAAGTGCGGACTGTGGGTAGAGATCGAAAGCGCAGGGAAGTCATCAATGCTGACAAAAGATCACCCGGATTGGTTCATAACCCGATATGGCAAGCCTGTGGAACGTATCCTGGATTTGGCAAAACCTGAGGTCGCGAAATATGTCGAAGATCATATTTTCCAGATAATTGAGCGATATAAAATCGACATGTTCAGGCTGGACTACAACATTGATGCACGCGAAGGAGGATTCAATGCTCGGGATAACCGTATGGAGAACACGCTCTGGAGGCATGTGGAGGTGATTCATGGGATATTCGACAAGGTCAGGATGAAATATCCGGAGCTTCAGCTGGAGAACTGTTCCAGCGGTGGCGGACGTACAGATCTGGGTATGTTAAGCCGGTTTACTACAGCATGGACGTCGGATTGGATGAAGATGCCGCGCACGGTACGCATCCTCAATGGCATGAGCATGGCGCTTCCGCCGGAGTTCATCAACAGGCTTTTAGGTGTTTGCATGGCAGGCAGTTACCGTGGCAATTTGGAAACTCAATTCCATGTGATCATGCTGGCGCATCCTGCAATCTCCGGGCTTATGCCATCCTTGGAGGACAGCAATCCGGAGCTACTTAAGATTTCAAAGAAATATCTTCATATATACAAAAATTTCATCAGGCCTTTCGTCCGTGAAGCGAGCGTATATCACCATACACCTGTGATACATGGGGCTGATGCTTCGGGCTGGTGCGTTCTTGAGTACGTGTCTGACGACCGCAGCAAGGCGGTTGCAGGCGTGTTTCGTCTTGTTAATGCTGAGAGCGATACATATTTGATGCGTTTCCGCGGTCTGGATCCTTCCCGGTTCTATAGGGTCACCTCCGAGCCAGGTGGAATGAATTCCAGACATGACGGTTCAGTTCTGATGGGGCAGGGGCTTACAATACGCCTGGACACACCGTTGACTTCCCGTCTCCTGCTATGCGAGGCGGTCGAGCCGTAACTGTTAACATTCAGTTTCCAATTTCCAAAAAGCTGTGAACTCCAACTGAATTCCAGCGCCCCCCCCGTCATCAGTCTTATGTAATCAATATTTCCCTCATTCGAAGTTGGAAGTTCGATGTTCATGTGTTGCGGCCCTTGTCCATCGAATTCAAGATTCCACTGAAATTGAAAAATAGAGACATTGCCCTATAAATCCTGCGGTTTCCGGTGTAGATTCCATAAACAAAAAAATAGAGAATTCCCATGGAAGATAAACTGACAGCAGGATACTGTTTTAGCAATAATTCTGATTTTCTGAAAATTGCGCGGGGCGTGAATCTGGTGATCATTCGCAGGAGTGCGGATTCAAGGGCCATGCGTGAATGTCTGGAAAATCCTGAGAAATATCTGGATGTGTCAAATATAATTAAAGATTCAAGAAGCACAAAAGCCGGGATTGCGACTCTTTCCGACGGAACTTCCGTTTTCATTAAAAGATACAATAATAAGGGGTTGAGGTACACGCTGAAATACATGTTCAGCAGTGCGAAGCCCTTCCGCACTTGGAAAGCGGCATGGCATTTGGAGATGAACGGGATTCCGACGCCCAGGCCTCTGGCGGCAGCAGCAAGCCGGACTGCCGGGGTTCTGACATCCGCTTATCTTATTGCTGAATCTGTTTCCGGAATAATTCCAACTTTGGATTTCTGTGCAATCATGTATGGGGACATGAAAATCCAAAAGGTTTTTGCAACCTCTGTTGCATCTATGATGTCAAAAATGCATGATGCCGGCATGTACCATGGAGATACTAAGCTCAGCAATATTTTTGTGAGTGGATACCCCAAAGGAACATTTTCGTTCGGGTTCTGGGATCTTGACAGTGTTGATATAAGATCAAAACCAATTTGTGAAAACCTCCGTGCATCAGAACTGGGGAGGACGGTTTCGTCCTTCATAGAGCTTGGCGTAAAGTTCGGAAAAAAAATCCAACGTGATGAAATAGCCGGACTGTTTTTAAAATCATATTCGCCAGTTTCAGGCATAGTTCCCGATCTGGAATCCGTGCTTAGAAAAACTGAGAAATACCTGAAAAATAAGATTTAATGGAACATAAACCTGCAGTCATATGGTTATCTGAATCAGGTAGACAGCGCTTCAATGAAGCCGGCATTACCGACTTTAATTCATTCTGGATTCTAGAGGAATCAGGGGCTACGGCCGAATATAAGTCAGTAAGGCAGCACATCAACCGTAAAAACGGGGAAATAAATCTTCAGACAACTATTGTCAAAATAAACGATATAAAATATCTCATTAAAAGGGCCGCCGGTGAATCGTACAAGTGCGCGGTAAATGAGTTTGAAGCATTGAAAATCCTCCCTGATTTAGGGTTGAATACCGCAAAACTGATGGCTTACGGATTTGATGAAGTGAAGCACAGGGCTTTTCTCGTTTTCAGAAATCTGGCTGGGTATCATTCCTTTGAAGACCTGATCAACAATAACGCGCCACCGGACGCTATTGCAGAGTTCAAAGTTAGGAAAAGGGATATCCTCAAAAAACTTGTTGCTGCGGTGCATAGGATTCATGAGTCAGATTATTTTTATCCAGATTGGGATGCGAAGCATCTTTTTTTGAGGAAAGGCTCAGATGAGATTGCCCTTATTGACCTTGAAAAATTCATGCACCTGAATGTAAGTCCGAAATACTACAGGTATCCGATTGTGCAATATTACTTACGGCTCAGGGAATGGGAGAAAATACGGGACGCGCTCGGTTCTAAAATATATACAAAAAAATTTCTTAACAAGCTTTTACATGAATGAAAAATGGTATATCTGGAGGGATGGGGACAGGCCACCCCCGGTAAATATGGCTGTTGATGAGCTTCTGCTTGAAAAGTCGGAGTTTCTTCAGGACATGATTCTTCTGCGGATTTATGGTTGGGACAGACCTTCAATTTCAATAGGTTATTCTCAGAAATACAGCGCCGTTCCGTGGGATGGCAAATATTCCATTGTTCGCCGTCCTACCGGAGGCGGTATTGTTTATCATGACAGGGATCTGACCTATACCGTTGTTGTTCCGGCCAAACATCCAATTGAAAGCCTTGACAGAATTGAGAGCTATCATGTTTTTCACAGAGCCGTATTAAGGGCTATGTCGGCTTTTGGAAAACAGGGGAAACTTGCCGATTCAGCTGTTCCTGTTTCGGACAGAGCGACAATGAAGTGCTTTGTCACTCCGACTAAATACGATGTCATCTGCGAAGACCGCAAGATGGCGGGATCGGCCCAGCGGCGGACGAAGAATGGGATACTGCATCAAGGTAGCATTTCATCTGAAGTTTCCGGTGGAGACAGGAATAAATTATCAGAAGAATTGATTAAAGGGTTTGCATCGGAATTCAATATTGAGTTCGAGGATTTTATCGTTCCTGTCTTTTTTGAAGCAGGAGTTGAAAATTTATCATCTGCGAAATTCGCAACCGATGAGTGGAACAAGGCGAAGTAATTTAATATGAAGCAGTTAATGTTATTGTATGCATTGATTTTTCTTTTTGCAGGGGCTGTAATTTCCGCCCAGGTTCCATCTCCGGAACCTGTTGTGCAAGCACAGCCTCTGTCCATGCCGGTTGCTATCAGCCAGGACGGATCTTGGAAATGGAAGTCGGACTTTTATCGTGCGGTCGTGATTTACAATGCTGAAAATCCGGTTGAATCAGATGAAGGGTTTAATGCGATACAGGCCAAAGCAGAAGAGAAGATAAAATCACTGAATCTTTCGATCAGAAAGGTTGATGTGACCAATAAAGCCAATATCGATGAGAAGACGGCTGAAGCATTGAAACTCCTGGAAAATGTAAAATTCCCTTTCACTTTCATTTATCTACCCGAGAACTCGGATGTGGAAAATCCATTGTGGTCCGGAAATATGTCTTTGGAAGATGCTGACACTGTAGCAGATTCGCCTGCACGTAGGGAAATAGCAAGGAGGTTGCTCCATGGAGAGGCGGTGGTTTGGCTTTTAATTGAATCTGGCATTGAGTATAAGGATTATAGAATCTTGAAACTGCTTACGGAAGAAATAAAAAGCATCGGAATTAAAACTCCAGACAGTGATACTCCTTCTTCAACGGGAACTGAGGTGGGAAAAAGGGGAAACAACCTTGGAAAACCTGTAAAAATGTCAATAATAAGGATTTCCCGTGATGAGGTGGCTGAGAAAATTCTTTTAAATATTCTTTCTGGTATCGAACCGGAAATAATGAATGTCAGCAATGAGCCGGTTCTTGTTCCCATTCATGGAAGGGGGAGGATTTTAAATCTTATATCTAATGATGAAATTAGCAGGGAAAACATAAGGAATATGATAGGATTTTTTGTCGGAGGAAGTCCTGAAGGGGATGAGAATGTCAAACCTGGCACAGTCTTGCTCTTATCAGTTGATTGGGATGAATTTGCAAAAGGGAAACTGTTGGTCGATGAAGCGCTTCCGGCTCTACGGGAATATAGCAGCAATTTTAATCTGGATGATGTTTTTCCGAGTGAAGCTTTGCCTGCGTCTGATTTGAAGGCAAAACCGATAGGTGCCGAAAAAGATAAGATTGTGACCGTAAAACCGCCATTCCAGATGAAAGTAATCAACATCATTCTGATTTCAATTATCGGAACTTTGATACTTCTTTTCCTTGCGGTAGTCCTGAGATCAAAAAAATGAGTAGTGCTCGTAAATCAGAGCATTTTTGAGAGGGCGACAAACTGTTTCACGGTGAGCTCTTCGGCGCGGGCGTCTTTGCTTATGTTCAACGCGTTCATTGCTGTTGTGATTTTACCGGGATCGAATATCGTGGAAATCTGCTTGAACATTTTCTTGCGGCGCTGTGAAAACGCTGTCCTTACAAGGTTGCGGAAAATGTTTCTCTCCGCTATTGGGAGATAATCGTCTTTTCTTGTGAACTTCAATATTGCGGATTCAACTTCCGGCGCCGGGAAAAAAACCTGCGGTGATACTGTCCTCAGATATTCGACATTGTATATGGCCTGGACAGTGACGGAGAGGGAACCGTAGTTTTTTGTTCCAGGTCCGGATGCAAGGCGCATTCCGGTCTCCTTCTGGAGCATGAAGATCATATCGGTAGGCGGAGTTTCAATCTGGAGCGTATCTGCGATAAACGGGCTTGAGATGGAGTAGGGGAGGTTTGCCACAATGCGGAATTCGCACGGGAAGATTTCCGCCAGGTTTATCCTGCAAGCGTCTCCGACGATTAGTTTGAAGTTTGGGCTTGTAATGGATTTCTGAAGATATTCCGCGAGACGTTTGTCCAGTTCAATGGCGGTGACTTTAGCTCCTGATGCGAGGAGCTTGCGGGTCAGGGAGCCAAGTCCGGGCCCGATTTCAAGGATATGATCGCTTTCCTTCGGTTCCGCTCTTCTGCAGATGAAGTCAAGTAGGTTGTCGTCAATCATGAAATTCTGGCCAAAGCGTTTTCCCGGATGTACTCCGAGTTCTTCGAGCAGCGGTAGAAGTTCTTTTTTATTCATAATATAAAAAATCGCTCCGATTTTTTATCAATGCTTGTGTCCGCATGCGCCGGCGCAGCATGATCCTTTTGCCGACGGGCATGACTCCACCCTTGAACACGGTGATTGTGAGGAGCCGAGTGCAACTGAAGCCGAAAAAACGGAAAGTTTTCGTTGGACCTTTGAATCCGAGCACTTTGGGCAGTTCACTTTTTCAGATGAGGATTTCACAAGCATTTCGAATTCACTTGCGCATTTCGAACAGACATATTCATAAATCGGCATATTTAAGCTCCAGTCATTTGGAAATTTCAATCATAGTGGAATTGGCACTATCTTTATTGAGTTTACTTGGACAATTGCGAAGACCATTGCGAAAAGCGCAACTGTCTCGACTATCCCGAGGATCATCAGATCGTTTGTGAATCCTTTTTTGGTTTCGGTAAAAGAATCACAAGCTCCAGCTGCAGCGATTCCCTGGAACCAAGCGGATGCCCCCATTGCAAGACCAGCTGAGATTCCAATTATGAGGAACATCGGCCAGTAGAGAAAGGCCCCTTCTTGAATTTTATTTGCGATAAGCGACATGAGAATCATTCCATAAATAGTTTGCGAAAGTGGGGCTCCTGTAAAAACCGCGAGCTGGAACGGTGGCATCTTTTTTTGCATATAGCACTTTTTCCACGATCCAATAGCAGAAAGACCTGCGGTTCCGGTGCCAAGCGCTGAACCTATAGCGGCAAAAGCGACTGCGCAAAATGCGCCACCTTTGCCAAGGGCTATCATCAATTCCTGTTCCATGAGACTCCTCTTTATGTAAAATTCAAAAAGATCTCGGGCAGGAATGCCCGAATTACTTCAATATGGACACAGGCAAGATGCCTGTGCTACATTATATCCCGGCCGGAAGTTTTACCGTGTTGAGGAGGACAATACCGAAAACCATTACGAACAGGGATACGGTTTCGATGATTCCAAGAATCATCAGGTTGTTTGTGAATCCCTTGTTCGTGTCTGCAAACGCATCACAGCATTTTGCTGCAATTATTCCCATGTACAACGCGGAAAAGCCGAGACCGAATCCGCAGAGCAACCCGAGGGACAGGCATATATGCCAGAACTGGTATCCTCCGACCTCCTGGATTTTATTGTTTATGAGAATCATCATGATAAGCGCGTAAATCATCTGTGAAAGTGGAGATCCGGCAAAAACCACAAGCTGGAACGGGGCCGGCTTGTCCTGGGCATAGCATTTTTTCCAGGCGCCTACGGCCGCCACACCTGCTGCGGCTATTCCGAGAGTTGAACCGATTGCCGCGAAAAACACAGACAGAAAAGCTCCCGCCTGTCCGATTTCGATCATTGTTTGTTGCGTCATAAATATCCTCCTGTTTATTGTTATTTTAAATTCTCGTCAATTTCCATTTTTTTGAAAGGTTTGTAAAGGAATCCCGACCAATGCAGTCCGAGCTGACCGGAAAATTCCAGGGTGTTAAGCCTTATTCCGTGCACAAGCACGGCAAGGGCTCCGAGCATTATATTCAGGGAGTGCCCGAAGACGATTATAATTATTCCGAGTGTCAGACCCACATATGGCAAATCAAGGGTGCCTGCGGCCATTTTGTTGAAATTTTCCGCGACATAAAGTCCTGACAGCCCGACCGCAAAAAGACGTATATATGAAAGAAGATCAACAAAGCTGCTGAGGATTGCAAACGGGAACCCGCATACATCCCCGATGTCCCTGTAGTTTATGGAGAACAGCATCATGATGAAACCGAATATGAAGAAGTAATAGGCGAAATGTGGGAAAACCCTCGCCGCGACAAGCGAACTTGCGAGGAAGAAATTGCCCCAGATGAAAAGAACCCATCCGATTTGCCCTATTACCTGGCCAATCCTGTTGATCTTCAGAACTCCAATCCAGATATGGGCGATGGAGAGATGCAGGGCCGCTATTATGAAGCAGCAGTAACGGAGATTGTCCTCGTTCTTGAACCATGGATTTGGATGCAGGAAGCCAGGAAGCTTTTCTATTTCAATTCCAAACCATGAGCCGGTAAGGAACCCCCATATGAAGATTGAAGACCCCATTACGAAGAGCAGATTGATTGGGAGCCTTGCTTTTTCGCTTTTGATTAAGATTTTTGCAACCCCGAGTATTGCGAAGAGAAGAAGCGCATATCCGGCATCACCGATCAGTATTCCAACGAAAAGGGAGAGGAAGAAGAGGAAACAGACGCTTATGTCGACTTCATGGTAGCTTGGGGCGATTCCTATTACGTCGAATATCGGTTTTGAAATCTGGAAAATCTTCGGGACCTTGATCAGTGTGGGGACCCGGTCGTCATGATGAGGGTCTGTTATGAGGAGCCCCCATCCGTTCTGTTTTGCCGCAGTCCGTGTTTTTTCAACAAGATGCGTAGGGATGAACCCGTTTATGTAGGAAATCGCGTCTGCGGATTTCATGCTGTCGCGACTGGATATGAATTCAATGGTTTCTCTCGCCTTTATCTGCTGTATCTTCAGTTTATTTATTTCACAGCTCAGGGCGTCAAGAGACTCCTCGTTATTTTGGATTGCGTATCTGCACTCATTGATTTCGTTGTCAAGCTCCCTGAGGCTCTTATCCATCGGAACGACTACTGTCGGTAAAGCTGATTTCTCCTGTTCGACATTAGAAGTTACGGCAAAATAAAGCTTCCCCTTATCCTGTGATATAATTCTGTATGAAGTACCGGCGGGAAGTAAGAGAAGCGTGTTTTTGTTTCCAGCGCAGAGATAGACATAAACACCTTTTTCCCTAAGTTCCTTGAGAAGGTCCGCAGAAAATTCGCCCCATGGCCTGACCTTATCCCAGTCCTTGACAAGGGAATCGAGCTTTTTCACAAGATTTGAATTTGTCTCTGAAATCCCCTCTATTTTACGGACCAGTTCCTCTCCGCTCATCCCCGAGAAGGCGTATGATGATTTTCCCTTGCGTCCAGATACGGTGTTTATAGCTTTGGTGGTGGAGGTGAGAAACTGTTCTGACCTGGAAAAGTCGGGAGAATCATTTTTGCCGTCCAGTTCAACATGCATGACGCCAAGTTCCCTGAGGGCTTCAAGCGCATGAACCTTCTCGGACGCGAGGCATATGAGGGAAACTTTTTTCATTTCGAGTATCATGCCGCATTCTCCTGCATTTTCCTCTTGGCGATTTTAGAGCGTCCGACCGCAGCCGTCTGCTGGTCGCCCATGTAAATCTGAATTACCCTTATATTCTCCTTGCATTCCGGTATTTTGACTTTTTCAAAGAGATTGACGCGCTGGGTGGTTATCCTAAGCTCGTTTCCAATCAGTTCGTACTGTTTCCTGATTATAATCTGTTCCGCTTTCAAGCTGAAAAGTCTTTCGACCGTATCCACCGCGTTGTCGATCCATAGGTCTTCAGTGAAAAGATCATATTCAACAACTGAAAAGCGGACTGACTTGAAAACTGGGACTTCAACACCTGCGATGTTCTGGGAATCTGTTAAGATTTCGTCCGCCTTTATCATCGAACTTATATGTTCCACGGCGGTTTTCTCGCTGAAAAGGGAAACCCAGGATGAAAGATTATCGCGTAGTTCCTCCTGCTTCCGATCGTTTTCCTCGATTTTCTGCTGGCATTTCCGCATCTCCACCTGAAGCTGGATTTTTTTCAGTTGCAATGTAGGCAGATAGCGGGAGAACTGCTTCAGAGAATCCCGTTGCGATTTCAACTCGCTTTTTGTAAGTTTTATTTTTGCCATACGCCCTTTATGCAATTACCTCTGTCTTGTTAATTTTTCCACGACGGAAAAATTTTCTTATTCCAACCCCAGGCCCACAGTTCACTGTTTATTACTTTACCGGCCAGAATTCTTTTATTACATCGGATTTGATGCCGGTTTCCGACTTGTCAAAACATTCAGCCAGTGTTTTCCAACCGAGGTCGAGACCTTCCTCTAGCGGGATGTTTACCGACAGATCCATCATGCGTTTTTCAAAAAGATTACCGTATTTGAGAAGTTTTTCATCCCAGGCGCTCATCTTGAACCCCATCGACTGCTTTTCCCGGGTTTCCCGGAAATCCGCATATAGACGGATCATTGTATCCATGATGACTCGGTGATCTCCCCTGGTCTTGTCATTCACAAGCTGTTTGAGACGGCTCAGTGAACCGAACGGTTCAATCCTTCCCCTGCGTAGGTAGAACTGTCCCTCGGTGATATATCCGGTGTTATCAGGTATCGGATGAGTCACATCGTCGCCGGGCATTGTTGTAACAGCCAGGATGGTGATTGAGCCTGCACCCTCAAAGTCAACGGCTTTTTCATATCTTGAAGCGAGCTGACTGTAAAGATCCCCGGGGTAGCCGCGGTTGGACGGGATCTGTTCCATGGTGATCGCGATTTCCTTCATTGCGTCGGCGAAGTTTGTCATGTCCGATAGCAGAACAAGGACTCTTTTCTTTTGGAGGGCGTAGCTTTCCGCAACGGCGAGGGCCATGTCGGGAACCAGGAGGCATTCTACGACCGGGTCAGAAGCCGTATGCACGAACATTACCGAACGAGAGAGAGAGCCCTGTTCGTCGAGTGTGTTTCTGAAGAACAGGTAGTCGTCGTGCTTCAAACCCATTCCGCCAAGGATTATTACATCAACTTCGGCCTGCATTGCGATTCTCGCAAGGAGTTTGTTGTAAGGTTCGCCCGCCACTGAGAAGATGGGGAGTTTCTGTGATTCGACGAGGGAGTTGAAAATATCGATCATGGGTATTCCGGTACGTATCATTCTGCGCGGGATGATACGTTTGGCGGGATTGACCGATGGGCCTCCGATGTCGATTAATTTTTCCCTGATGGACGGGCGCCCGTCTTTCGGTTCTCCGGCTCCGTTGAAGACGCGGCCGAGAAGGTCGTCTGTAGAGGAAACCTGCATCGCATGGCCGAGGAAACGGACTTCATCGTCTGTGGAAATGCCACGGCTCCCGGCAAATACCTGCAGAAACACCTTTGTGCCCTGAAGTCTGATCACCTGTGCTAGGGAAGTGACCCTGGAACTTGTGACTTCGGCGAGCTCGCCGTTGCGGATGTCCTCGGCTTCAACCGTTATTACATTGCCGGCGATCTGTATTATTTTATGGTAGACCTTACGCATGTTTGCTGCGCTCCTTCACTTTGCTGTCAATTGAGCTTTCAATTTCCTTGAAGCCTTTTGAATTCCAGGCCGTATAATTCCAGTCAATGAAAACCTGTCTCAGCTCATTGAAAAGGCGTCTGGCCTCGTCTTTATTGTTAAACGGGAATTTCGTTGTCAGGACATGCAAAACCTTGTCGAACGTATATTTCTGCCGTTCCTCGTTTGTCGCGCCGTCCACTTTGTCGAATGTGTTCTGCTGGAGATAGACCGCGTCTATGAACTCGCTTTTCAGGTAGAGCTGGAAGTCGTCGATGTGCGTGCCTTCCTCGCCGATGACCTTCATCATTTGGTTCACCTCGTTGCCCCTTCTTAGGATTTCACGGGCTGTTTCAACCTTCTCCTCGTCGACAATACTTAAATAGTGACTCCAACTTTCGAGCGGATGGATTGCAGGGAAGCGGCGCGCGTTGGCGCGGTCGCGTGAAAGTCCCAGGAACGCCCCCACGACTTTAAGTGTAGCCTGTGTTACTGGCTCTTCGAAGTTTCCGCCTGCCGGACTTACGGCTCCGCCTATTGTAACGGAACCGGTTTTCCCGTTGTTCAGCTTCACAAGGCCGGCTCTTTCATAGAATCCGGCGATAAGTGATTCGAGATATGCGGGGAACGCCTCTTCGCCTGGAATTTCCTCAAGGCGCCCGGACATTTCACGGAGAGCCTGGGCCCAGCGCGAGGTTGAATCCGCGAGGAGCACGCAGTCGAGCCCCATCTGCCTGTAATACTCAGCAAGTGTAACGGCGGTATAAACTGAAGCTTCACGAGCGGCAACAGGCATAGAGCTAGTATTGCATATGATGATTGAACGTTCCATCAGCGTACGCCCTGTCTTCGGATCCTCGAGATGTGGGAATTCGCGGAGGATTTCCACAACTTCTCCTGCACGTTCACCGCATGCTGCGATCACTACTACGTCAGCTTCGGCATAACGGCTGAGAGCGTGCTGGAGGACAGTTTTTCCGGCGCCGAACGGACCGGGGGTGCAGAATGTTCCGCCTTTTGATACTGGGAAAAAAGTGTCAATGATCCTCTGCTGTGTAATGAGAGGTTTTTCCGGAATAAGTTTTTCCTTATATGAAGAAATAGGAATTTTTACAGGCCATTTCTGAACCATGCTTACCGCTCTGACTTCTCCAAGATCATTTTTCATTTTTGCAAGCGGATGGCTTATCTTATAGTCGCCGATGACCGCTATTTCAGTAACCTCCCACTTTCCTTTATATCCGAAAGGAACCATGATCAGGTGCTCGAAAATTCCCTCAGGTACGCTTCCGATCCTGTCACCTGCGGAAACTTTGTCGCCTACTGTGACGCTCGGTGTGAACTTCCATTCCCGGTCGTAGTCCAAGGCTGGCATGTAGAGTCCGCGTTCGAGGAAGAACCCTGATTTTTCGGCAAGCTTGTTCAGCGGGTTCTGAAGTCCGTCGTAGACCTGGGTCAGCAATCCGGGACCGAGTTCGATACTCAGAAGCTCGTCGGTGAACTCAACGGCATCTCCTATTTTCAAGCCACGGGTGTCCTCGTATACCTGGAGGTCAGCCAATTGTCCTCGGACTCGTATAACTTCGGCTTTTAGGCGGGTGTCGCCAGTGACGGCGTATGCGACCTCATTCTGTGTGACGGAAGTGTCAAACCTAACGGTCAGCATATTCCCGTTTACACCTACAATTGAACCAATCTTTTTTTCCGGCATTAAAGAATTCTCCTAAATAAGAAAGTTATCTGGAAACAGTAATCCCTGGTTTTTCAATTTTACTTAAAATTGCATCGAGGTTTTCAAGGCCTTTCCTCTGATCTTTTCCAACCCATTTTTCAAGAAGCATGAGCTTTATTTTATAGAGGCAGAGACTGTCGAAGTCGAAATTATGGCCGAATTCAAGATCGTCCAGGGCCTTCCATCTGAGGTTGTCAAGCATCTTTTCCCTCTCGGCAGGATTTGCTACGGCAAGTATTTCCTCAATGCTCCTGTCAATATCCGAAGCGCCGTTGCCGTGATTGTTCTTCTGTTCACGTCCGAGGCTTATGCCCCTGAATTTTGCAAGCCTGTTTCTCATGTCGGTCTCCCATTGATACCATTTTACAGCGGAGGAGGAGTGTCCGAAAGGGGTTTCATTTTCAGGGAGAAGTTTCAGGTTGGACAGCTTGGTCACGCTTTTTTCGGAAATCATCTCCGAGCAGCAATGCAGGAAATAATCCGAGGTGATTGGGGGAGGCCCCTCTTTCCTGAGCATCGGCAGTGAACTTAATATGTAGTAATATGCTAGGATCATTTTTTCTTTTCAGGATTTATTACCGCTGCAAGTCTAGGACCGACATAAGCGCAGATCATATCTGATATCGCCTCGTCGCTGAAATCAAAGAAGACATCATCGCCCTTGAATGAAAGTTTAATCCCTGCGGCAAAGTTCTGTCCGAGCGATATCGAGGGGTTCTTTTTCAGGCTGTCCACGAGGCTGGTCTTTAGAAGTTTTTCCATGGCATCTATGTCCTTCTGGGCGAGGATCAGTTCGATGTCGGCCTCGCCTGAAGGGTTTTTTATATTGTAGTTCTTAACCATTTCAAGTATGATTTTCCCCATCAGATCCGGAGTCATGGCGTCGGCGGTGGATTCCTTCACTACGCTTTTGAACCTGTTCAGGATCTCTCCCTGGAGTGTGATAACAATATCCCTTACAGCCTGACGCACCGCAGCTTCGCCGCGGGATTTGACAGTCTCTGAGTCCAGCTGTGCTTTTTTAACGATATCGTCGGCCTTCGCCTTGGCGTCGCTGATTATCTTTTCAGCTTCGATTCCAGCGTCGCTGATTATCCTATTCTTGGTCTCTTCTCCTTTTTTGACGCCTTCCTCATTGATTTTTTCCAACAGACTCTGCAGTTCTTCAGGCATGGTTGTGTTCCTTATAATTGTATTGAAAAGAATAGTATTGGTCTACTGAAAATATTATAAAAAAATTGACTTAGGATACATTGAAAAGAACGGCTGTCAAGGGAAAAAAACAATAAAATCAAGGGTATTTCCTAGTTGCGAACAAGTGAATGCGGAGGCTTGTGACGACCTTTAGAATCACCTCTTGTATTCTGTCAGGCCGAAAACAATATTTATGACACAGTCGGAGTAGGGTTTTATGCTTACGTTTTTTACCGTCAAGTCGATATATCCTTCAGATTTGTAGACAATGTCGTATGTGCCCAAACCTAGCCAACCGGTTTCATAGACTGAGAGATTGGCATCGAAAGTCTCAGTCTTCATGACCTTTAGAGGTTTTGACCCCGCAAGGCATATGTCTATCGAGAAACTTTTAGGCGTATTCTTGAGAACGCCAATTATACGTCCCTGTTTATCCCACTGTGCATTGGTTCTTTTCAGATAGAAAGGTTTCGGGGTATCCATTTCCTTGACTTTCCGGTTCATGTAGTCGGCTGAAAAGGCAACAAAGGCCAGCCCGAAGAAAACCAGGGCGAACAGAAGCGGTCTTTTAAATGAAGAGCTGTTTTTCATAAATGATGGATACATGTAAGTTTACTGTAAATTATACGATTCTTAATGTAAGCCAAAACATGGAAATTGCCAGTATGCCAAAATGTATTGTTTGTCTGCTGGAAATACTGTTTCGCTGCAACTTTGGGTGAAAATCACACTTCTATAAAAATACAACTGCAATAAACCAGGTAAATAAATTTGAATGAAAAACTATAGTGGTTTGGAATTGGTATCGGCAAGGGATATTTTAACTCATATTACTGATTACTCTTGGTCTTTAAATAACAAGGCTTTCTTATGCAGATAAAAGTTGAACATAAAGATGGTGACAGCCTTCTTTTCAATGCGGAGTTCGCAAAGGTCCTTGAAGTTAACGGTATAAATTCCTTTGAAGCTCTCTGGAGCATTTCTGGCGAATCCGTGAAAAATGTACTGAAAGAGCGTGGCACTGAGAGGGTTTTTCTAAAATCGCCGGAAGGGTCTACCTTGACAGAGGCATACATAAAGCGATACAGGCCTGAACCTTTCATGAGCCGACTGAAAAACATCCTGTCTTTGAGGCCCAGTCGTTTCCCTGGAGCTAGGAATGAGTGGGAGGCGATTATTGAGTTTTACAGGAAACAGCTTCCCACCATGCAGCCTATTGCCTGCGGCGCTTCCGGAGGCAATTCCTGTATCCTTTCCCTTGGTATAACTAATTACGTAAGAGCTTCAGAGCTTTTTGCGAGATTCGCAAAAGGGGAAAGGTTGCGCAGGCGTAAACTCATAAGGAGGATAGCCGAACTTGCGGCGGGAATGCATCTTTCAAAAATGGCGCATCAGGATTTTTATCTCGTCCACATATTTGTCAAGGAAAAAGAGGATGACAGAGTATTCCTAATAGATCTGCAGCGGGTTATTTTCGAGGAATCATTTTCAGAGCGCTGGCGTATCAAGGATCTTGCCCAGCTCCTCTTTTCGGCCGATGGATTTGTCAGCAGGACCGATATACTTTATTTCTGGAAGGTTTATACGGATATTGCTGGCAGAAAACTGTATAAGGACAGTTCCCTTTCCAATAGGGTTTTCAGGAAGGCGGCAAGGATCAGGAGTCATGCGAGCTGATTCAAGGAATGCGGCAATATGGGAATGTTAGGTAGTATTCGCTTAGGAGTGATTAAATGAATAAGCTTTTTTGTCGCGGCTGCGGTTGCAGCATAGACACAATGGACATTAAGCCCTTCACCCCTTGTACATGTTCCGCATGCGGGGCGGACTTGATAATTCCGCTTGAAATGGGTGGCATGTTACTTGAGAAACCGCTTTGTGGAAAAAGCGTGTTCTCTATATACGAGGGATTTGATAGGGATCGGGAGCTCCCTTCGATCATTTTCATCATATCAAAGGATAATCCCGAATTCAAGCAGCTATGCAAGATTGCCGCCGAGGAAGCTGCTTCCCTTTCAGTGCTTCATCATCCCAACATCTGCCCGATAATTAATTTCGGTGAAGTTGACGGTAATTTTTTTGTGTCAGAACCCCTTATGGACGGATATGGGCTTTCAGATTATTTGTCGAAAACGCAGGTGCCTCTGGATGTGGACAAGGTGATTGACATACTTCAAGCCGTGGTTTTCGGGCTTGCAGTAGCGCATCACAAGGAGTTTGTCCATCATGACATATGCCCGGAAAACATACATGTTGACGCCAGGGGCAACGTAAGGACGAAAAACTTTTTCATATCCCGTTTCACATACGATTATCTTCAGAACAAGGAGGATATTGAGTTCTCGGTTTCTCCATATTTCATAAGTCCTGAAAAAGCGGAGAAACGTGTTGAGGACAAATGCGGGGACGTTTTCAGCTTTGGGGTTCTTTTCTATTACATGCTTACCGGTAAATATCCGTTTTCAGGAAAGAACGATATGGAAACTGTTTATTCCAGGGTCAAAAAGAAGAAACCGCAACTGAATCAGGTATTCAGCAGCGAAAAACCACTGGTGCTTACGCCGAATACTATTGATTATATTTCCCCGCTCCCTCCTGCAAGCTTAAGGAAGGAAGTTCCCGAGCAAATTAGCGACTTTGTTCTGGATATGCTTTCATACCGTCCCGCACAGAGGCCCAGGTTTACGGAAATTCTCAATACGATAAATATCTATATGGCTAGGGAAGACAGGGAAAAGGTGTTCCACTCGGCACAGATGAAAATGGTTAGGGAGAGCATAAACACAAAGACCAAAGTCATTCCAGTCATGAAAAAACCCTACAGTGATACTGACTTTGATAAGGGTGAAAGGGGTGGCTGAAAAATCCATTGGTACTAATTGAGCATCTGAAAATCGGCTCATGAGCGCCATAAGGCATTGATATACTTGTAAAAACTTGTCAAATCCGATATTGGAATTATATTACCGTTAAGGTGAATATGAAACAGGATCTTTTACATGCCAAGGTGCTCAACAGATCGGTTAAGGTTTTTGCCGGTCTTTCTGGAATTATGTCATTTATTGTGTTATTGACTTGGGCTGTCGGCAAGCCTGAACTTATCGCACTTGGCCATGATTTTAAACCGATGGCCGTATCAACCGCAATACTTCTGTTTTTTCTAAGCTCCGGTTTCCTCCTTCAACAGAAATGGCCGTCAAATCATTCAGTTAAATGTTTTTCTTATGTTTTAATATTTATCACTGTATGCGTAAGCCTCATAGTTGGGTTGCAGTTTTTATTTGAACTTGAGTCTCCTCTGGAAAAAACACTGATGTCCTCCGTATTTGGCGCAATAGATGACCCTCTTGGGCATATGTCTCCCCTCACATCCGTTGTTTTCATAATAATATCATTTGCTTTTCTGTTTGAACTGCCGCCGCTTTCAGGCCGTCTATCTCTCCGACAGGCCGCATCAGTTTTGGCACTGGCCATTTTATTTATCAGCCTTATTATAATTTTCAGTTATTTGGCCGGTGAGCCAATACTTTGCTCTGGTAAAACCGTTCCTATGGCATTTCCCACCGCTATCTTATTTATATTGCTTAGCATTGGACTTGTTGTTGCAGCCGGGCATGACACTTGGCCCCTTTCCATTTTCAGTGTTGAAGAAGGGGTTCCTTTGACCCAGTTACGCTGGTTTGCCAAAGGGCCACTGATGATTTTTTTATGCATAATAATAATAATAAGCGTTTCCGGGTTCTTTTTCCTGAGAAATCAAATTGCAGTTTTCCGTATGAAAGCTCAAGATGAATTGTCTGCAATTGCCGACTTGAAGGCAAGGCAGATTGCATCATGGCATGATGAAATGCTCAACTGTGCCAACTATTTCTTTATGGACCCCATCCTTGCTGATGCGATAAAAACCTATATGGTCAACCCGTCTGATGCTGGACAGAAAGGCAAAATCCTGGCTGTTTTGGAATCCGCACAGAAAAATTTCCACTTTAATCGCGCATTGTTTATTGATAGTGATCAAAAAATGTGGCTTTGTTTTCCAGCGGACGAGAGCTGGATGGGGGGATTGGCAAAATCGTTTGTCAATGAAACCCTGCAATCCGGAAAAGTGACTGTTTCCGATCTGCACATAAGCCTTGTGAAGCGTGACTATGTGAATATGGATGTCTTTGTCCCCATACTTCCGAAGTCCGCCGGTTCCGATACATCACTGAAGCCGATTGGAGTGCTGATGTTTGAAATCGATCCCAACCATTTCCTGTTTCCAACCATGCATTCTTGGCCTTCCTACAGCCGTACCGGGGAGACCCTCCTGGTCCGACAGGAAGGGAATGAAGTGCTTTTCCTGAATGAGCTGCGTCATCGCAAGGATACCGCATTGAACCTGCATTTTTCGATTGAGATGAAAAAGAAGCTGCCTGAGGTGATGGCGGTGATGGGGAAGGAAGGCATAGTTGAGGGAATTGATTACCGTGACGTACCTGTGATTGCAGCCCTGAGGAAAATACAAGGGACACCATGGTTTCTAGTTTCGAAGGTCGACAAGGACGAGATAAAAGAACCCATTCGGAACCAGGCTGCCATGATCATATCAGTTGTCGCCGGCTTGCTCCTTGCAGTAAGCCTCGGACTTGCGCTCCTCTGGCATAGGCGCGATACCCAGTGGCTCAGGGAAAAGCTTTGTTCGGACAGTCAGAATCAGTTGCTTGCCGAAAGGATACTTCATCTGCACAGACAGTCGAACGACATCATCCTCCTGATGGATGAGGACTGGAGGATTATTGAAGCTAATGACCGGGCCGTTCAAGAGTATGAATGTTCACTCGAGGAATTGAAGCTGCTTAGCTTATATGATTTGCGTGTGCCGGAAACCCGTTCTGACTTTGAGAGGCAGACTGATAGTATTTCACTCCATAGCGGGGCCATCTTTGAAACCGTGCATCACCGTAAAGACGGTTCTCCTTTTCCGGTTGAATGCAGTATCAGCGTGATAGAAATAGGGGGAAGGAAATACTATCAGAACATCGTCCGCGACATTACTGAACGCAAGAAGCATGAAAAGGAGATTGAGACGCTCAACCGGCTGTATGCTACCTTGAGTCAGATTGATCAGTCCATTGCTAGGATTGGAACGCGAGAGGTATTGTTTGAACAGGTTTGCCGCGCCATTGTTGAATGCGGGAAATTTAAAATGGCATGGGTTGGCTGGACTGATCTGAAAACCCGCATGGTAGTGCCGGTCGCCCAGTTCGGGGACGATAAGGGATACTTGAAGAAGATCAATGTGTTTGCGGATGATCGTCCGGGTGGAGTTGGGCCGATTGCCATATGCCTGAACGAAGGGAGGACTTATATATGCAACGACTTCCTTAATGATGTTCCCACTCTGCCATGGATGGAGGAGGCGGCAGTTTCGGATTTTCACGCTGTCACTGCAATTCCCATATGTTTGAGGGGAGTCGTTCGCGGTGTGCTTGCGATCTATTCATCGGAAAGGGGCTACTTCAGGGAAAAAGAAGTGGAGCTTCTTGAGGAGGCTGCATCCGACATCTCCTTCGGCCTCGACCAAATAGAGAAGGAATCTGAGCGTCGCAGGACTGAAGAACTTTTAAAGGAGTCGCAGCAGCGTCTTAAACTTGCTGTAAGCGGGGCCAATCTGGGGTTATGGGACTGGGATATTAAATCAAATATCGCTTATTTCTCTCCAGAATGGAAACTTCAGCTTGGATACAGGGACGAGGAGATATCCAACAGTTTTGAAGAATGGAAAAGCCGTATTCACCCTGATGACAGAGAACGTGCGATTTCACTCATTGACAGATTTATCCTGAATCCATGGCCAAACTTTGAAATGGATGTCCGCCTCCGGCACAAGGACGGTTCATATCGATTGATTCTAATCCGTGCATCCCTGCAGTTCGGTAGGGATGGTAAGGCTGAGCGGATGTTTGGATGCCATATGGATTTCACAGATAGGAGGCAACTGGAGGAAAGGCTTCACCAGTCCGAAAAAATGGATGCAATCGGCCAGATAGCAAGCGGCATCGCCCATGACTTCAACAACCAGCTCTCCGGAATTATGGGTTATGCTGAGATGTTATATGTAAAACTGGACGATCAAGACCTGAAGAATTACGCGGACAATATACTTAAGGCTTCAGGACGTGCTTCCGAACTTACAAAGAACCTGCTGGGTTTTGCCCGGAAAGGAAAGTATGCGGAAGTTCAGATAGAGGTTCATGATGTAATAGATGACGTAGTTGCCATGCTTGAGCGCAGCATAGATAAACGGATAGGGATACGGAAAATCTACAAAGCGGACCGGTCTGTCGTGATCGGGGATCCGTCCCAACTTCAAAGCGCCATATTGAACTTGGCTATTAACGCCCGCGATGCCATGCCTTCCGGAGGTGAACTTGTTTTCAGTACCGAAACGGCTAATATCGATGAACATGTCCAAAAGCTTCACGGACAGGAAGTCTTGAAGGGGAAATATCTGAAAGTCTGTGTGATTGACAACGGAACCGGAATGGATAAGGATATGTTCAAACATGTGTTTGAACCATTCTTCACCACTAAGGAGAAAGGCAAGGGCACTGGAATGGGCCTTGCTTCCGTATACAGAACTGTCAAGAACCACAAAGGGGTCATAGATGTTCAAAGCGAACTGGGACGTGGTACGACATTCACCATCTATTTCCCCTTGTTTGAAGTTTTAGAGGTTCCCTTAGATGTTTACGGCAACGTTCTTTGACGTTTCCTGCGCATCCTTGATCCGCTGTTTCTGCATTTCCTCCCCCATTCCCATGGGTTCCGCTTTAATGAAAGTCATATCGGTAATGCCGACAAATCCGAAAGCGAAACGCAGGTATGGTTCCAGGAAATCAGCTTTGCGGGCGGCCTCGGAAACATATTCACCGCCACTGCTTGAAATCACCACCATCTTTTTGTTTTTCAGCAGGCCTTCAGGCCCTTTGGACGTGTAGAGGAAAAGGTATTTTGGCTGCATTATAATGTCGATGTAGTGTTTCAGTGTGTATGGAATGCTGAAATTCCACATGGGGGTGCTGATCAGATATGCGTCGGCCGACGTGAACCGTTCTATATGTGGAATAA
Organism: uncultured Victivallis sp.; assembly: GCA_964540865.1. Taxonomy (GTDB): domain Bacteria; phylum Verrucomicrobiota; class Lentisphaeria; order Victivallales; family GWF2-50-93; genus GWF2-50-93. The sequence continues at coordinate 39,578 of CAZION010000002.1, forward strand.
TTTCGTGCCAAGAATCTTTAATATTACCGGACAGATCTTTTCCCCCAAGCAGGACATATTTGCCGTCAACTCTTTTTGCAGTCAGGGAAGGAAGCTTTTCAACAGTGAGGTCAATCTCATCAACCAACCAGTCGGCATGTTTTTTCCTGAACATTTCCAGGAAGACATTGGACACGTTGAGGGTGTTTGATTCTTCTCCTCGCGGACTTGCGATGATGTGCAGTAGCGTTTTCATGGATGATACCTTTCTGTTGCTGAAAGAACACGATTTACGAATGGCAGCCGACCTAAGAAACACATTTACTACAATATACCTTTAAGTGCGTATTTCTAACTTCAATCAGCCAGATACGGGCCGAGTGCGGCTTCCATCGCCATCAGCGAGTATGCTGTGACAAGTTCGGGAATGCTCTCCATCCAGCGCCCGTGTTTTTCGTTATACCATTCGCCTTTGCCTTTCTGGAGTTCAAGAAGCTTTTTAACCATGTCTACACGCCACTGGTATTTCTTGCCGTCCGGAGTGACTATGGTTTCGTCCCCCAGCACGGCATGCGCTTTTGCGAATGTGATAAGGTAGTAGTAATGGCCTTCCGGACCCATGCCCGGGTTCTGGTCTAGGGTGTAGTTTTTGCTTGACCATTCAACGGCGGCCTTGACTCTGGGATCATCTTTTTTAAGCTTCGCATATATCATGCTTTTAAGCCCCGCGTAGGTCATGCTTCCATAGGAACGAAGGCCCTTCTGTTCGAATTTCTCGTCGGCCTTGCTTTCATCCGGCTTGTACACGAAACCGCCATAGTTAGGGTCGTTCTTATCCTTGATAACCCATACCTGGTCATTGGATTCGGGCACATGCTGCAGTCGGTTGAGGAACATCACGGCGTTCCCCCATGCGAGATCGGCTTTCTTCGCATCTTCAGGACTTTTGGCCTTGGGCTCCTTGTCTAGGTATTCTGTCAGATAAAGGGCTTCAAGCGCCCACTGTGTGTTCGACAGGTCCGGAGCTCCGGCCCCGGCTTTCCCATAACCTATTCCGCCGTACGAAGGATTGTCTTTTTTTGTCGGATTGTCCTTGTTGTCCTCATCAAGCTGGGAGTCTATCAGGAATTTTCTTGCATTGCGGAGGATCTGCTCGTCCGCCGGATTGTTGATCATCGCCAGTGTGGCAAGGCAGATAGCAGTTGTGTAATTCGGATATTCCGTTGCGACACCGGCCATCCATATCGAACCATCCTTCTGCACAAACTTCAGCATGAACTGCCTTCCTTTTTCAATGGCATCCTGCCTGATTTGCGGATTTAGTTTGGATTGGCTGTTAAGGAGTGACATGGTTATGAGACCTGTTATTGCAGGATGATGAAGCCATGAACCGTCTTCCAGCTGACGGTCGGTCAGGTAGTTGACAGCCCTCTGGATCGAAGCCTTGGCCTCGCGGAGAACTGACTCATCAATTTTCGGAAGTGTGTTTGTCACAGGTTTTTCATCAGCGCCAATGCTGGAAAAAGAGGTGATCAACCCAAGTGATGCGGCAAAACTCAAGGCGAGAAAATTAAGTTTCTTCATGGAAATTCCCTTCTTCGTTTGGGCTAATAACAATTTATGACTGCTATGACTTCTAGCGGTTCGGTGCCAACGGATTTTATGGAGTGCCCGGCTCCGTCGCCGGTTAGGATTGTGTCACCCGGATGGAGTTTTTCAATTTTCCCGTTGTCCTCGGCCTCGGCGATTCCCCTTATGATTATGTAAACCTCTTCCTCGTTCTCATGTTTATGGAAACCGATGCTGTCACCGGGCTCAAGGGTAAGTTTCGCGCAAAGTCTGGTCTTGGTTTTCAGTTCGGTTACTGGTTCCCAGAAATGCTCGATTTTCACTTTGCCGTTGCCGCCGCGCATTTTTTCGCGAAATTCGCACTTAAATTCCCCAGATCTTCTTATCATTTTTCACCCTTTCACTTTATCGCTTTTTTTCCTGCGGAAAAAAGCGATTATGTTCATTATTCTCTGAGCCGGGTACCGGAGTTCAATCGCCTTGACCGGACACGCTTCGATGCAGCACATGCATAGTATGCATCTGCCCGAATTAACCGAATATCTACCCGCCGAAAACTCGATGGCCTTCTGGCTGCACACCTTGAAGCATTTTGCGCATTTGACGCATGTTTCCTGTTGTATTCTAGGCCTGCATTTGAGAAGCATTGTGAGGATCTTGAAGGTGGGTTCGGGAAAGCGATGCAGGACATCCGAGATGGATCTTTTCGCCCTCATGTTTTTCATTTTATCCCAGCCGTCGCCTTCCTTTTTAATCAGTTCGGGATTGGCTGTTCCAAAGCCCAGGGATTCGGTTTTCATAAGGATCGGAATCTCATTGGCAGTATATCCGTAAATACTGCATGCGCATGAGTCTACTGCGACAGCATCCTCCCCGGCGAAGATGAGCCCTGATTTAAAGGGGAATCCGCCGGCAGGTCCGTCTCCAGCCATTGATTCAACTGCGTCCATGATCACGAAATCAGGTTTGATGATACCGTAAGCTGCCGCAAGGAAATCCGCCATTTTCCTGGGGGAGGGACATTTCCCGTGAAATCCGCTTTTAGCTTCTCCGGCTACAAGTCCGTATGAGTTTTTCACCGCGCCGGTTACTTTTGTGAGGAGATGTGTCTTGAGTTTTGGAAGGGAGATGAAGACATCGAAGGAGCTGAACTCCTTCAATATTGGCACACTTCCATAGCCGGGAACTTCCTTTCTGACAAAATCTCCTACCGGGATAAGATCCACTTTCTCCTCGTCTGCAATCTTTCTCATCCCTGTTTTCTCCCAGAGCTCCTCCCAGGAATAATTTCCGGCGGGACTGTCGGCTATGGTGATCTTTTCAATTCCATTTCTGCGAAGTTCGCGGATTACGGCGCGTACCAGTTCGGGATGGGTCGTTACGCATTGCTCTGGCGTCCGGGCGCTCAGTAGATTCGGTTTTAACAGGACGCTTGCTCCGGGTTTTAATTTATCCGGCCATCCGCCCGCAAGTTCGACGGCAACCCTAAGCTTCTCCTCCAATAGAGAGGGATCGTATGATTCGCAAATAACTGCTGAAACTGTTGTTTTCATAATGATTTGATAGCACAGACATTCCTGTCTGTGATCCTCCTATTAATTTCCAGCAATACAGTTACAGACAGGAATGTCTGTGCTACTCAGAAATCTCGCTTGAGATTCAGATTAAAAACTATATAATAATACCATGTTTTTGATTTAAAAAAATATCATATAACTCTGAAAGGTTGTTTTATGTCCGAAAATTTTGACATTTGTGTAATTGGAGCCGGTCCTGGCGGCTATGTTTCAGCTATCCGTGCAGCTCACAACGGTGCGAAAGTCGCAATCGTGGAAAAAGAATACATGGGTGGAACATGTCTCAACTGGGGCTGCATCCCCACCAAAACACTGATCGCTTCAAGCGAAGTTCTAAGCAAGGCTAAGAAAGCCTCCGATTTTGGAATTAAAATTACCGGTGACATCATTCCTGACTGGCCGGCTATGCTAGGCAGGAAAGATGCCGTAGTAGAAAAACTCCGTGGCGGAATCGGTGGCCTCCTGAAGAACGCAGGAGTCTCTGTCTTCTCCGGAAACGCATCCTTCATTGACAGAAAAAGCATTTCCATTGAATCCAATGACGGCAAAAAGGAAAAGGTGGCTGCGGAAAAATTCATTATCGCAAGCGGTTCAGAGCCTGCGATGCCTGGTTTCATACCTAAGTCAAAACGCATAATCACTTCCACGGAACTTCTTTCAATAAAGGAAATCCCTGGCTCTCTGCTTGTCCTTGGCGGCGGCGTCATCGGCTGTGAGTTCGCATGCCTTTTTGCCGAACTCGGAACCAAGGTGACCGTTGTCGAGATGATGCCGAATATCCTTCCTCTCCAGGATAAGGAGCTTTCCAGAATCCTGTCAAGGGAGATGAAAGCGCATGGAATTGATATTTTCACTGGCGTGCCGCTTGAAAAAATAGTGGCGGACACCAAGTCTGTCACTGGAACAGTGGGAGATAAGACTATTTCCGCGGACTACCTGCTGGTGTCGATTGGCAGAGTGCCAGTCAGCAAATCACTGAATCTCAAGGCGGCCGGTGTAGTCGCGAACGAAAAAGGCTGGATCCCGGTGGATTCCAAGTGCAGAACAAACATACCGAATATTTATGCGATAGGTGACGTGACGGGACGTGTGCAGCTTGCGCATTTCGCAAGTGCGATGGGATTCGCTGCGGCTGACAATGCCTGCGGAATTCGCAATGAAATCAATGATGCCCTTGTTCCCGGCTGTATTTTCACCTGTCCTGAGATCGGGACGGTTGGACTGAGCGAAGAACAGTGCAAGGAAAAGAACATCCAGTACAATGTGGGTAAATTCCCATTTGCAGCCCTTGGAAAGGCGATGGCGATCAATGAGACTTCCGGTTTCTGCAAGATAATTTCATCTGTTGAAACAGATCAGGTTCTCGGTGTGCATATTGTCGGACCGCACGCGACGGACTTGATTTCCGAAGCTGTTACCGCAATGAGCCTTGAAATTACGGCAAAAGCTCTTGGGAAGGCGATCCATGCGCATCCGACCCTTGGTGAGGCCATGATGGAGGCGGCACATGCGGTTCACGGGGAATCCGTCCATATGGCGACGCCCAGGAAGCATAAGTGAATCGTGTTTTTTCAACGGTATCCCGACAAATGGATTGTTTGATAATCCGCATGAGGCTGATTATTAAACAATCCATAAACAAAGGAGATAACACATGAAGCCTGATGCTAAGAGGCGGTTGAAGAAAATATTGCTTGCTTCCTGCATTTCCATCCTGGTCCTGCTCGTTCTGATTTATGTGTTTCTAGGGCATATTGTTAAGAGTTCCGTGGAAACTGTTGTCCCCAAAATAACCGGGACTCCGGTAAAAATGGAGAGTTTCAGTTTTTCCATGCTGACAGGGAAAATGAAAGTGAAGAATTTTGTGATTGCAAATCCGGAGGGTTTCAAGACGGAACATGCTTTCAGGCTTGGCAGCATCGTTGTTGACATCAACATGGATACTTTATTTTCAAAGAAAATTGTGATTGACGAGATAAGGATTGAGGAGACTCAGATTATTTATGAGCAAGGGCTTACTGCAAGCAATCTCAGTGAGATTAAAAGTAACATTGATAAATTTGTAAAGAATGACAAGCGGAAAGAGGAGAAGGCGGAAACTCAGGAAAAAGCTGGTGGTGGCAAGAAAATCCAGATAGATAATTTCTACTTTAACAGTGCAAGTGTTTCACTTAGCGCAGTTCTTCTCCAGGGGCAAAAGGCAACTATGCCCATTCCGGACATACATTTGAAAGATATAGGTAAAGACGAGAAAGGCGCTTCGACAGGAGAAGTTGCCGATGAAATCTTTACCGCCATCTACGCTTCCGTCGGCAAAGTCGCAGGATCTTCTGGCACAGATGTGATAAAGGGGGTTGGGGATGATGCTTGGAGGAAAGTAAAGGGGATTTTTAAATAAGCCTGTCGAGTCCCCTGGAGCATGTTAATATTTTGAATTCGCTTGAATCTGATGTATTTTAATTTTGTAAACGACAAGCGGGGGAGTTTCATGTTGCGTATTGTATTTATTTCGGTCGCGGTTTTAATGCTTACAGGTTGTGTTTTCACAAAGGAAAAATTCAAACCTGTTAGATATTTCGACATAGGCAATCCCGAGATTGCGAAATCGCCGATATGCCTAAAGGTCGGCTCTTTTACCGTCACAGGTCCTTATAAACAGGAGATGGTTTACAGGACGGAAAAAAATGAGCTGTTAAAGGATCAGTACAACAAATGGGCTCTTGCTCCTGACATCCTCCTGAGACGCTATCTAATAATATCTTATACCGGAGAGTCTTTAAAGGAATCTGAAATCACGATTGCCGGGAACATTCTCTCTTTTGAGGCGGATATCCTGAAGAAAGAGGTTCTCTTCACCGTGGAGTACAGAATATCGGCCAAGGCTAATTCAAATATTGCACCTATCGAGAAGATTTCGACATTCAAGGCAAAGTTTGATGACAGTTCCCCAGAAGCCTTTGCCGGGGCCATGTCGCGCGCAGTTTCTGATTTTACAGAAAGCCTGTCTTTGGATTTGAAAAAAATATCAAACAAGTAAAATAACCGGAGCTTGAAATGAAACTGAAAAAGATTATTTCTGAAAAAGTAAAAAAACATGGAGTCCTTTCAATCAGGGCGACAGCGACTGTTAAAGAGGCGGCTGAGAAGCTGTCCGAAAACAATGTGGGTTGCCTTTTAGTTACTGATCCCGGAAATCCGGAAAAATACATCGGAATTATAACCCAGACGGATATAATAAAAAAATGTGCCACTGACGACAACTTCCGCGAAGTTAAAGTACAGGAGATAATGGTGAAGGATATGATCGTGGCAACCGGAGAAGATGAAGTCGAATATATTGTGAAAGTAATGAACAGGCATAAGATCCATCACATTCCGGTAATAGAAAAAGGAAAGATCTGCGGGATTATTTCCATAACCGACATAATAGGATCATTGCACGAGGAAGATGAAATCAAGATCCACTACCTCAGCGACTATATGGGCGGAACCTATGGAAGCAATGTATTCTAGCACAGGCACAAAGGCGCTAAGGCACAAAGTCCTAAAAGTTGAAAATGCGGAAATCCCAAGGTCTGAATTTGAAGGGTTCCATTGAATTTACGAATTACGACATGCATTATTTCTCTGTGCCTTGGTGTCTCCGTGGTCAATTAAAATTTTTCCGCTAATCCTGAAAAACAATAAATGAAACTCCGGAAAATAGAAACACTGATTTCCGAAAGCCGGATACGCAGAAGAGTCGCCGACCTTGGCAGGGAAATATCCGCATATTACGGAAAAAAACATCTTACAATCATTTTTGTCTCCAACGGCGCGGTTGTTTTTGCCGCCGATCTTATCAGGAATATAAATCTTCCAATGCGGCTGGACAGCGTTAGTGCCAGCTCGTATAATGGAACACGGAGTTCCGGCAAAATAAAAATTGCCCTAGGCGTAAAAGTTGACATCAGAAACCAACATGTGCTCGTTGTGGACGATATCCTGGACACCGGAAGGACATTGTCGGAAGTAATATCGGGTATTGGGAAACACCATCCGAAAGACATACGGACCTGTGTGCTTCTGGACAAGCCTTCCAGAAGGGGGAGCCCGTTAAAAGCGGATTTTGTCGGTTTTGAAATCAACGACGTTTTCGTGGTCGGCTATGGCTTGGATTACAACGAGTATTACAGGAATCTTCCCTTTATTGGCCGCTTCCGAGGTTAATGGATATCTGGATTATTGGATAGTGGAGAAAATAGTGTTAGCGTGGCCCAGTGACCCAGTAGCCAAGTGTTTTTGAATTTTTAATTTATACTTGGACACTCGGACACTTGGTATCTTGAAAACTGTTGCCGCAACAATCCATATAATCCAGTCATCCATGGGAATACAGGGAAACAATGTTAAGACAAATATCAAATAGAATCTCCAATGTCCATCGTGACATCTGGCTCTTCATAATTGCAGTTGCGATAGTTGGTTTTGCCGGGCAGATAATCGAATCGACTTTCAATAATTTCCTCAGCGAGACATATAAAATCAGCGGTTTGAAGAGAAGTGTGCTCGAACTTCCGCGTGAACTGCCTGGATTTTCCGTAGTATTCGTATCCGCACTACTCGGTTTCCTTCCAGGCAGGCGACTTGCGGCTTTCGCAATGATACTGCAAGCTGTCGGACTGGTCCTTCTTGCGTTTTGCGGGTCTGCATTTTCCGTCATGCTTGCGTGGCTGTTTGTCATGAGCTTGGGGCAACACCTCTTTATCTCGCTCCAGAACAGCATAGGCATGGAATTGGCGCATGAGGGGCAGGAGGGACGGAGGTTGGGGCAGTTTAGCAGTGTCCGCAATATCACATCGCTTGCCGGGTGCCTGCTAGTCTATGTCGGATTCAAATATCTGCACTTCACTTTCGAGCTGTCATTCATTATTGCGGCTGTTACCACCCTTGTCGCCGCAGTCTGCTTCATGGCAATGACTCCGATCCCGGCGCATAAGGAGACTTTTCATCTGAAGTTGCATAAGGAGTATAAGCTTTTCTACTGGCTTAGTGTTCTCTATGGGACGCGCAAACAGATATTCATTACATTTGCACCATGGGTGCTTGTCACAATATTCGACAAACCCACATATATCATTGCCTGGCTCTTCATAGTCGGAGGTGTTGCGGGAATTTTCTTCCAGCCGTTTCTCGGATGGTTGATCGATAAGATGGGGGAGCGCTTTGTACTTGTCTCGGAAGCGTCAATACTTGTCTTTGTCTGTATCGGATACGGGTTTGCAAAGAGCATTTTTCCAAATGGAAACACCGCATATGTCATCGCGGCCGTATGCTTTGTGATTGACATGCTTCTGATATCGGCAAGCATGGCGCGTGCAACTTATCTCAAGAAGATTGCAATTCACCCGTCACATGTCGCACCGACACTCACTATGGGGGTTTCGATCGACCACGTGTTTTCAATTGGAATTGCATTCGCCTGCGGTTTTGTCTGGAACATATTCGGCTTCCAATATGTTTTCCTTATCGGCGCATTTATAGCCGTTGCCAACATATTTTCCGCACTCCGCGTCCGTGTCCCGGAAAAGGTTTTGAAAAGAGAGGAATTCAAGCCTTTGCCCCCGCTTGAAAATGACTAGTGAATGGTTCCAAGAACTTCAGACGTAAAATTGGATTTTCAATAATACGCTCACCTGCCCGAAGCGTCATGTGGTGAAAGGTTAGATGGGGCGATCTGTTATGGAGTCATCGTTGAGTAGTCTTGCACTGTGATAAACGGTGAGGGTTTCCCCGCAATCATTTTTCATCCGCTTTTCGGCTTCCGCATGCGATACCGTCTTGCCGGAGTCGGCTTGGAGGCAACCCTTTTTCAATCTTGAAAAGAAGATAGACTCGCTCCATAGCCTCTTCAATTGAAGTGTCATCCGGAAGGCTTTTTACTGTCTTTAGAATATTTTGTTTCTCAGTGATTATAGCCTCCGCAGGAGGCGATATATTGTAGCCCAAGGCGTTAGCCTTGGGAATGAGAAATTAGAATAATCAAGAGTCCCCGCAGGGTGGCGACATGATTCAAGATGAAATTAAAAAAACGAGCAAATGCATTTCTGTATGTGTTACTTGATTATCATCTCTGCGGCTTCCAGGAGGTTTGCTGCTACGGGCCAGCCTTCCTTGACTTCATCGAGATGCCCAGAGCCGTGGCCTGTCAATACGAAAATTCCGGTTGCCCCGGCGTTCATGCCGAATTCGACATCGTGCGGATGATCTCCGACTACATATGATTTTACAAGATCAATTCCGTATTTCTCAACGGCCTTGTTGAGGAAATATGCCTTGGGCTTGATGCATTCGCAGTCGTCTTCCCGGTTGTGAGGACAGTAATAAACTTCGGTTATTTTTATACCATTCTCTTCAAGGACTTCCAGGACATGTTGATTGACTTTCTCTACGTCTTCTTTGCTCAGCAGGCCTTTTGCAATTCCAGACTGATTGGTGACAATGAAAAGCAGATAGTCTTTCTGGAGAAGTTTAAGGGCCTTGAATGTGAAAGGATAGAAGACCACTTGTTCCGGACTTTTCAGATGGCCGCGATCATCGATGACAGTCCCGTCGCGGTCCAGGAAAAC
>CAZION010000002.1:49410-105069 GCA_964540865.1 uncultured Victivallis sp.
ATATATTCTTTGATGTTTTGGAACTGCTGGTTCAGTTCCCTGACATGGTCAGACCAGAAGGAGTCATTGCTCCAGTTCGGGAAGTTTGCGTTGAAGCAGGGATCTTCCTTCTGACGGCTTATCCAGTCAAGGAAATAAAGCATTCTCATTGCACGGAGGGGTTCGATAAGCACTTTGCTGCGATCATCAAATTCCCTGAATTCATTATAGCCCTTGATCATAAGGTCGAGTTCTATCTGCGAATCGAGGACGTGTCCCGGCAGGAGCATCCACATGTCCTGGACCGGGGGGCCCATGAGCATGTCGTCGAAGTCTATGAGTAGAAGTCCCTCGTCCGGCCTGTGCAGAATATTCTTAGAGTGGCAGTCGCCGTGGACCCGGATGTATTCAAAGTCGTCGAAAAGGGGGAGTATAAGTTCCATGAGCTGGCTGGTTACTGAGGAGAACGATTCGCGGTATCTTTGCGGGACATGTCCGCCGTCAATCAGCTGGGCTATGTCGACAGCGGTGGTTTCTTCGGGATGAAGCTGCATGCGGTGTTTTGCTTCCTTCCGGCTTCCGACAATGTGGGCACGGGCGATTACTCGGCCCAGCCGTTTCCAGTCGTCCTCGCAGGTCTGCTCCCATATGCGGCCATGCCTCTTCGGATAAACTGCAAAAAATATGCCGTCAACTTCCCCGACAGTCTTTCCATCTTTGAGTTTGGATGGTGCAACTACTGGAATTTCCTCCGCCTCACATTCAACCACGAAATTGTGTTCATCTAGAATTGCCTTTTTCGACCAGCGTCCGGGCCGGTAGAATTTTGCGATGATCCGTTCCCGGTCGGCTGTCTGAAGTTCATACACCCGGTTTATGTAGCTGTTGAGAGGATGTGTGAATCCGGCCAGTGTTCTCCCGGTGGCCTTTTCTACAGCCGAGACAATCACGTCTGGAGTCAGAGCGATAAAATTCCCGCAGGAGCGGTTGCTGGTCGCTGGTCGCTGGTCGTTGGTCGCCGGTTTCTTGCCGCTGGCAGTTTTTTTTGTCATGATGAAATTTCTTAGACAATTTAATTGGTGAAGGTGGGGCGACTCTCTCCGAGATCGCCTTTTTGGAGCGGACGGCTCGGATAGGCGTCCCTACCTAGAGTCTACTCGGAAAGGTAATCTCAAAATGAAATTTGCCTTAAAAAGTAACACAGACATTCCTGTCTGTGGGTTTAAATTTCATTTTCTGCCACAGGCAAAAATGCCTGTGCTACATTGTGAAATTCCTGACAAGGCTTACTTGTTTTCAGAAATTTTATCTTTCAATAATTGATACCCATAATGGGCGATCAGATAATCCAGGAGTACGATGGCTGTATAGTTTTCCGCGACAGGCCATATGCGTCCGACAATCGTCGGATCACGACGGGTAATCGCTGCGAGAGGTTTATTCTCCAGAGTGTATTTGTCTATGGTCACCTGTTTTTTGTCAATAGTAGGTGTCGGTTTCACAGTGACCCTCGCTACAATCGGCTGTCCGGTGGCAAGTCCGCCAGTGATCCCGCCTGCATTGTTGCTCAGGAATGTGACTTTCCCCTTAACCGCCTTCATTGCATCATTCGACTGTATGCCTGTCATGTCTTTTACTGCGAATCCCGCACCTATCTCGACACCTTTGACGGCGCCGATCCCGAGCATCCGACCGAGTTCGGCATCGAGCTTCTTGAAGACGGGTTCACCGAGTCCGACCGGAACACCTAGTGCGACGACTTCGACAACGCCGCCGGAGGAGTCCCCGGTTGCAGTAATCCTGTTGCATTCCGCGAGCATTTCCTCTGCGGCATCGAAATCCGGGCAGTTCACAACCTGATGAACACCGTATTTTTTCAATACGGTTTTCAGATCCATTTTAGGAGTCTTCGCCCTGATGTCGTCAATTTCCTTTTCGATTTCTGCGAATATCGCAGCCTTCTGGAGGAAGCGCATGTCCATTGTGATGCGTTTCTTGACATAAATCTCCTGGTAGAACGGATCAAGGTCGCGGCGCATTTTCTTGAAGGAATCAGTGAATTTGAGCGCTTTGGAATATTCAACTTCGCCGCATTTTACGCCAGCCATTTCCTTTATATATGAGAAAACTTCAATCCCGCAGGCCTTCAATATTTTTTTCGCGATGTATCCTGCTGATACGATTGTAGCGGTATAACGACCGCTGAAGATTCCGGCGCCGATTGAATCGTCATCGGGACCGTATTTCATGAATGAGGCGTATGATGCGTGTCCGGGGCGAGGGGTCCTGTTAGTGCTCTGGTACTGCCAGACATGGATGTCATGCCTGTCCAGGTTCGGGATGAGGATTGTTAGCGGAGTCCCGTTCGTATGGTTTTTGTTACCTGCGTTTTCAATAGTATCTGAAGAGTTGAGCCCGGTGTAGATTATCGGAAGATCGGGTTCTTTCCGCGGGGATGAAAGTTCGTCTGCACCCGGCTTCCTGAGAAGAAGATCCCCGTAGATCTCCTGTTCGGAAAGAAGCATTCCCGGAGGAACCCCCTGGACTACCGATGTGAGCCCTTCCTGATATGAACCTCCGGCCACAGTGACCTGGAATAAATTACCCAAATGACAACCAGTCATAAATAAATTTCTCCGAAATTTATAAATTTAAAATTCTAAAATGCGAAACCCCCTTATCAAGGGGCGGTTACAATTACTATTGAAGTTAAAAAAAGCAAGTGATAATATATCTGAGGATGCAGATATATTATCACTCCGTCCATGCCCTGTATACTTATTATTCCAAGCTTTTTTTCATTTTTTCAACTTGGACTTTCATCCTCGACGGTAGATGTTTTCCGAAGCCGGAGATGAATTCCTCGATTTCAGGAATTTCCGCCATCCACTTTGCTGGATCAACACCTAGGAGCTCAGAAATATCCGAATCACTCATATTAAGCCCTTCCAAGTCCAAATCGTTTTTAGTCGGCATCAGCCCAACTGCGGTATTATTTGCTCCTGCTCTACCTTCAATTCTTTCGCACATCCATTTGAGGACACGGCTGTTATCCCCGAAGCCAGGCCATAGCCACTTGCCGTCGGCTGTTTTACGGAACCAGTTTACATAAAATATCGTAGGAGCGCTCTTGCCTAGCTTATCACCCATTTTAAACCAATGATTCCAATAGTCCCCCATGTTGTAACCGCAGAACGGGAGCATGGCAAAGGGATCCCTGCGGATCTTGCCTTTAACATCAAGAGCGGCTGCTGTAGGTTCGGATGCGGATGTCGCGCCAAGGTAAACCCCGTGATCCCAGTCAAACGCCTGAATCACCAGTGGTACGACGGACGTCCGGCGGCCGCCGAAAATAAATATGTCGATAGGTACTCCTGCCGGATCTTCCCAGTCAGGACAAAGAACAGGACACTGAGCGGCCGGTGCCGTGAAGCGTGCGTTCGGATGCGCTCCTTTCTCCCCTTTTCCAGGAGTCCATTCGCGCCCTTTCCAGTCTATGCCGTGCTCGCATGGGACGCCCATGTCCTCCCACCAGACATCACCGTCGTCCGTCAGGACACAGTTAGTGAATATCGTGTTTTCTTTAATTGACTCCATTGCCATCGGATTCGATTTATAACTGGTTCCAGGCGCGACTCCGAAGAATCCAGCCTCTGGATTTATGGCGCGGAGTCTACCGTCAGACCCTTGCTTCATCCATGCTATATCATCGCCGATGCATTCGCATTTCCATCCTGGAATAGTTGGCCGCAGCATGGCAAGATTAGTTTTGCCGCAAGCTGAGGGAAATGCGGCGGCGATATGAAATTTCCTGCCTGCCGGATTTGTCAGACGAAGAATCAGCATATGTTCCGCCATCCATCCTTCCCTTCGAGCCATGACCGAGGCTATCCGCAGTGCCAGGCATTTCTTGCCGAGCAGGGCGTTTCCGCCGTAGCCGGAACCATAGGACCAGATAGTGTCTTCTTCGGGAAAGTGGGAAATGAATTTCTTCTCTATGGGTGCGCATGGCCAGACTCCATTGTCGCTTTCACCTTTGGCGAGAGGTTTTCCCACGGAGTGGAGGCACTTGATGAATTCTCCGTCTTTTCCGAGAACGTCAAGAACCTTCGTTCCGACGCGCGTCATTATGTGCATGTTGACTACGACATACGGGCTGTCAGTTATCTCTACTCCTATTTTGGCTATAGGAGAGCCTACAGGCCCCATGCTGAATGGGATGACAAACATTGTCCTTCCCTTCATGCAACCATTGTAGAGTTCCTTCATGATGCCCTTGAGCTTTTCCGGTTCCATCCAGTTGTTCGTGGGGCCGGCGTCTTCCTTGTCCCTGCATGAAATATATGTGCGGTCCTCGACACGGGCCACATCGGACGAATCCGAGCGGAACAGGTAGCTGCCGGGACGCTTTTTCAGGGGAGTTGCCAACCCTGAATCAACCATTGATTTGATCATCTGGTCATATTCGGATTTTGACCCGTCGCACCAGCAGACAGAATCCGGTGCACACATTTTCTGGATCTCCGAGACCCATTCGTTCAGTTTTTTGTTTTTTGATGACATTGTTTTCTCCTGATATTTATTTACTTGTACTTATGTAGAATATGCAGTTCATCCAGTGAAGAGATGCACACTCCCAAATCCTTCAGCAATCCATCGGCAAGATCGTATATCCAGCCATGAATCGTTGTTTGCTGCCCGCGTCTCCACGCATCCTGGATGATCGTCGTGTTGCCGACATTGATGACTTGGTCGCACACATTCAGTTCACACAATCTGTTGGCTTTTCCGGATTGGTCCGGGATCATCTCGAGTTCGTCCCGGTTCCTGCGCCAAGTGTCCCGGATGTTCCGCAACCAGTTGTCCACTAGGCCGTGCGGCTGGTCTTCCATAGCCGCCTTCACTCCGCCGCATCCATAGTGTCCGCAGACGATTATGTGTTTGACCTTTAGGAGTTCCACAGCGTATTGGAGGACAGCAAGGCAGTTCATGTCGGTGTGAATCACCAGGTTGGCGATGTTCCGATGAACAAAAAGCTCTCCAGGAAGTAATCCGACGATGTCGTTTGCGGGAACCCGGCTGTCGGAGCACCCGATCCACAAATACTCAGGTGTCTGCTGGTTCTTCAGATTACGAAAGAAGTCTGGATTGACTCTTGTAATTTCAGAAGCCCAGAGACGGTTGTTCTTGAAAATCTGTGGCAGATTTGTCATTTGATTTTTCTTATCGATGAATCAATGTTGGCAAATAGGAGTTCTAGCTTGTCGTACGGGACAGCTGAAAATGCGATCCGGATCAGGCCCGACAGGACAATCACTCCGGTTCCATACGATGCAAGGAGATCTTTTCTCACCGCTTCCGCTTCCACCCCCAAAGGTTTCACGCACATGAAATAACCGGAATTGAATGGGATGGGAGCAAAGGATTCCTGATATTCAGGGTGTGCTGCAAGTATTTCCCTTATTTTCAAATATCGTCTCTTGAGAATCCCATATTTGTTCTCTTTCTGGGATGCATATGCGGGGCTCGAGAAGGCTTTTAAAAGCATATGCTGTCCGATGCTTGAGCAATTTGATATGCTGCCACGAACTACGCCTGCGGCTTTTGCCTCGAGCGCCTTATATTGAGCCGGGCTTGAATTCTTGATCCCAAAAGTCATAAACCCGATTCTGAGCCCCCATACATAGTCTTCCTTTGTCGGTGCATCCAGCTTCACCGCCAGGATGTTCTGGTGAAGGTCTGCAAGATGGGAGAACAGTGATTCCTTGAATACACCTTCTTCATACACGAGACCGAAATAGGCATCATCGAGTATTACAACGATATTTTTCCCGGCCTCGGCTACGGCGAGCAGAGCCTTTCGCAGTTCCAATGACTCCTTCTCTGTCAGGGTGTATCCTCCGGGGTTGTTCGGGAAGTTGAGCAGGAGTATCTTTTTGTTCCCGGGTTCCATGAGCTTCTCTTGCAGGCCCTTGATGTTGTAGGAGTTGTTTTCAAAAGTCTTGTAAGTCTCAAGTTCCGCTCCAAACCCTTGTTCGAAAATCAGCTCGTAGTTGTCCCAGTTCAGATCTGAAAGTATTACTTTGTCGCCTTCATCGGCAAAGAGATATGCGGATACGCTTAATGCGTGGGTAAGTGCACTGGTGATAACCGGCACGCTTATTTCCTTTTTATTCAGAGCGGGGTTCTTTGCATAAATCATATCCTTCCATCTCTCCCGGAGTTCCGGCAGACCATAGCTTGGTGTGTATAATAATGACTGGGATGGTAGATTGACGAGTTCCTCTATGCACTCGAGGCAGAGGGGTGAGCCGTCTTCCTCGAAAGCCGTTCCTATCGTGGCGTTTATTTCAGTTTTTTTTGCCTCTGCCGACTGTCCGAGTATTCCCTTTGAAGGGAAAAATATTCCCTTCCCCTTTTTCGACAGGACTTCAAATACGCAATTTTCTGAACTGGCAATGTCATCGTTAAGCGCTTTCGCGAGCGGCGGCATGCTTTTTTCTTTCATTATCATTCTCCTCCGTTTTCGTTGGTGAAAATAAAAAGGGCTGGGCTCCGCGAATACTCCGCGGAGCCCAGCCCTTTTTCAGTTCAGCTTCTATAATTTATAGACACTAAGAACTGACTCAAAGCTATTTAAAATGCAAAAAGACCTGTCATAAGATTCTTATGAAAGGCCTAATTTCCGGCTGGCACGCTTTTCACGAGCCCCCCTTAATTCTGCAATCAACGCACAATCTATCAATAATTTATTTTTCTGCAAGGAAAATATGCAAAAGTTTTAAAAAAAGGATATTCAATTAAACCTTGCAGCTTCCGTCAAAGTGAAAATAATAATCCTTTCACCTGTGACAGTGCTTATATCTGTATGTAGGCTTAAAACCTTAAGGCCAATGATATTTTCTATCACGGCTTCAAGAAGAGGCCTAGCTTTTTCGATGAGTGTCTGGCGCATTTTTTTTATAAGATCCCTGCCCTCGCTGCTGTTCTGGCAGGCTCCTGCCAATTGATGTTCAGCTTTTGTCAGGACACCTTTAAGCCTTACAAGGACAATGTCATCGAATATATAGGTTTTTGCTTCAAGCGGACCACGCCCCATATATTCCTTTTCGAAATTTATGATAGCTTCGCTAATCTTGGCTTCCAGCTCCCCTTTGCTTGATAACTTTGATTTCATATTGTGAGCTTCTTCGGTTAGTTTTATTCCAGATGAGTCAGGGTCCTGCCTGTGTATATCTGGCGGGGGCGGACTATCTTGCTGTTTTTGTCGCTGACCATTTCCTTCCAGTGGGCGATCCATCCGGGCAGTCTTCCGAGGGCGAAAAGGACTGTGAACATATTGGTTGGGAATCCGAGGGCCCTGTATAATATGCCGCTGTAGAAGTCAACGTTCGGATAAAGTTTCTTATCTATGAAATAGCTGTCGGAAAGGGCTTTCTCCTCGAGTTCCATGGCTATGTCGAGAAGGGTGTCCTTTACTTCAAGACGTTTCAAAATCCTGCTGGTCGCTTCCTTGATTATTTTCGCCCTGGGATCATAGCTCTTGTAAACCCTGTGCCCGAACCCCATCAGCTTCAGGGGATTGTTTTTGTTTTTAGCCATTTCAATGAACTGATCTATTGAATATCCGCCGGACCTGATTTTTGAAAGCATTTCTATGACTGCCTGGTTCGCCCCTCCGTGCAGAGGTCCCGACAATGCGCTCACCCCGGCTGAAATGGTCGCATAAAGATTCACCTGTGCGCTTCCTATTGTCCGTACGGTGGTTGTCGAACAGTTCTGCTCATGGTCGGCATGGATTATAAGAAGCAGGTTCATTACGTCAACTATTTCAGGGTCTATGCTGTACGGTCTGACAGGGGAATCGAACATCATGTTGAGGAAATTGGCGCAATATGAAAGATCAGACCTCGGATATACTGGCGGTTCCCCTATAGACTTCTTGTATGCGAAAGCCGCCATTGTCCTGAACATTGAAATCAGTCTTGTGGCGGTGGTGTCAATATCCTCGCTGAGGGAAAGCGTGTCGACATTCGGATAGAATGTAGCCATTGAGTTTATCATTGTGGACATGATATGCATAGGATGTGAGCCCCTTGGGAATCCGTCGAAGAAGTGCCTCATGTCCTCATGCAGAAGCGAATGGTCGTTCAAAAGTATGGAAAACTGTTTGTACTGTTCTTCCGTGGGCAGATTCCCGTGCAGCAGCAGATATGCGACTTCGATGAAAAGCTTTTTCCCTGCAAGATCTTCTATGGGGATTCCCCGGTATCTGAGTATTCCGCGTTCTCCGTCTATGTAGGTTATTTCGCTGCAGCATGCCCCGGTATTGGCGAAACTTGGATCAAGTGTCATGTATCCAGTGTCTTTTCTAAGCGTTGAAATATCAATGGCTTTTTCCCCCTCGGTTCCGAGCACTATCGGGAATTTGAAGGTTTTGCCGTCAATTTTAAGTTCCGCAAATCGTGTTTCGCCCATTTAGTTTGTCTCCCAAATTTAATAAGCAGTATATTTAATGTATTATAATAAAAAAACAAGTGCTTTCCTAAATTAAGTCGACAGCACAGTTCTCTCCTGGTGTAGCGTTGCCCGTGGGCAAGGGGATTGGAAACCTTCGCCAACACGGCGAACTCTACACCAAATTCATCCTGCACTGGGAACATCATGTCAGCAAAGTGCTGGCGTTCCAAAAAGTTGCAAATACTTCAAGCACGGACTTTCGGCTTATTTTGGGGAAACTTCTTGATATAAAACATTTAAACAGTACTTGGTATGTTAGACTGTCTGGTTTATTGTGGTGGATAGAAGTGCAAGATAATATTCTGAAAGGAATTCTTATTGTTATAAATCCTTGATCCTAAATTTTACTTTTTGACGTGATTTTCGACAGACGTTTCCCTAAGAAAACTAGCAATTTTCACTAAACAAGAAACGATGTCGGAGGTTGCGCCCCACCTGGGGCGCCTCTTCCGCATTCTTGTTTAGGTATGCTAGTACCTCTTAGGGAGTGCAGAGTGAGTGCGCTCCTCTTTTTTTGCCCGGGACCGTCGGCAACTTTCCGGCATAATTGGGCATCCATTGGGGGGCGTCATATAAGTACAACTCACATCTGCAATAACTTCTTCGAAAGAATGCCTTTTAAATGTAACACAGGAATCTTTCCTGTGGTCAAGATATTTTTAAAGTTACAGAATATTTACACGGTGGAAAGCAATGGCGAAATTTGAAGTCATAGGGCCGATGAAAGTTCCAGTAACTTTAAAAAAGGCTGCCAAGATAATTGAAAAGGAAGACATCAAATCATTCTGGAATGAGAATGGAGATTTCAAGAACAGGAAAGGGTGTTATGTGTTTTCTTTCAAAGCTTCAAGGGGCTATAAGCCTATATATGCAGGCAAGGCAACAAAAAGCTTTTATCAAGAAGTTTTTGCCAATGCGAAATTGCTAAAATATCAGACGGCATTTGCTGATCAACTGAGGGGTGCTCCCGTGTTGTTTTTCATTTCTGAAAACATTAAGAAGGGAGCCACGAACAAGAAGGAAATAGATGAGTTGGAAACATTCCTAATCCGTTGCGGAAAGTCAGTCAACGAAAAAATTTTGAATGAACGGAAAACTAAATTTGAAAATTGGGCAATCTCTGGTGTTTTGGGAAACGGTAGAGGTAGGCCATCTAAGTCGGCTAAAATATTCAAAAAAACAATGGGAATATAAACACGACGGAAAAAATGTCATATGAAATAGAAAATCGATATAAATCCAGTGGTGATGGAAATAAATATAGAAATTTAGGAGATGCATTATGAAGATTCCAATTGACATGAAAGAAGAGAGGAAAAGGGTAGAGAAATTATTTTCTACAAAGCATAGAAAAGGGGATTTCGCTAATAAGACAGATTTTGCCGATTGGTTTTTGGAAAGTCTTAAAAAAAATGAAAGCAAATGTTACTACTGCGAAACGTCTATCAATGACATAAGAAAATTGATTGCAGGGGGATTTTTGAAAACTCGTAAGACAGGACATGGCGAGAGAGGTCCAGTTTTAGAAATTGACAAGAGAGATAATAAAAAGGGATATTCGAAGCTGAACTGCGAGCTTGCATGTTATTACTGCAACAATGATAAAAGCTATACACTTGATAGCAAAGATTATAAGGAACATTTTGGTTCTGCCAGAGAAAAATATTTTAAATATCTGTTAAAAAACATCATTGAAGAATGATTAAATAATATGGAGAATACCATGAAAACCAGATTGTTTTCAACTGCTGTATTTATCGGCTGCGCTTTCATCGGTTTTTCATGTTTAGCAGATGAATCTGAAAAAATCAGGAAATCATTCCCGTTTTCAGAGCTCGGGCAAAAGGCCACAGAAAAAGCAGACTCAAATTCGCTCGGTATCAAAGCAGTTGACAATGGTGCGGAAATCACCTGCAAGCTTCAGGCGCTTGAAGCATCGGTAACGCCCTCGGGAATTTCGTTCAAATCCACTTCCGCCACAAAGAGAGGAACATTCAGCATGAAGGTCACCGGCCTCAGCCGTGCTGACCACAAAATTTCACAGGTTTCATCAGAGGGGAATGTAAAGGTATCAAAAGATTGTGTTCAAATAATTCGCTCGGAGCTTATTGAGGAATTTACTGTTTCCGGGGATGGTATCCGTCAGGATTTCATAGTTTCTAAGAAGCCGACAGGTAATGGCGAATTTGCACTTGTCCTAGGACTTGCTGGTGCGACCGCCGAACTTTCCGGCTCTGGAATTAAGATCCGTTTGACAGAAGCCGGCAGGGAATTTGCGTATTCAAAGCTACTTGTTACTGATGCTTCCGGCAAAAAACTTCCTTCTGAATTCAAAGTAAATTCACCGGATAAGTTTATTGTCAGCGTCGATGACTCCAATGCTATTTATCCCATCCGTATTGACCCGACTATTAGTGATGCCAATTGGGTTAGTATGGGAGCGTTAGAACAAGGAATAAATAGTCCAGCAAATGCCCTGGCTTGTGACTCTTTCGGAAACCTATACGTTGGAGGGGTATTTACCACTGCGGGTGGAGTGGAAGCAAACCGTATCGCAAAGTGGGATGGTTCTACATGGAGTGTGCTAGGGTCGGGAATGGACAACCAAGTAAGTGCCCTGGCCTGCGACTCTTCTGGAAACCTGTATGCGGGAGGGGGCTTCAGCACCGCAGGTGGCGTAGCAGCAAACTTCATTGCAAAGTGGAATGGATCCACGTGGAGTGCTCTAGGGTCGGGGATGGGTAGACCTGTCGATGCCCTGGCCTGCGACTCTTCTGGAAACCTGTATGCCGGTGGTTACTTCACCACTGCAGGTGGCGTAGCAGCAAACTACATTGCAAAATGGAACGGATCCACGTGGAGCGCTCTAGGTTCGGGAATGGACGGCGGCGTAGGTTCCCTAGCTTGTGACTCTTCCGGAAACCTGTATGTGGGCGGGAGCTTCGCCACCGCAGGTGGCGTAGCAGCAAACTTCATCGCAAAATGGAATGGAGCAGCGTGGAGCGCTCTTGGGTCGGGAATGGATAGCGATGTAACCTCCATAGCTTGTGACTCTTCCGGAAACCTGTATGCGGGTGGTTACTTCGCCACTGCGGGAGGCGTGGCAGCAAACTGCATTGCAAAGTGGAATGGATCCACGTGGAGTGCTCTAGGGTCGGGAATAGATGGTAATGTCTATACCATGGCTTGTGACTCTTTCGGAAACCTGTATGCTGGCGGCTATTTCTATACCGCAGGTGGTGAGACAGCAAGCAATGTTGCAAAGTGGAATGGATCTACATGGAGTGCTCTTGGTTCGGGAACGAACGAAGATGTCAATGCCCTAGCTTGCGATTCTTCCGGAAACCTGTATGCGGGCGGGAGCTTCACCATCGCAGGTGGCGTAGCAGCAAACCGTATCGCCAAATGGAATGGATCCACGTGGAGTGAAGTAGTAGGAAAGTCAGGAATTGAGGGCAGGGTCTACTCCCTAGCATGCGATTCTTCCGGAAACCTGTATTCGGGCGGGGCCTTCACCACCGCAGGTGGCGTAGCAACAAACTTCATCGCAAAGTGGAATGGATCTACATGGAGTGCTCTAGGGGCGGGAACGAATCAAGATGTCAATGCCTTGGTTTGCGACTCTTCTGGAAACCTGTATGCGGGTGGGTTGTTTAGCACCGCAGGAGGAGTGGCAGCAAGCAATATCGCAAAGTGGAATGGATCCACGTGGAGCGCTCTAGGTTCTGGAATGGACGAGAGTGTTAATGCCCTGGCCTGCGACTCTTCCGGAAACCTGTATGCGGGTGGTTACTTCACCACCGCAGGAGGCGTGGCAGCAAGCAATATCGCAAAGTGGAATGGATCCACGTGGAGCGCTCTAGGTTCTGGAATGGATAGCACTGTCAATACCCTGGCCTGCGATTCTTCTGGAAACCTGTATGCCGGTGGTTACTTCGCCACCGCAGGAGGCGTGTCAGTAAACTGCATTGCAAAATGGAACGGATCCACGTGGAGCGCTCTAGGTTCGGGAATGGACAACCAAGTAAGTGCCCTAGCTTTTGACTCTTCTGGAAACCTGTATGCGGGTGGTTTCTTCGCCACCGCAGGAGGCGTGTCAGTAAACTGCATTGCAAAGTGGAATGGATCCACGTGGAGTGCTCTAGGGTCGGGGATGGGTAGCCCTGTCAATACCCTGGCCTGTGACTCTTTTGGAAACCTGTATGCTGGCGGCGATTTCTACACCGCAGCAGGTGGTGAGACAGCAAGCAATATCGCAAAATGGGATGGAGCCACGTGGAGCGCTCTTGGGTCGGGAATAGATAGCACTGTCAATGCGCTGGCTTTTGACTCTTCCGGAGACCTATATGTCGGAGGATGGTTCAACACTGCAGGAGGGAAAGTTTCACCGTGTTTGGCGAAATGGTTGATCTCAGCATACCCCTCAAGCCACACCGTCACTTTTATTGACGGGGCTAACGGGACAATTAATGGGACGAAAATCCAGACTGTAAATCATGGTTCGAATTGTTCGCAAGTCACGGCTGTACCCTCTAACGAATACCACTTTGTAAACTGGACAGGAGCTCTGACCAGCACGGCTAACCCTCTTACTGTCACTAATGTAACAGCAAACATGACGCTTACTGCAAACTTTGCAATAAACCAGGGTGTTGGGCTTGTAGTATATTATCCGTTAGACGGGAATGCCAATGATCGGAGCGGTTATGGCAATAATGGCACAATAACTGGTGCAACCCTGACAAGTGACCGGTTTGGAGATTCAGATAAAGCTTACTATTTTGACAATGGCTCCACGGACGAACTGGTGTTCGGAGCTTATACGAGACCGAGCAACAACTTCAGTTTTGGCTCATGGGTTAAGGTTAGCAAGACTATTACTGTTACAGCGCAGGCAACAAGTGGAACTTATTACGACGGTCAGAACTTTGTCTTTGATCCACCGCAGGGAGGCACCAATGCCGGTGCTGGACTATCCGTCGGGACGAACGGGATACAGGTCTTTGAACACGGCAATCTATATATTTGTTGTCTGGCTTCATACTCTGGAAACGTTGGAACTGGCTGGAATCATGTCTTTGTCGTATACAAGAACAAGCAAGCGACGATTTATCTGAATGGAGTTGCAGTAAGAACTGGTTTGACATCAGCCAGGGCAAATGTCTTTGCGCCGAACCTGATCTCAAAAGGGGGCTATGGCCCTTTCAATGGTTCAGTTGATGAAATAAAGGTTTACAACCGTGCACTGAGTTCTGCCGAAGCTCTGGATTTGTACAATACCCCCTCTGTTACAGCATCGGCTGGACCGAACGGAAGCATATCTCCTTCAGGAACGATTGCTGTTGCTTATGGGTCGAACAAAACATTTACAATATCACCGGCGGCTAATTGCCGTTTGTCCGATGTGTTGGTGGACGGAACCTCGGTTGGTGCGGTTACATCTTACACTTTCACTGACATAAGGTCTTCACACACGATAGCTGCAGTTTTTACAACAAACACATACACGCTGGCATATTCAGCAGGTTTAAACGGTACATTGACGGGCGCAGCATCACAGACAGTTAATGAGGGAACGAATGGAACGGCAGTCACAGCGGTTCCGAAGTCGGGCTATCATTTCGTGAAATGGAGCGACGACGTGATGACTGCCTCTAGGTCTGAAACGAATGTTATGGAGAATAAATCAGTAACTGCGACATTTGCAAGAAATACCTATACGGTCAACTTCGTCGAAGGCGCAAACGGCACTATAACAGGAATGAAAATACAGACTGTCAACCATGGCGAAACCTGTACCCAGGTCACGTCTGTGCCAGTCGCAAATTACCATTTCACAGGATGGAGCGGAGACTATACCGGGGTTGATAATCCACTCACGCTCACAAATGTGGCATCTGCCAAGACAATAGTCGCCAATTTCGAGAGGAATACCGCCATGCTGACTGTCAGGAAGCGTGGAAGTGGAACTGCCGGATTCACCAGTGTAAATCCAGTAAATACGGTGGTGGCAATTCCTATAACGGCCAACGCTTATGCAAACAATCATTTTGTAAACTGGACGCTTGCCCCAGGCTCCGCATCGGCGACAATAGCGAACGCCAAATCGGCTGCGACTACCGTGACGTTAACATGCGGCTACGGCTCCCTTGTGACGATCATTGCGAACTTTGCCGAAAATTCGAATACGCCGACTTCTTTTCCTGCAGCCCCTGTAGTTACTGCAACTGACGGAATATACGAAGACAGAATCGTCGTCACTTGGAAAGCCGTGGCCACTGCGACCAGTTACGAGATATACAGGAACACTACAAAGCTTGCTCCAGTTCCAAGCGACAAGATAGGTGAAGTTACCGACACAATATTCGAGGACAACACGGCAGCTTACAGGACGACCTACTTTTACTTCGCCAAGTCGAAGAACTCGATGGGAGTCTCGCTCAAATTCAGCAATGGAGATTCGGGATATGTGGCGAAAGCGCCCTCAGTTCCCGGTGCTGTTACGGCATCGGACGGCACATACTTCGACAAAGTCCGCGTTTCATGGGTGAAGGTCGTAGGTGCAACATCCTATCTGGTATTCCGCACGAATACCGCTACACCAGCACCAAATCCAAATTTGAAAACGGATTTGATAGGAGAGACAACAGCACTTTTCTTCGACGACTTCGGAGATGATATTGTTCCACAGGTCTCTGGTGTGGTCAAGAAATACTATTACTGGATAGCTGCGAAAAACGGGAACGCAACAACAGTGATCAGCAAGCCCAATGACGGATACCTCTCGAATAAGGGGCCTGCGACTGTCACTGCCAGCAATGGCACGTATTCAAACAGAATTGTCGTTACCTGGACGGCAGTTCCGGGTGCAACTGAATATGAAGTTTATAGATATACGAACAAGAGCATGACCCAGGGTGAGACCAAGGTTGGGGATTCAATTACAGTGTCTTGCTTCTCCGATGCATATGCTGATAAGGATGTTCCTTATTACTATCGAGTAAAAGGTAAATACGGCAACTATTACGATAGCGCTTTCAGCATTTCGGGTGCAATTGGAATGGCGGCCGGATGGTCGAATCCAAGTGCTACAGGTCTCGCAAATGCAGAAACTTCATCAAATATAGTTAATAAGCCAAAGGGGAGCAGTGTTTATTTCTCTACGGAAGTTCCCGCTGGTACAACGAAGCTTGTGGCGACTCTGGATGGTACTGACAAGTTGAAGACCAACGACTGCGACCTGTTTGCGAAGTTCGCTAATTATCCGACCTTGGCACTGTATAACGCCAAAGGCGTAGAGAACAATGTCAATGAGATCCTGACAGTCAGCAATCCCGCTGCTGGAACATGGTACTTCATGCTCTACGGGGTAACTGCATACTCAGATGTCACACTGACGGTGAACTCCTATTCCGTGGCGGATATTGTCCTTACTCAAATTCCTGTGAATGATCTTCCTGTCCCGTTCACGGCGATATTCAAGGGCAAGGTTGTTGACGAGTCAGGATTAGGGATCCCTAATATGGTTGTCCAGACGAGAAATCCGATCACCGGACTAACAAGTTCTCTGACGAAAACCGATGGCAAGGGTATATTCTCATATTCAGTGCTGATCAACAGCGAGGGGGAGCACACGTTTGACTTTTTCTTCTCGGAAATGCCGGATCCAGTCAAAGGAACCGCGAGCCATACGGTTGCCACACGAAAGGGCTGCTTTGTTGAAGCTCCGAACAACTTCTTTGACTTCTCGGCATATCTGCCTGCAACACCGGTAGCAGTACCGCTCCATGCAGACGTTATCGGGCTACAGGATTTTCTAGATACTCGGAACGGTTGGGATGAAAATACGATTAACGGCACATATGCGACATTGTGGGTAAACAGCACGCTTGCCAAAGCCAGGGATGATGCGCAGTTTACAGCCAGGCTTGACGAAGGGTTATACATTCTTCTGTACGGAGTAGAAGGTGCAGGCGTGGGCAACGACACGACAGCAACACCGGCGTTGTCAGCGGTTCCATTCGTGGTGCATGTTGAAACTTCGAAGAAGGGACCCGTCCTTACCGCGCTAAACACGCTAGGAGTCATAAACGGCACTCAGAGGTCTGCCATAGAAGGAGGCAGTATCGGAATAGTCGCAGTGACCTCACTCAGCGATCCTGACGAAGGAGTCACTCCTGTAAGCATATCGCTTCTAGCCTGCGAACAGCTCGAACTTCTTGCGAAGCTCGCAGCTGGCACAGGCATTTCATCAGATGCCGGAACTTATTCAGGAGTATCTGCCAGAAAAGTTACGATTAGTCTTGCAAACAACAGGAAAATAAATGTCGTGTCAGCGGTCTTTGTGAAGCAAAAGTAGCACAGGCATCTTGCCAGTGTTTTCTCTTGGGTAGCGTTGCCCGTGTCGGGCAAGGGGATTGGGAGCTTTTTTCAAGCCATAGCCTCTATAAGAATATCAGACGGAATGTTCAGTCCCCTATATAGGTTCTTGGCGATTTTCGGAGATATTTTCCGTTTGTGGTTAAAAATCTCGGAAATCCGACTGCGCGCACCGAAATATGGTTCAATGTCTTTTCGTGTGAGTCCGGCCTGTTCCATCCGGAATAGTATGGCCTCCACAGGATCCGGCGGAGTTGTAGGGAAATGAACATCCTCGTAATGTTTTATCAGTACGGTAAGAAGCTCATACCTGTCATCTTCGTGGCTTCCCTTTTTGACATTGGAAAGCATAAGTTTCTCGATTTCCTCAAGAGCCACATGATATTCTTTTTCATTCTTTATCAATGTTATAGTTTTCATATTTTCCCCTCTAAAATGCTATCTTGTTATACTCTTCGTGGGGCACGGCGTATTTTACCAGGAACACTCCCTTGTCAAAATCAGTTATCACGCAAAACCTGTAATTGTTTCCTTTGATGTCAAAGACCGCCTTTGTTTTACTTAATATGCTCGCCTTCGGGTACATGCTCTTGACATCACCAGGGCTTTTCCAATGAGAATGCTCTACTTCAAATATCCATGCATCCGCCTGGTTCCTTGCGTCTGAATGCTTCTTCTTGAACTTTTCGAGTTTTTCCTTGCCCAGTAAAATCATATTACCCTTTCCTGAACATGTAATATGTTACCAATATGGGAACTGTCAAGTTCCGATTTGAATTTCCTTCCTTATACAAACAAGTGTTTTCATTAATTTTCGGGTAAATACAGGCGGATTCCTGTCAAACTTCTTTAAGATAATCACTTGTAGTATTCTGGCAAAGTCCATATGAATGGTTTACATTAGCAACCCTGTAAAAATCAGTAATCAGTGACCGGTAATCAGTTATCAGTATCAGATAAAATCATGAAATAGCTTTGTCGTGTTCTCCTGAATAACTGGACATCTATCACTGGTCACTGATAACTGGTCACTGATAACTTAACAAATAAAAAGAGGACTGATATGTCAAATGAAAAATATGTTATCGGCTTGGATTACGGAACGGATTCAGTAAGATGTCTGATAGTTGATGCGGCAAATGGAAAAGAAATTGCCAGCTCAGTCCACAACTACCGTCGCTGGCAGGAAGGCAAGTTCTGTGTGCCTGTCGAGAACCAGTTCAGACAGCATCCCCTTGACTACATTGAAGGGCTTGAACTAACAGTTAAGGAATCCCTGAAAAAGGCAGGTGCCAATGTTGCTAGAAACATTAAAGGGATTTCCGTGGACACCACTGGCTCAACCCCAATCGCCGTTGACCGTGACGGTACTGCTCTCGCATTCCTAGATGAATTTAAAAATAATCCGCATGCCATGTTTATTTTGTGGAAGGATCATACGGCAATAAAAGAGGCCGAAGAGATCAATAAGCTCGCCCACAGTGGAAAATTTGAAGATTACACAAAGTTCTGCGGCGGAATTTATTCTTCCGAATGGTTCTGGGCAAAGGTTCTCCATACTTTGAGGGCGGATAAGAAAGTCCGGGATGCCGCGTTCTCATGGGTTGAACACTGCGACTGGCTTCCTGCTGTTCTCACAGGCGACACCAATCCTCTGACACTTAAACGCGGCAGATGTTCCGCAGGGCACAAGGCAATGTGGCATGAGTCGTTTGACGGGCTACCTTCAGAGGCGTTTCTTACCAAGCTTGATCCGGCCCTGAAGGGATTGCGCAGCCGTTTATACCGTTACACCTATACTTCCGATTGCGTTGCCGGAACACTATCCCTGCCATGGGCCAAGAAACTGGGACTTGGCGAAAATGTTGTTGTCGGAGTGGGTGCATTTGATGCTCATATGGGTGCGGTTGGCGCCCAGATAAAACCATATGTAATGAGTAAGGTGATGGGAACCTCCACATGCGACATGCTCATTGCACCGACGCAGAAGACCGGGAAAAAACTCATACGCGGGATATGCGGCCAGGTTGACGGTTCAATTGTTCCAGGTATGCTCGGAATGGAAGCCGGTCAATCGGCTTTCGGAGATCTCTACGCCTGGTATAGGAATGTTCTCATGTGGCCCTTGCAAAACGCACTTGCCTCGGAAATAAAATCTGAAAGCGAAAGAAGCAGGATAATTAATTCCATTTATCACAGTGTCATTCCTGAACTTTCAAAAGCGGCTGCAAAAATCCCTATAGGCGAATCCGGAATTGTCGCCCTCGACTGGATCAACGGTAGACGTACGCCCGACGCGAATCAGGCGCTGAAAGGCGCTATTTCCGGGCTGAACATGGGGAGTGATGCACCCAGGATATTCCGTGCACTTGTTGAAGCCACTGCATTCGGATCCAAAAAGATAGTCGATCGTTTTGCCGATCAGGGGATAGAAATCAAAGGAGTGATCGCTCTCGGCGGAGTCGCCAAGAAGTCACCTTTCATAATGCAGACAGTCTCAGACGTTCTCGGCATGAGAATAAAAGTTGCGCGTTCAGAACAGGCATGCGCCCTCGGTGCTGCGATGTTCGCATCTGTAGCAGCAGGAATCCATAAATCCGTGGAGAAGGCCCAGGATGCGATGGGAAGTGGATTCGAGTCTGAATACGTTCCCAATAAGGCGAATTCTGCGAAATACGCAAAACTCTATGCGAAATATTCATCCCTGGGCGGATTCGTGGAAAAGGAGTTACGTTCGTAGTAGCGCAACTTATTGCGCGTTCTTGATAAAATGAGACGGCGAAGAAGTAGGGACGGGCTAATGCTATTTTTCCATTCCTCTAGGCTAACTCGCCAACGGGAAAACGGCTGATTATGAGTTGAATTCCTTGATTCTTCAACAATTTAGGATTATTTTCCGACATCGTAAAAATCAAAAAGCCTATCAGCCAGCAGCAGGGGATACATATGACGATTTTAGCTGAGAAGATATATGGGGAAGTCCTGGATCTTCCTTCGGAGGAGAGACTTCAATTGATAGATAGACTTCTTCAAAGTGTCACTCCCATCGACAAGTCAATCGAAAAGGCCTGGATAGACGAAGCCGAAAAAAGATATCGGGAATACAAGGAAGGCAAGGTAAAAGCCGTTCCAGGAGATGAAGTTTTTAGGAAAATCCAGCATCGGCTAAAGAAATGAACTACAGATTTCTCCCTGCAGCGGAAAAGGATCTTCTTATTTTGGCAGTAATGAATCTGCACAGGAATCCAAAGCGTCTGAAAGACAGGATATCTGTCTGAACATATGAATTAAATTATAGGAAATTAGAGCATGGGCGTTAAATATAATACTCTCAAAGAACAGGCATGGTCGTGCAACATGGAGATCCCGAAGCTGGGACTTGCCATATATACATTCGGAAATGTCAGTGCCATTGACCGTGAAAAAGGTTTTTTTGCTATAAAGCCAAGCGGTGTACCATATGAGAAGCTGAAACCTGGAGACATGGTTGTGGTTGACTTGGATAATAATATTGTTGAGGGAAAGCTTCGTCCTTCATCCGATACCAAGACACATACTGTGTTATATAGGAATTTTTCCGACATCGGCGGAGTGGTTCATACCCATTCGACATATGCTGTAGCCTGGGCGCAAGCTATGAAGCCGGTTCCAATACTGGGAACAACACATGCGGATCATCTGGTCGAAGCAGTGCCATGCACGGAAGTAATGAGTGACAAAATGATCAAAGGCGATTATGAGGAGCAGACCGGGCAGCAGATCCTTAATGCGTTTAAAAAACGTTCATACAAGGAAATTGAGATGGTGCTTGTGGCGTGCCACGGTCCTTTCACCTGGGGATCTACTCCTGAGAAGGCCGTCTACAACAGTGCCGTTCTAGAGGAACTCGCAAAGATGGCCTATCTGAGCGTTTCCATAAACCCCAAGGTGCCGCAGCTGAAAAAGGCTCTGATTGAAAAGCATTATCAGCGCAAGCATGGAAAGAATTCATATTACGGACAAAAATTTTGAAACAAAATTTTTGTATATTTAGATATGGGAATTTCAAAAGAACCACAGGCGAGACGCCTGTTCCACTTTCTGAAGAAGTTCTAAAGAATGTGGTACAGCCGTCTCGGCTGTAATTAAAGTTGTGGCGCTTCGGCCGCCTAATTAAATGGAAGGGACAATGAAAATGAACAACGTACCTGAAATCAAGCTTGGAATCGTGGCTGTAAGCAGGGACTGCTTCTCGATCGAACTATCAAAGAAACGCAAGGCTGAAGTGCTTAAATCGTGTTCTAAAAAAGGAATTGCGGTTGCCGATATTTCCACAGTGGTTGAAAGGGAAACTGACGCACTGAAGGCGCTTGAGGAAATTGCAAAGCAGAAAGTTAATGCACTTGTTGTCTATCTCGGAAATTTCGGGCCGGAAGGTCCTTCGACTATCATCGCCCAGAAATTTCACGGACCAGTAATGTTCGTGGCAGCGGCAGAGGAAACCGGTGACAATTTGATTGGCGGCAGGGGCGATGCCTACTGTGGAATGCTGAATGCGTCATATAACCTCGGCCTCCGTAAAATCAACGCATATATCCCGGAATATCCGGTTGGAACTGCGGATGAAGTTGCGGAAATGATTAGCGGATTCATTCCGGTTGCAAGAATTGTAGTTGCTCTCAGGAAGCTTAAGATTTTCTCTTTCGGGCCGCGCCCCCAGGACTTCCTTGCATGCAACGCGCCGATCAAGCCGCTCTATGATCTCGGTGTCGAAATTATGGAGAACAGTGAGCTTGATCTCTATGATATTTTCCGCAGTGCCGAGGGAAGCCCGGAAATCAAAAAAGTCGCCGTCGACATGGCGCGAGAGCTCGGAAAGGGCAATGCGTATCCTGACCTGCTGCCTAAACTTGCACAATATGAAGTCGCCCTCACAAAGTTCATGGCCGACAACCTTGGCGCCTCAACCTACGGCATATTCGCAAACAAGTGTTGGCCGTCATTTGAAAAATATTTCGGGTTTGTGCCGTGCTACATCAATTCGCGCCTTGCTTCAAGGGGCGTTCCCGTCTCCTGCGAAGTGGATATTTACGGGGCTCTGAGCGAATACATGGCGACATGCGCGACAGAGCATCCAGCAACCCTCCTGGACATCAACAACACAGTTCCTCGCGACATGTATGAGAAGGAGGGAAAGAAGATAGGTAATTATGAGTTGAATGATCTTTTCATGGGTTTCCACTGCGGCAATACATGCACGGAGTGCCTTGCGGACTGCGGTATGAAATATCAGCTTATAATGCACGGCCTTATGGAGCCAGGGAAAAGTCCGGACATCACAAGAGGTACGCTTGAGGGAAGAATCAAACCTGGCGATGTCACTCTTTTCAGACTGCAGTCCACCGCAGAGGCGACATTGAAATCATATGTGGCTGAAGGTGAAGTTCTAGATGTAGATCCTAAGTCGTTCGGAGGCATCGGTGTTTTCGCAGTGAAGGAAATGGGGCGTTTCTACCGCCATGTCCTGATCCAGCAGCGGTTCCCGCATCATGGGGCAATCGCGTTCAAGCATTCGGGCAAGATCCTATATGATGCACTCCGCATGCTTGGGGTATGCCCATGCAATATCTATTACAATCAGCCGAAGTCAGTTCGCTATTGCACGGAAAACCCGTTCAACTGAAAAATTCCCGAAACGGGAATTTTTACTTTTGAGAATGTAGCATAGGCCTCTGGCCTGTGATTTGTATTTTTACCGATATTTATGATTGCGAAGCAATCTTTTGGAGTGCGCGGTATCAGCCGCGCTTTTGGATTTTCTTAAAGCGGTGCTTACACACCGCACTCCATATGCGCTCCGCGTCAGAACAAGTTCCGGTGATGCCAGTTAAGTTACAGAAAGGCGGAAATGGTAAATTTTCTGAGAGATTTTGAAAAGAAGTACTGGAAGCTTTTTATTTCCCTGATCTTCTTTTGTGTTTTCATTTTATCATTTTCAATGAGAACCTACATCTTTGAAAGGGAAGAGGCTCGAATCGGAGGCTGCTACAAGGACATGCCACAGCCGAAGACAGGACCGTTCATTCCCTTCTTCATTGAAAGCGCGATCATGTATTCCTATGCAAGTGACGTTGCAGCCGGCAAGGGGATTCCAAAATATGACAGGCGTCTGCCCGCAAGCGGAAAGGTAAGGGTGTGCGAGCAGGACACTGTCGGGCTGGAATATTTCCTCGGTTATGGATACCGACTGAAAAATATGATATTCCCCTCCCCAAAGCTCGAACCGGATGTTCAGGTTTATGAGGACAATCCTTATTTTACAAACTGGGCGCGTCTGCAGATACGCCTTTGGGCAAGTACGGTTCCAGCTTTGATTTTTCTCTTTCTCATAGTGTTGAGATGTCCATGGATCATTGCTCTTGCCGGTGGAATCCTGACTGTTGTCGCGCCAGCCGCGATTGCTCGGTATACGGGGCAGGACATTGTAAGGGGTGAGTTCTGCATGCCGATCCTCATGTCGGTTTTTGTAATAGCATACTGGTACCTCTGCAGGCCCTCTAACAAAAAACTTGCCCTTCTGGGGGTTGCTGCTTTTTCTGCAATGGCGACATGGGACATGTGCCAGATCTGCTTCGGAATATGGGGACTTTCTGAAATAATACGGATAGCATGCGGAGGAAAAACAAACCGGAAAAGAATTAAACTCTGGACGGTTATTTTTGCTGCAGTAATACTTTCTGCCATACTGATTCCGTATCACAGAGTGCACAGATTGATATTTTCACCCCTTGTTTTGTGCATAATGCCAATGATTGTTTTCGCATCGCTGTCAGCTTTCAGGAGTTCATACAGGAAAAGGCTTGTTGTGATAGCGGTCTCCCTTGTATTGACAGTTTCCTTGTGGTGGACAATCAGCCGCGTAAGCAGTTTCTCGGAAAGCTATGGCCATTTCGGAAATCTTCTCCTTGCGAAACTGCATTATCTGAATGTGAAGCCTGCAAATCCGCTTCTTCTCGACTTTGATTCGAGGATCCTTTGGACTCCTGCAATGCATTCGGCAGACAGGCTGATCCTTAGGGAGTTTTTTCCTTTTGCGATTTACGCTGTACCTCTGCTTATGATCCTGGCAGCCTTTTCCGCAAGGAACAGAAAACGCTTTTTCAGCACAGACTTACCGAGACTTTATTTGCCATTGTTTATGACGGCTTTCTACTTCATTGCATTCATTTTTGTTGTGAGATATCATACATTTGCGATACTTTTCCTAAGTATTCTCCTTCCTCTTCTTTTTCATGACTGGATGCGCAATTTAAAAAAACACAAACTTCAGTTCACTTTCATTTGGGGTGGTTTTTTTACTATGATTGCACTCTCCTTTATTTCACTTTTACTTTTCAAGGGGAATTTCACTGTCTCCAGCAAGTCCATCACTTTATTTGTGGTGCTTCCGGGGATTTTCATTGCCGGCGGCGCGTTGTCTGTTTTCCTTGCCAGAAAATATTTTTCAGAGGCGTCTGTGACAAAACTTGAGAAATCTGCGATATTCGCATTCCTCGGAATGATACTTTTCACCGAGTTTTCACAGTCCATGTCCATGGTGAGGAATTACGATGGATATTATATTTCTGAAACAGCAGGACTGATACAATGGTTCAGGGCCGAAGGTGTTGAAAATGAAGTTTTCCTTACTGATTTCACCATTTCTCCGCTTCTGAAGGCTTATTGTGGCGGTGCAATAATACTCCAACCGAAATTCGAGCTTGGCCAGACCCGCATGAAAGTTGAAAAATATATCAATGAAATCTTCCATGGAAATGAAAAGAGTTTCAGCACTTTCTGTGCCGATAACGGTGCACGGTATTATGTATTTGACAGGGGGCATGCCGGTGACATGGGGATATACTCTTCACGGTATTGCGCCGCCGCCTTGAAGATTGAAAATGATTCACCTGTCAACCGAATGTTCATGCCCCAGGAACGTGAGAAACTGAGGTGGTTCTATGAAGTTGAACCGCCCACGGAACTGAAATTTGTAAGCAGGAAATTCATTGTCTTCAAAGTGATTACACCTGAAGATGCTAAAAAAGCCGTGAAATGGACCATGGATGCCAAGAAATTTCTTGATAACGGCAATCTCGACCAAGCGGCACGTCTTGCGAAAGCAGCCGTATTTGCCGATCCCGTAGCTACGAATACACGGCTGCTTTATATCCAGATCTACGGAAAAGTCCCCGATATCAGGATGAGGGGGTTTTAAGGGGAACCGCACGGTCAATTTAATTTTTTAAAGGCTCTTTTTATTCCATAAGTCTATCGCATAAGCTAATTTCTTTAAATCCTCTTTTGAATGTAAAGCG
Organism: uncultured Victivallis sp.; assembly: GCA_964540865.1. GTDB lineage: Bacteria > Verrucomicrobiota > Lentisphaeria > Victivallales > GWF2-50-93 > GWF2-50-93. Next base: position 74,625 of record CAZION010000002.1, read on the forward strand.
CTTATTGCCAGTCTAGTAACGGGAAAATCTGTTGCCGCAGGGTAGGGGAAACTGGCTGTCATGATTCCATGCTGTTTTAAGAAGTCGTGTAACCCTGAGCGATGAGTGCAGTAAACTGGATAATTTTCAATGGCATCTGTTGACGGACGCTTGTCCATTAAACTGTTGAAATACCGTATATTATCGAACAGCTTATGCCTTTGTTCATCGAAAATCTCAATTGAATTGACAAAAGTATCCAACAAGGCAGGCATCATCGGCGAGCCACCAGAAAACATTGAAAAGCTCCTGATTTCATTTAATAAGCCTTTATCGGAGAAAATCACGCCGCCAGGCATTCCCAGCGCCTTATTCAGCGAGGAGGTTATAATCAGTCGGATATTATCTTTCGATATATCGGGCAACCTTATCCCCAAACTATGCGAAACATCAATCAACACCGTTATTTTCTTATTTACGGGAAGCCTTTTAATCCATTCAAAATCAAACTGTTCTACATATGGCGAACCGACAGAATCACTGCATATGACGATGTTTTCATCAGGAGAATTATTTAATGCCGAGCCAATTCTTGAAGCCCATTCCTGATAGCTTTCTCCTGAGGGCGGGACAATGCCATTCCACAAGGCCGGGTGCGTTTTAGGGGCAAACCAAAAACTATTACCTTCGGCTTTCAGGAAATTAATCATCAATTGCCCAGCCCACATTCCTGACGAAACTGTAAGCGCCGCCGGCATTTCTGCGAAATTTGCCAATTCTATCTCTGCTTTTTCATAAATACTTAATTGGAGAGTATTATTCCTTGAACTTCCCCAGGAGCTTCCGTAACGACTTATGGAGTCAATAAGGTTTTTCCTGTATTGTGGATGATTGGGAATCCCTAAATAGGAGGTTCCGCTAAACCAAAGGTATTCCCGTTGATTTATGATTACCTTGTTACTCGGAAGTGTTTCCGTAAAATAATTCATAATAATTCCCGGTTCCATTTTTCATCTTCAGAATGTGCGCCACGATGCTGTCGTTTGTCCGGCATGGTTATTTCGCCCTCGGATGAGCCTTTAAATAAACAGTTTTCAACCTTTCCGCGGAGACATGAGTATATATCTGGGTCGTGCTGAGATTCGCATGTCCGAGCAGTTCCTGGACGCTGCGCATATCGGCGCCGGCGTCAAGCATGTGCGTCGCGAACGAATGGCGAAGCTTGTGCGGGGTCATGTCCGATGGAAGTCCTGCAGTGGTAAGATAACTTTTGAAATTTCTCTGGAATGAGCGTGATGTTATTCTTGTGCCGTCCTTATTTACGAAAATAGGGGATGATGGATTGCTGCTGGAATTGCGGATATCGCGGATCTTAAGATATTTTGTGAGGGCGTTCACCGCCGGTTTTCCCAGTGCGGCGATGCGTTCCTTTTTTCCTTTCCCCTTGACCTTCATAATGTCATTTATAAAGTCAACGTTGCCAATGTTAAGCCCCAGCGCCTCACTTATGCGCAGCCCGCCGCTGTAAATGACTTCAAGTATTGCCGAGTCCCGTGCGGCTGCGAAGTTCGCAGAATCGTCATCTTTTGAAGTCTTGTTGTCTTTCGCATCCTGCCAGTATTTAGTCGGAGCGTCAAGAAGTTTTCCTGTCTCATCCACAGACATATACTTGGGAAGTCTTTTTTCGCGTTTGGGAGAGGTAAGTCCCGCAAAAGGATTCTGCTCAAGTTTCCCCTCCCTTACAAGAAACCTGAAGAAAGAGCGCATCGACGAGATTTTCCTTATTATGGATGTTTTTGTAAGCTCCTCCTTCTGCAGTTCAAGGACAAACATCCTCGCGGAGAAAACACTTACATCAGTCCAGTTCGCGGAATCAGGGTTATCGACGATGTTCTTTTTGAGAACCATCTTTGCGAACTGCTCAATGTCCATCCTGTAGCTTTCCGTGGTATGAACAGAAGCCTGACGCTCATTCTGGAGGTATTTCAGGAAATTGTCAAGGTCTTTGTTAGGCATAAAGTTTTATCCAAGTATTATTTTTTCTTCAGTGGACGATAGTATTTTTCAACCACTTTCTTCTTTTTATCATCCCAGATTATGAGTGGCTTGCCGGTACGGCGGCATTCCTCCTTAAGCTTGTTGACGGCATCGGTCAGAGCCTTAAGGGCATGTATCCCTGGGTTATTGGTTGCCTGTGATTTGCCTGTATTTTTCATGGTTTAATATATTCCTTTTTCCGTTAAATTCTTCAAAGACCAGTAAAGGTGTCTCTGCTGAGTTGTCAAAAAACTGCAGGATATCAATGACCGGAAGATAGATATTGAAGAGATTGGATAGAGTCCTGTCAAATCTGCGCAATACGTCCTTTGAAGGAACATTGTGACCTCCATCCTCGACTCGCTGATGAATTCGCCGTATCGCTAGATCCGGATTCGGTATCCAAAGATAGAACATTTGTATCTGGTATCCCTTTGCCTTCAGATCCGAGAAAATTTTGAAATAGGTTTTTCCGGAAAGGGTCGTTTCAATTGAAAAGCTCCGACCCGAGAATGAATTTTCATATATCTGCTGGAGCACGATGCGTCCTGAAGCCATAGAAGCGTCTTCCGGCCTGAATGGTGAAAGTCCTGAAGCGATCAGGTCAGGATTGATGAAGTGTGTGCAGCCCGCATATTTCGGAAGGAATTCCCTGGCGAAAGTTGTCTTGCCGGAACCATTAGAGCCGGCTATTATGTAGCACACCGGTTTCCCTGACACTGAATATGCTGAAGACTGTTCGGCAATACTGAATCTGCGACGTGTGCGTTGTGTGTTGAACCTCAAATTCCTCTTTCGCAAATCGCTGAAAAAACGGGGTAGCGTTCTATAGATTTCGCTGTCAGACAGGATATCACTTGGGATTATGCCGGATGTTGCCATTGCAAGGTCAAAGAAGGCAAGCCGTTCCTCCGAACCTTTTTCGAGTTCAAGTGTGTCTGCATATCTTTCGAGTATTTTTACGCTTTTAGGAGGAATGGAAAGTCCTCTTTCCATCCTGCTTATATTTGCGGGATCCCCAGACGCCTTTTTGCAGAACGCTCTCAATGAGATGCCTTTTTTCGTCCTGAGTTCCTTGAAGAACTCATAGAATGTAAGCTCGCCGTGATTCATTGTAGATCTCTTTGCAGATTTACGCAATTGTGTTGTAATTAAAATACAACAATCCTTTTGGATTTCAACCTTTCTTTGAGGGTTTATTTTTCAACGACAGCATGATGTGGCTGGCCCAAGGCGGCGAGGAATTTATCCGGGCATTGGGCGACCTTTTGGCGTGTGTAGTTGAAGCAGAGTATGCCGGTTTTGGCGCGTGCGATTTCAACTCCGGTTTTCTGGTTGTTCACGCGGTAGACAAAGTCACATCCCAGGGGTGAGAAGTCTCTCGCAGCCACCTCGATGGACAGAATGTCGCCGTATACGGCCTGCGCCTTGTACACTATGACGGCATCCACCATGATAAGGCCGCAACCGCCAACCTCCAGTTCGCTCAGCCCATGGCTCAGGAGGAAGCGTACGCGAGCTTCGTGAATGAAAGAAAGCAGGGCGTCATTTCCAAGATGCTGCCCGTAGTTGATGTCCGAGATTCGGATGGGCATTTCGGTGACAAAGTCGAACTTCTCCGGCAGATCCAGCTTCACTCTCGCCATGGGCGGCTCCTTTTTTAAAGTATGTTGGGCTTTAGCCCGACAATATGGCGGTCTAAAGAGCCGCCTTACTTAATTGGCAAAAGTTTCTTATTGATAAAACTGGCGCCTCTCCAGTTAGTCGCTGAATCCTGACTGAATTCTGACTACTATCGATTACTTCTTCCATTTAAGCCCTCCGGCATCGGCTATTTGGAGCAGCAGATCTCCTTTCCACCTGTTAAATTCCTCGTAGCTGCTGAATTTCTTTGATTCTATTTTGAAAGGAAAGTCAAACTTGGGCAGAGGATATATTTTTTTCTCCTTCGCCCATATCTTGAATTTGGCATTATAATCATCTGTGTATTTCATGACCGGAATATACTCGAAGAGCGGAGAAGATGCAATTTTTAGCATCACTCATCCGGCAATCCTATCGGAATATCTTTATCCTTTTTCTTTTTCGGAATCCTTGTCTGTATTATTCAAGGAGATATATTTGCACACATACAACACATAATAAGCAAATGGAGGCACAGTATGAACATCACACTTTCAGCAGATAAGGGGCTTATTGCAAAGAGCAGGAGATACGCCAGGAAAAACAATACGACACTAAACTCTCTTGTGAGAAGTTATTTATCCAAAATCGCAGGAGGCGCAAGCTCTTCAAGCACTGCAGACGAATTTGAAAGCCTTGCATTATCCAAAGCTGGAAGATCTCCTTCGGGTTATAAGTTCGACAGGGATGAAATCCACGAGAGATAATACATGAAAAAAATCTTCATTGACACAAACATAATCATCTATGCGAACGATTCCAAGGACAGAAGGAAACAGACCATCTCACTTGCTTTGATAAAGAATCTGATGTTGGACGGGAATGGAGTTATTTCCACCCAGGTTCTCCAGGAATATGCGCATGTGGCAATAAAAAAGCTCGGACAGGATCACTCGGTAATAATGAGACAGATAACCCTTCTTGGAAACCTTGAAACCGTCAGCGTTACCGCAGATATAGTCAAAAGAAGCGTTGAACTTCAGAAATTATATCAGATAAATTTCTGGGATGCAGGGATAATCGCCTCCGCCGAAATGGCCGGTTGCGATTCTATAATGACTGAAGACTTGAATACAGGGCAGATGTATTCTGGAATCAGGGCTATTAATCCTTTCATTTCTTGTTGAATATCTTTGGAATCCAGTAAACCCTGTCAAAATATATTTTTCCAGATTCTGGAAAAATGACCGGGCTTCAATCCCGGTCTACTTCTTTGCGGCGGCTTTTATGAAATCCCTGAAAAGAGGATGTGCGGAGAGCGGCGTGGATTTGAATTCCGGATGGAACTGACATGCCACAAACCATGGATGATCCGAAAGCTCAATTATCTCTGTCAGCTTCGTGCTCGGATTAATCCCGGCAAAAATCATGCCTTTTTTCTCGAAAGCTTTCCTGTATGCGGGATTGAACTCGTAGCGATGGCGGTGCCGCTCGTTTATTTTCAGCGAACCGTATGCCGCTGCGGCTTTTGTCTTGGCTTTTATTGCGCACGGATACTGTCCGAGCCGCATTGTACCGCCTTTGGCAGTCACCTTTTTCTGTTCCGCCATGAGGTCTATTACCGGATGTTTTGTTTTCGGATTGAATTCGGAGCTGTTCGCATTTTTATAATTGAGGACATTCCTTCCAAATTCAATTACTGCGCACTGCATGCCGAGGCATATGCCGAGAAACGGAATCCTATTCTCCCTTGCGAACTTCGCAGTCATTATCTTCCCTTCAATCCCCCTGTCTCCGAACCCGCCGGGAATGAGAATTCCGTCAACGCCGGACAGGTATTTTTCGGCTGAATGTTTTTCAATGTCCTCCGATTCAATCATGCGGACATTTACCCTGAGATCATTTGCTATGCCGCCATGGATAAGGGCTTCGTAAATGCTTTTGTAGGAATCCCTCAGACTGGTGTATTTTCCGACAACGGCGATTTCCACATTCCCGGATTTGGGGTTGACCGCGGTGTCGACCATTTTAATCCAGTCGTCCATTTTCAGGTCGTTGACATGCATATGGAAAAGTTCGAGTATGTATTTGTCTATGTCCTGCTTGGCCAGCTCAATTGGAACTTCATAGATTGAATTCTTGACATCCTGCTCTTCGATAACAAGCTCCCTGCGCACGTTGCAGAAGAGGGAAAGTTTATCCTTGTGTTCTTCGGAAAGTGGGTGTTCGCAGCGGCAGACAAGTATGTCTGGCACAATACCGATTTCCTGAAGGATTCCGACAGACTGCTGGGAGGGTTTGGTTTTCATTTCGCCAGCGGCCCGGATATATGGGACTAGGGTCAGATGAATGAACAAGCCGTTCTCACGTCCGATTTTGTGGCGATACTGCCGTATTGCTTCGAGAAAAGGGAGCGACTCGATATCGCCTACGGTTCCGCCTATTTCGGTTATCGCTATGTCAACGTCATCACCGTCAAGCTTTGAAATGGCTTTCTTTATTTCATCTGTTATATGGGGAATCACTTGGACGGTCTTTCCAAGATAGCCGCCTTCGCGTTCGCGTGAAATGACAGCGCTGTAAATGCTTCCTGTAGTGTAATTGCTCTGCCTTGAGCATGTGATTTCCGCAAAACGCTCATAGTGACCGAGGTCGAGGTCGGTTTCGGCGCCGTCGTCTGTTACATAAACTTCACCGTGCTGGTATGGAGACATTGTGCCCGGATCAACATTCAGATAGGGATCCAGTTTCTGCATTTTGATGCGGTATCCGCGCCTTTTCAGGAGAACCGCTATTGAAGCCGCCGTAATTCCTTTTCCGAGAGAGGAAACAACACCGCCTGTCACAAAAATATGCTTTGTCATAATATTATAAAAATTTTCATGTTATTAAAATTTTTTTTAGTATAACATGAAATTAATAATAAAAAACCCAGTATAAAATTTTCGTAAGAAAATTTTATTTCAAGAACAGGTTCTTTGAGGCGAAATTCGGATCGGTGGTGAGATTGACTCCGAGTCTTCGCAATCCACCTTCGTCACCGGTGGTTGGAAGGTGGGTCATGTGTACTTCGCATCCATGAAGGTCTTTTAGTTTTTCCATAGCCAACTGAGTTGCAGGATTTGTGGTGGCGCTTATGCATAGGGCGATAAGCGTCTCCTCAAGATCCAGGTTGGGAGTTTTTGAACTGAGGATATTCTTTTTGAAACTGTTTATCGATTCGATAATCTGGGGTGTGAGCAGATGGATCTTGTCGGGTATTCCCGCCAGGTTTTTTATCGCGTTGAGAATGAGGCTTGAAGAGGCATGGAACTGCGGTGAATTCTTGCCGGTTATGATTTCCCCGCTTTTCAGCTCTATCGCCGCACCGCAGAAAATGCCGTTATCTCCCTTGGTGCCGGAACGGCATTCTTCAGCCGCCTTCCGTGCAGGTTCAACCACCTTTCTGTCCGTTTCTGAAATGTTCAAGTCCTTCATTATGACTTGGGCCCTGTTCACGGTTTCAAGATCGGCGAGCCCCATGACGTATTCGCATCTGTATCTGAAAAACCGGCGGATGGTCTCCTGTTTTGCGGCTTCGCAGGCGACTTTATCATCGGTGATTGCGAATCCGACCTTGTTGACCCCCATGTCTGTAGGAGACTTATAGACTTTGGAGTCCGTAATGGCCTCAAGTATCCTGCTAATAACCGGGAATATTTCAATATCGCGGTTGTAGTTTACGGTCGCTTTTCCATAAGCCTCCAAGTGAAACGGATCAATCATGTTGACATCGCGGAGATCCGCAGTTGCAGCTTCATAGGCTATGTTCACCGGATGTTTCAATGGCAGGTTCCATATCGGGAAAGTCTCGAACTTTGCGTACCCCGCATTCCTTCCCATTTTATGCTCATGAAACAGCTGGGAAAGACAGGTTGATAGTTTTCCGCTTCCTGGCCCGGGACCTGTGACGACCACAAGAGGTTTCGTTGTTTCAATATAAGGATTTTTCCCGTATCCGTCGGCACTGATAATCATATCGATGTCGGCAGGATATCCCTTGATTGCATAATGGGTGTAAACTTTGACATTTCTGCGTTCGAGCTTGTTTTTAAAAAGGACGGCTGACGGCTGGTTGTCGAAGCGGGTGATCACTACGGCGGTAACCTCGATACCCCATTCGCGGAGATCGTCGATTATCTTAAGCGCATCGCTGTCATAGGTGATTCCGAAATCGGCGCGGATCTTCCTCCGTTCAATATCGCCTGCGAAAATACAGAGGATTATGTCCGCAGAATCCTTCAGCTGACGAAGTAGGCGCATTTTTACATTGGGATCATAGCCGGGCAGCACCCTTGATGCGTGATAATCGAAAAGGAGTTTTCCTCCGAACTCAAGATAGAGCTTGTTGTTGAACATCTGGACGCGTTCAAGGATTTCTTCGGTCTGTTCAGTGATGTATTTTTCATTGTCGAAGGCAAAATTGTCAAGCATTGTCAGTCTCCGGAGTATTTATTTTGAATAAGTATTAAAAATCAATCAAACGATATACCTACCATATTACTGGAATAAAAAAAAGATGCAGTTTGAAAGATTCCAGGTTTTTTTCATAATTGATTAGTCGCCAGCAGAAGGAGAATCTACTCCTGGCCTGGTTTTCGGAATATGTGATGAACGGGAATATGTCGAAATTGGTCTCATCTCCGATCTGTTCCCTGTGATATAGCTTCCACAATACCCTGGCGCTGCTCTTCTCCTTTTCGGTTTCAGTCTTTCCCTGGTGACTGTAGTAGTAGAGATACCATAGGACTTGAGCGTCAACAGTCTTCTTTTCAATGTTTTCCTTCCTAGTGTAAAGCCATAGGAATGTGCTTTCCGAGGTCCAGTTCTTGTCCACATTGTAAAAATATAAGGGAAGCACGGATAAATCATATTTGCCTGAATCCTTGTTTTCCGAAAATACTATATTCGGCATGATGAAAGTGTTTTTACAGGCAGTAGCGGTCTCCTTGTATTTTTTCGCTGGACCCAAACGACTATCATTGATTTTTTCGCCTTCTTCAGACGGTGTATTATCGATCTCGTAGCGGACAATCCTGTTCCAGCTGCTGTAATAGAACGGGAGCAAATACCAGGCATCATGGGCTGTCCCGTCTATGCTTTTTTCGGTTTTGCCGAAAAGAGAGTAATTCGTATGTGTGTATTTCGAATCGGAATAATCGTAGTAGAACGGTAGATACCTCTTATATTCGATTTTTTCGGAAACCGACTCCTTGCTTCCGCCAATTATCCTTTTTCCACTGGCGACGAACGGGAACATGATGTCGAGATCGTATCCATTCTTGTCCTGGTAATATGAATAGAAGGGAAAGGCATGCCCCTGTACCGAGCTTACGCCTTCATCATTCTTGTCCATAAGCCTCATATTGCCCAGAGGGAGCATGATTTTATAATCGGTATAGTCATAGTACTTGCTCCTGATGAAAAAGGGTGTCACATAATACTCCTTCCCGGAATTGAGCCATCCGAATAGAGGTGTCATGAAATGTCTTTTTCCGTTGCTCTTGATTGTCTTGTCAAGGTAGAGTGGAATAAACATAGAGACCGACGAGTTCCTGTCGTCCCAGCTCCAACCAAGCGGGAACATGTAGTTGAATTCAAACTCCTCGTTAATCTTGTCGTCGGAATAATGGAAGAGAGGGAATGAGTAATAATTGTTTTTTGAAGGCGTGAGGCTGCAGAGCGGCCAAAGGAAATTGTATGAATTACCCTCAGGGTTCTTGAGCATGACAAAACATGGAGGAACACAATAAAGGAAATTTTCCCCGTATCCGTAAAGAAGGGAGTAGAATCCTTTATCAATGTCCAGATAAAGCGGGAAGACAAATGACTCGTCTTTAGTCGTGTTGAACCCGGCGAAAGGCCATAGCACAACATAGATGTTCTCCTTTTCATCGGGCTTGCCTGGAACCTTGTGCTGGAAGTTCACGAAGAGTGGAGGAACGATGTAAAGCAAATCCTTGTCCCATCCGAACATCAGGGTGTATAAAGAATCATCCCCCCTTATATATGCGGGGAAAACATGGCTTTCACCTGTTGTCAGGTTGAACCTGGACATGGGGAAGATTACTGACAGGATGTCGTCACCTTTGTGATTTTTGTCCTTTATAAAAAGCGGGGGGACAATGAAGAAGGAGGTTTCTCCCCAGCCACCCAAGATGGAATACATGGACTTTTGGTCCATGTAGTAGGCGGGGAACAGATAGCTGGAACCGCTTTTACTGTTGTATCCCCACATGTATGCCATCGCATGGTAAGATTCGTTGTAGTTGTCAATCGAAACGAGAGGTCTGATCTCCCATCCGACATCGTTTATCTCTCCGATCGGCCAGACTATGCTGCGGAGCAGGAAGTTCTTGTAGAAGATTGGCCACACATTGACCCTGTTGTCGTCGAAATGTTTCTCGCCTTTGGTAAGCACTTCCTTTTTGATTCCGGCGGCTTCCGGATCGTTCCATTTGACTTTGCTACCTGATGATGAAACTCCATATACTATTTCTCCGGTATAGAAAGGTGAGGCCTTCATCATCGGAGTCGAACAGCCCGGTGTCAGAATGAGGATTAAGACAATGTAGGAGGAAAACACTAGCGGGTGTAACAGCCTTTTCATGAATCTCCTCGAAAATATTGAAATATCTCGTCAATATCTCCGGCACCGATTATCGCCAGGACCTCATTTTTTCTTGTAGAGGAAGCAAGCTTGTTGGCGAGGCCTTTCCAGTCGGAATCTGCGAATTTCGCATTTTCGCCTGTTTTGGCCACTAGGTCTTCTGATGAAACATTGCCTTTTTCGGTCCAAGCGGCGAATACTGGGACTATGATCACCTCGTCGGCTTTGCGAAGTTCGCATGCGAGCTGGTCGATATATTTTTCCAGTCTGGCATAGCGGTGCGGCTGGAATACTATTCGAAGATAATGGCCTGGGAATCTTTCTCGCAAGGCTGAAATAGAGGCGGAAACCTCGGTCGGGTGGTGCGCGTAATCTTCAATCAGCAGGAAATCGTCCTTCTTGAAACGCACTGACATCCTTCTCTCGATTCCAGGAAAAGTTCTTGCATGCTTTTCAGCCTCAGCCCTGTCAATACTGATTTCAACCGCAGCCTCGACGGCGATTGCAGCGTTGATCCTCTGGAATCCGCCCCAGTCTTTCATGTCTGCGAATTTCGCGGAAATTGATTTCAGGTCAAGATCCCTTTTATTCTTATGGAAACCGAAAATCCTGTCCGCCAGAGGGCTTGGGGCGCAGATGAGTTTTTTTGAATTTCCCGCGAATTTCGCAAAGTTTCCGTAGAGAACTTCTTCACCGCCGACAGTCCAGCTGTGATCATCTTCAACATTGGTGACGACTGCGATATCGCTTCTCAGGTGAATCTGTGTTCCGTCGCTTTCATCGGACTCGGTTATAAAATAATTAACATCGCCTGCGCCGCCGGAATACTTCCAGCCGGAGACTTTCCCGCCTATCATGTATCCGGGATTCTTTCCGCATTCTTTCAGGATATGGGTGATAATTCCGGTCACGCTTGTCTTGCCATGACAGCCTGCAATGGATATCGTGCACTTGTATGTTCCTGCTAGCTCCGCAAGGAATTCGCCGCGACGCAGATGTCGGCATCCCTGTGATACTGCTTCGGCGAATTCAGGATTTGTGTCTGAGACAGCCGAGGATCTTACTATGAAGATTTCAGATTTATTGTTTTTTGGAATATTAGAGGGGCTGTGCCCTGTAAAAACTTGAATTCCTTTTTCTTTGAGAAGTTCGGTGTTGGCGGATTCCTTAAGATCTGAACCAGTAACCTTGAATCCTTTTTCATGCATGATGAGGGCGAGACCAACCATTCCGGCTCCGCCGCAGCCTATGAAATGAAAAACCTTATAACTTTGTTGAATCATAGATTTGAACTCACAATAAATTAAACTGGCTAAATATAATGGACTTACATACAAACGAAAGCTTTCCAATTGTAAAAGGGAGACTTTTGTGTACTTTTCCAAGCCTTCAAATAACAGGAAACACCAGTTATGTCGGCTGAAAAAGACAAAAATTAAACAGGGAGAGAGACAATGAAAAAATTAATGTTGGCAGCAGTCGTCGCATTCTCAATGGTTTGCGGAGTCTATGCAGCAGAAGAAGCCAAAGCAGATGCAAAATGCCCTGCAGCAGATGCAAAGAAAGCAGCAGTAGCCTGCGAAGCTTGCACAAAGCTTGCTAAAGACGTAAAAGCTGGCGAAAAGGTAAAGCCATGTGATGCTTGCACAAAGAAATGCGAAAAGAAAGCTGAATAATTTTTCAGTTTGAAATATCAAACGCGCCAAATGTGTGAACACTTGGCGCGTTTTTTTTAGTTCAACGGCATTCTTCCGGTTTTTGTGACGTATGTCCGAAGCTTGAGAGGCGTTGAATTCGTATGCCGGTGAAACATTCGATAGAAGTATCCGATGTTGTTGAATCCGCATTCTGCGGCAATTTCATAAATTGATTTGCTCGTGGATGAAACTAGTTTTATCGCTCTGCCTGTTTTTATTGAAATTACATATTCGACTAAGCTCATTCCTGTCCGTTTCCGGAATTGTCTTGTAAACAGGCTTCTGGACATCCCAACCCGTTTTGCGGCATCATCCAGGGAAAGTCCGGCATTTGCCCCAGAACTTATCCACGCGCACAAATCTGCGAATTTCGCAGAATCGTCATCCTTTCTGGAAACAGGGTTGAAAGAAATGCTTTTTGCGTGATTCAGGATCAATTGAGAAATAATGGCTCCGGCAATGTTTTGGCTCAGGTGTGAATGATTGTTTATTTCCCGTTGCAGCTCGACGGAAATCTCCATGTTCTTTTCGCCAGATTCATTCGGCTCCTCTGATGCATAATGCCGATTTTTAGTTAGGTCGGATATTATCGTGCGAATTGCCGGCGAGAAGTGTTCGATGTCAGTATGAAGATCAAAGCAGACGAATGCGATTTCCGCAGGTTTGTCAGAAGTGCCTATTGCCTTGTGTGAAACCATTTTCGGGAGGAAGAAAGTCCTGCCTGGCTTGAAGTCGTACATTTTCCCGTCAATCTCATGCTTCCCAGTACTGCTATGACATACGACCACCTCGTACATGCTGTGACTGTGGGCAGATATTTGATTCGATACTGTAATTGTAACCCGTTTACCCCAGAACATTGAACCTCCAATATTATACCCGATAGTGTAATATATATATCCTAAAATGCAAGAGAACGCAAATATGCGGATTAAATTTGCAGTATTATCAGAAATCAAAGGAGATGCTACAATGCAATGTTCTTGGAAGAAAAACTGGAATGAAACAAGGGAGAATTTCCGACTTTGGTGGAGGCGTGATGGTCTTTTGGTCGGAGGAGGAGCCCCAGTCGGATGTAAGCCGCATGAGGAATTAATGAAGCCCGAAGATAAAAAATCTATTGAAGCACAATTCACCGACATAGAATGGCGGGCAGCATCCAATCATTACGGCCTGGCGCAACTGGAGTTCTATCTTGATTCAATTCCGGTAACATATTCCAATTACGGGCCTGGGAATCTCGCCACTTTCCTCGGTTCGAATCCGGATTATTCAAAGGAGACTGTCTGGTTCAACCCGACAATCATGGATGAACCCAATCCGGAGAAGCTCCCGCCTTTCAAATTTGATCCGGAAAACAAATGGTGGAAGATCGTTGAGGCGACGCTCAGGAAAAATGCTGAAATGGGTAGAGGGAAATATATGACAGGCTGTCCCGACTTGGTTGAACATATAGATGTGCTGGCATCACTGCGGGATCCGCAGACTCTCCTGATCGATATGATTGAAAGGCCTGAGTGGGTGGAGGAAAAGGCCATTGAGATAAACCAGGTTTGGTTTGAGGCTTACAACCGTATTTATGAGATCATAAAAGAAGAGGATGGCAGTTCCGCCTTCTGGGCGTTTTGTCTATGGGGCGACGGGAAAACCGCAAAAGTGCAGTGCGACACGTCGGCGATGTTCTCTCCCGACATGTTCAAGCGTTTTGTCGTCCCGGCGCTTACGGAACAGTGCGAATGGCTTGACTGCTCAATGTTTCACCTTGACGGACACCAGTGCATCTGCCATCTTGATCATCTGCTTGAAATAGACGCACTTGACGCCATAGAATGGACACCGGATCCGACAGTTCCCAGGGGAGGAAGTCCAAAATGGTACGAAATGTATAGGCGTATCCTGAATGCCGGGAAATCCATCCAAGCCGTTGGCGTAAAACACGAGGAGATAAAACCTCTGCTTGACGCCGTAGGCTCGAAAGGTGTATACATCCTCACCAAGATAGAAAATGAAATTGATGCCGAGAAAATTGCAAAGATTGTCGAGCCATACAGATCGTAAACGGATTTCAGTTTCGCTTATGAGGGGCGTTTATCTTTTATTTTGAGTCTTGCCGCTCCCCTGTATCCTTCTTTTGTTGGGATCAGGTTGCCCTTGGAAAGACGTTTCTTGGCTTCGGCAATGGCTTTCTTGTACTGGGGAAGCCACTTTTCACCGGCTACTAGCATCTCGTCCGCCATCTGCCAGATTTCCGGAGGATTGCAGACAGCTCCTACGAGAGGATCCATCATCATTGCCTGCCTGAGGAGCAAGTCGTCTCCGGACACGGCCGCTTCAACAGACATCCGCTGCACTGAAATACTGGCGTTGCAGACAGCTGCGCATCCGAGCGGGAGATTTCCGACTTTCGGTATGCTTATACCGTTCCCATCCACATATGCCGGAGCTTCAATGATGGCGTCATCCGGAAGATTGGATATGCATCCGTTGTTTTCGACATTGAAATGACCGCGGTAGGTTCTGCCGGTTTCAAGGCCCTCAATTATATAAGATCCATGTTCGATGCTGCGGTCTTTCTTCAGGAACATCTTTGAAGGTTCTTTCATCCATTTCGGGAAGTCGGTTGCAAACCAGTTGCGTCCCTCAGTGCAGATCCTGAGATAACCCCCTGTTTCCCCGTGGATCCATGCAGAAAGGTCAATCCATTTGCTGATCTCATCTGCGCGTTTACGATACCATGAAACATACTCGGAGAGGTGCCCGTTGGATTCTGTGCTGAAATAACCGAACCTCTTCATCATGTCAATCCTGACTTTCTCGGTTTGTGAATAGTCCGGATGCTGCTCAAAACCTTCGAGAAGCCTCCCTGTCCAATCCTGCCCTTTGTAATTAGCCCTGAGATACCAGGTCTGATGATTTATTCCGGCGCAGATGATGTCAACGTCTTTCATGGTGACTTTTTCATAATTCCTGCCGCCTTCCTTGACGCCCTTGTCCTTGTTTACAAGAAGTTCAATAACGGAAGCTATCATTCCGTGTCCACCCTGAACCCCGTGGCAGAGTCCGATAGTTTTCACTTTGCCAAATTTATTGGCGGCCCAGGTCATCATCGCATTCGGATTGGCATAATTGAGCAGCAGGCAGTCCGGAGCAGATACTTCGCGGATGTCTTTGCAGAAATCCAGAATTGCTGCAATCCCGCGCTGACCATACATGATGCCCCCCGCGCAAAGAGTGTCCCCGACGCACTGGTCTACTCCGTATTTGAGAGGGATGTCGACATCGCTGGCAAAACCTTCGAGCCCGCCGATTCTGACAACGTTTATCACATATTTTGCATCCTTCAGGGCTTGGCGGCGGTTGGTGGTGCTTTCTATTCTGATCTTCAATTTATTGGCGTTGATATCGCGCTGGCAAAGCTTGGCGACCATTTCGAGGTTCTTTGCGTTGATGTCTGTAAAGGCGATCCTGATATCCTTGAATTCCGGTACGGTAAGAATGTCGGATAAGAGTTTCCTGGTGAACCCAAGGCTTCCGGCTCCGATGAATGCGATTTTGAATGACATGTTTTTATCCTTTCTATTTTTTCTTTGTTAATAAAAAATATATTTATTGTGCTATATTATAAAACATGGATTATGAGTAGTAAATATGATAAAAATGCTAATAATGGTAATAATGTGCTAAATAAAATTAAACGGCTCGGGTACAAGGAACTCAGTCTTGTCTTTCCGGCACGGACGGTGCCCCTTCATTCAATGCTGACAAGCTGTGGACATTCAAAGAAGACTTCAACAGACTATAGCTGGGACGGGCTGAAACGAGGGAAAACAGAGTTTATACTGTTGCAATATACTGTAACCGGTCTGGGAAGGCTTGAATATGACGGCAAATCTTATGATCTTACGCCTGGAAAAGGAATTTTGGTTCATATCCCCCACAATCACCGTTATTATTTTCCTGAAGATTCGCAAGAATGGGAATTCATATATGCGTGTTTTAGTGGAAGAGAAGTTTTGAGGATCTGCAGGGAGATAGTAAAAAAATCAGGGCCGGTGAATAGTTTTGACGGTTTCTCCAGCACTTTGAAGACATTTTTCCAGATACTGAAAATGGCATATGCCGGCCAAATCGTAACTCCCTACATATCATCATCCCTCGCATATCAGTTGGCTATGAGTCTCATTGATGACCTTCTTCCTGAAAATCCAAGCATCGGGGAAGCTCCAGAGTTCATGAAGAAGATAAATGAATATTGCAAAAATAATCCTGACATTGACATAGACGTGGATGGACTTGCAAAAATATCAGGATATAGCCGTTATCATTTTACAAGGCTTTTTACTGCCAAGCGAGGGATTGCTCCGGGAGCATTCATAAGGGAATTGCGCATGAACAGGGCTGTGAAATCCCTTCAGACGGAAAAGGTGTCCGTCAAGGAAGTTGCATCGGCCTGCGGGTTTGAAGATACCAGCTATTTTTGCAAGGCATTCAGGAAATCATTCGGTGTCTCTCCTGCAAAGTTCAGGAATTCGGGGATGTATTGAGTAACTCGGGCTTTCCAGCCCGAGGCATCCGAAAAAATCAATCTCGGGCTGGAAAGTCCGAGTTACTTCTGCATTGGTGTTTCTCAGATTCGGATTCCCATTTTATCGGAAAGTCGCGGCACTGTGCCGGGCGCACATCGTATATCTCGCAACGCGGTGGATTTCCAGAAAAAAATATGCATGTTCCGTCAGGATTTTCATTCAATGAGAGGTTTCTGCGGTCGGCGGTGACAACTGTCATCTTGTCAATGAATTCCAATACGTTCATCCCGAGCCGGGCTGCGATCTTGTCTGCCTCGTCTTGCGAAATTCGCACATAGCCGTGCCAACTGCAGCAGTCGCCGCAGCGGAGGCACTCGAAATTTTCATAATTGAGTTTATCCATAATTATATAATCACCACGGAACACACTGAATACACAGAAAAATATAAAACACGAAATACACTAATCACGCGAAAAGCTAATAATTGTTAACTTTTTGCTGCGCAAAAACTTAACAATTGATTCTGTGATAAATATGCAAAAAATAAGAATATGATGGGTGGTAGTATAAATTTTCCGTTACGGAAAATTTATTAGAACATGCCAGTGATGTTGCCCTCGTTATCGATATCTATTTTCTTGTATGTCGGATGCTGGGGCAATCCCGGCATGCGCATCATTTCTCCGGTTATGGGAACCAGGAAGCCGGCGCCGGAGGCTATTTCAATCTCCCTGACCGTAAGCACGAAGTTGTCCGGTCTTCCGAGTAGTTTCGGATTGTCCGAAAGTGAATTCTGTGTTTTCGCCATGCAGATGGGAAGATTTTCCAATCCGAGTTTTTTGATAAGCTCCAGATCCTTGTGCGCTTTTGGAAGAAAGTCGACTTTCTTTGCACCGTATATTTTAGTTGAAACTGTTGAAATTTTGTCTTCCACTGAGGCGTTCAAAGGATAAAGAGGTTTCGATTTATCATGTTTTCCAGAAGTCATTTTCACTATTTTTTCGGCAAGGTCAATCGCTCCGTCGCCACCATTTTCCCAAACAGTCGAGAATGAGTACGGTATGGATTTTGAATCGAGAAGTTTGCCCAGGGCCTGAAGTTCTTTGTCTGAATCTGTCTTGAATTTATTGATGGCTATGATCGGTTGTGCACCGAATTGAATGATATTTTCATAATGTTTTTCCAGGTTGGAGAATCCTTTTTCAAGAGCGCCGATATTCTCTTCGCCGAGTTTTTTTAATTCGACACCTCCATGGTACTTTAGGGCCCTGAGCGTTGCGACTAAAACAACTGCGCTCACTGAGAATCCTGCTTTTCTTGCAACAATGTCAAAGAATTTTTCGGCGCCGAGGTCGCATCCGAACCCTGCTTCAGTTATCGCATAGTCTCCGAGTTTCAAAGCAAGCTTCGTGGCTATTATTGAATTTGCTCCTTGTGCGATATTTGCAAAAGGGCCGCCATGAATAATGACAGGATTGTTTTCAAGGGTCTGGACGATATTCGGTTTAAGAGCATCTTTAAGAAGCGCGGTTGCAGCCCCGGCAACTCCGAGTTCTCTTGCGAATACGGAGTTTCCCTCCTGGTCAAGGCCTATGAGAATATTTGAAATCCTGCTTTTAAGTTCATCATAGCTTTCCGAAAGACACAATATGGCCATTATTTCACTGGCTGCGGTTATGTCAAATCCGGTTTCACGCGGGTGTCCGTTTTTAGTTCCACCAAGGCTTATCACGATGTCGCGGAGGGCGCGTTCGTTCATGTCCATTGCACGTTTCCAGCGGATGGTGCGTGAATCAATCTTCATTTTCCCCCAGAGCAGCTCATTGTCAATTGCGGCAGCTATGAGATTATGGGATCTTTCCACGGCCGGAATATCTCCGGTAAAATGGAGATTTATGTCCTCCATCGGCGCAACTTGGGCGCGGCCCCCGCCGGTCGCTCCGCCTTTCTGTCCGAAAACAGGGCCTAGGGAAGGTTCGCGGAGCGCAAGAATTGAATTGTGTCCGGCTTTCCTGAAGGCGTCGTGGAGCCCGATTGAGGTTGTGGTTTTACCCTCTCCTGCCGGGGTTGGAGTGATTGCAGAGACTAGGATGAGTTTGCCGTCCTTCTCGTTTTTAAGCTCTTCGACAAGATCCAGGGAAATCTTAGCCTTGTAGTTTCCGTACCTTGATAAATGTTTTTCATTTATTCCCGCCGCTTTTGCAACAATGGCTATGTCGTTGAGATTTAAATTTTTGCTCATAGGCTCCTCTTTATGTTAGTCCTGAAAAATAGGCAGGATACGGGATTAAGTCAAATCATCCGGAAAGAATAATTGGACAGGATAACAGGAATTACCGTATGTTTTATGTGCCGACGCCTGCGGGAGCTTGCATCTTTTTTTGTTTGCTATTCTTCCCAAGGCTTACGCCATTGGGCTACAATATATCACCTCCTGCGGAGGCTTCAACAAATAAGAAGTATCAAGTTTTATCGCAATAAGCAATGATTCCAAAGCTCTCGCAGAGGGCGACATGATGTAGCCCCATGCGTAAGCGTGGGGAAGGAATGATTAATAAAATTATAAAAGCCCCTGCAGGGTTGCGGTACATCAAAGAGCCTTCTCGATTTCAGGTTTCAATAATCTCAGCCTCTCTTCGAATCGAATAGGAGTAGGGAACCCCAATGAGAGAATCTTCTCTACGCTCAGGTGTGGATCGTGTGGACGGACGGCTTCTGTTTTCGGGGCTTCTTCCTGACGTATAATGTTTTTCATGCTTTTTTCGAAAATCTTTGCGACAGTCGCAGTTATTTTGTAGCGGCTGGTTTTATCCTGTCCGCTGAAATGGAAAATTCCAGAAGCATTTTTTTCAAGCAGAAAAAACACGGCTTCCGCGACATCACCGGTGTAGGTTGGATACCTTACAATAGAATCTTCTATCGGACAAGATTTTACTGAATCAAGGGTCTTTAAAGCTCCAGCAAGCAGGTCTGATTTCGCAAGTCCACCCTTGATTCCATATAGCAAGGGTATCCGCAATATGCAGGAGTTAGTGCAAAACTTCAAAACCGCTTTTTCTCCCTCGAGTTTGGTTTCCCCATAATAATTGACAGGTGACGGATTGTCATTTTCCCTGTATGGGGGATTTGTTCCGGGGAACACGTAGTCGGTGGAAATGTAGAGCATTTTAGCACCGCGTTTTGCGGCTTCTGAAGCAATCTGTTCGGTTGCCCATGCATTGAGACGGTGTGCGCCGCTCTTGTCCTTGTCGCACTGGTCCGGACTCCGCCATGCTGCGGCATGGATCAAAGTATCCCAATCAGATTCAGATATTCTCTTAATCCCGGATTCAGTTGTCAAATCAGCCGAGAGAAAACCGGCTGATTTTTTTGAACAGACTTTTATGATCTTAGAAATTTGCGAACGTTTTTGCACTGCAGAATGAACAATGTCGGAGCCGAGGAGCCCGCTTGCACCCGTAATTAGTATTTTCAATTTGCGGTTTCCATGTTAGAATTAAGTTGCAACTGAGTCAAAACTAATATGTTAGGGATAAATATCAACTTAATTCTTGAATCTTTTTCAAGTTCGTATAACGTATGCGGCGAAAAAAAGTCTCAGAGTATCAGAGGCTGGAAGACAAATTACATAAAATTATGACAGTTTTTGGTTCATATGCGTTGATACTATGATACATTGACACGTTGATACCATGCACAAAGACATTAAAAAGGGAGTTATGATGAGCAAAGGATATACTGTTGCGATTGCCGGAGCGACTGGTGCTGTCGGTGCCGATATGATGGAAACTCTTGAGAAGAGAAATTTTCCGGTGCGGAACCTTCGTCTCCTCGCTTCTGAAAGATCAGTTGGGAAAAAACTCAAGTTCAAAGGTGAGGATATTACTGTCGAAGAACTTAAACAGGATTCTTTCAAGGGTGTCGATATTGCTCTTTTCAGCGCAGGCGCTTCGAGGTCCAAGGAATTTGCGAAATTCGCAGTTAAGGCCGGATCGGTTGTGATAGACAACTCCAGCGCATTCCGCATGGATGACGATGTTCCGCTTGTGGTTCCGGAAGTCAATCCCGAAGACGTGAAGAAACACAAGGGGATTATTGCGAATCCAAACTGTTCTACAATTATAATGGTGGTCGCCGTTTTCCCACTTCATAAGGCGAAAAATCTCATACGGCTTGTCGCCGCAACGTACCAGGCCGCGAGCGGGGCCGGAGCAAAGGCTATGACCGAACTGGAAGAACAGTCGAAGAAGATATTAAAAGGAGAATGCGTCAAGGCCGAAGTGCTGCCCCAGCGCATAGCATTCAACCTTTTTCCTCATATTGATGTATTTACTGAAAACGGATACACAAAGGAAGAGATGAAGATGCTTTATGAAAGTCGGAAAATCATGCATCATCCGGCACTGAGGGTGTCATGCACCTGTGTCAGGGTTCCGGTTCTTCGTGCGCATTCCGAATCTCTTAATCTTGAGTTTGCAAATGAAATCACTCCCGATGAAGCCAGGAAAATACTTTCAAAGTCTCCCGGGGTTCAGCTCAGGGACGACACGGCCAATAAAATATATCCGATGCCGATAGAGGCTTCCGGAATGTATGATGTTCTTGTAGGAAGAATCCGTCAGGATATTTCCAGGGACGACAAGCGCGGGCTTGACATATTTGTCAGTGGTGACCAGCTTCTGAAAGGCGCTGCTCTGAACGCAGTGCAGATTGCTGAAATCCTATAATATGCTAGTTTTTTTCTTGCCATGCATATTTTCGGGTGATAGATTGTCTCTTTAAGTGGACATGTTCGTATAGGTTTTCTTATAAAATGCTAGGAGTTTTTCTATGGAAATTTCGGTTCTTCAGAAAGTCAGGGCGGCTTATGAGCCAAAGCTACCTCTGGCATTTGCAAACGGGGCAAATGTAACTGTAAAAAATGGCGAACCTACTGAATCAGTCGGTGACAAGGAAAGCATTGCAAAGCTTTTTCCAATGAATTACGGCAAACCGATACTTGAGTTTTCAGCCGGTACGGAAAAGAAGGCGAAGGCTCTGATAGTCGGAGTTATCCTGTCCGGAGGCCAAGCTCCAGGTGGACATAATGTCATTGCCGGAATCTTTGATGGGCTCAGATCAATAAACTCCACAAGCAAGCTTTACGGATTTCTGGGAGGGCCCAGCGGGCTTGTTGACAACAAACATATTGAAATAACTTCAGAAGTTGTCGACCACTACCGCAATACAGGCGGATTCGACATGATTGCATCAGGCCGGACAAAGCTGGAATCCATGGATCAGTTTGACAAGGCTGCAAAAAACTGCAAGAAACTTGGCATTACATCCATCGTCATAATAGGAGGAGACGACTCCAATACAAACGCATGTCTCCTTGCCGAGTATTACGCATCAAAGAATATTCCGATTCAGGTTATAGGATGCCCGAAAACCATTGACGGGGACCTCAAGAACGAGTATGTGGAAACCTCGTTTGGTTTTGACACTGCCTGCAAGGTTTACAGCGAGCTTATCGGGAATATTTCCCGGGATGCGGATTCCGCAAGGAAATACTGGCATTTCATAAGGCTTATGGGGCGTTCGGCATCACACATAACGCTAGAGTGCGCACTCCAGACACATCCCAACATCACACTCATATCGGAGGAGGTTGCCGAAAAGAATCAGACTCTCGCCGATATTGTTGATGACATGT
Source organism: uncultured Victivallis sp. (assembly GCA_964540865.1). Classification (GTDB taxonomy): domain Bacteria; phylum Verrucomicrobiota; class Lentisphaeria; order Victivallales; family GWF2-50-93; genus GWF2-50-93. The sequence goes on from CAZION010000002.1 coordinate 96,833, forward strand.
GTAATGTGATTATCAAACGCGCTAAGAAAGGCAGGAATTTCGGAGTTGCGCTGATCCCGGAGGGACTGATTGAATTTATTCCGGAAGTTAAAAAACTTATAAGTGAACTCAATGAAATTATGACCAGGGATGAGGCGCCGCTTGGATTCCTCAAAACAGATGAGGAAAAGACAAATTTTATAAAAGGCAAGCTCAGCGAAGACTCTTCCTCAGTTTATTGTTCAATGCCGATCCAGATTCAGGTTCAGCTTATAAAAGACAGAGATCCTCATGGCAACGTGCAGGTATCCATGATTGAAACTGAAAAGCTCCTTGTTCAGATGATTGAGGCTAATTTTAAACAGATGAAAGCAAAAGGCCAATCTGAAATTAAAGATTTTAAATTCAAAGCACAGTGTCATTTCTTCGGATATGAAGGTCGTTGTGCAGCACCTTCCAATTTTGACGCAGATTACTGCTATAGTCTTGGAGCCACGGCCGCCGCACTGATTGGTTCAGGAAATACCGGCTATCTCGCTTCTGTAAGGAATTTGACAAAATCTTCAGACCACTGGACCTGTGGTGGAATACCTATCACCATGATGATGAATATGGAAAGAAGGCATGGCAAGGAAAAACCTGTCATTCTCAAGGCCCTTGTAAATCTAGAGGGAGGTCCATTCCTGGAGCTAGGTAAGCATCGTGACGCATGGGCAGTTGAAACGGCATACCTTTATCCGGGCCCAATACAGTATTTCGGCCCTTCAGAAGTATGCGACCAACCGACAAAAACAATCGTCCTTGAGAGACATAATCCGTAGTTTTACATATGGATAAAATAAATATTGACGTTAAATACGTCGCCGCACTTGCCAGGTTGGAACTGGACAAGGTGAAAGAGGAACGTCTTCAGAAGGAAATGGAGACAATCCTGGAGTATGTAGCCTCCCTGAGCGAACTGGATGTCTCCAATATCGAGCCTACAGCTCACGCTGTTCAGATGACAAACATCTACAGGCAGGACGTTTCAGCTTCTCCGTTTCCACGCGAGGAAATGCTTGCAAATGCTCCTGAAACTGTCAATGGGGAACTAATCAAGGTCCCTGCGGTAATGCCTGGAGAGGAAGAATCCTGATGGCACCAAAACTGGAAAAAAACACTATTCACGCGGCCTCAGAAGCTCTTGAAAAGGGAGAATTCACTTCGCAGGAACTTTGCGCGGCATATATTGAACGTGTGAAGAAAATAGATCAGAAAATACATGCTTTCCTATCTCTTCCTGAAAATGAAATTATGGCATCTGCCGAATCTTCAGACAGGCGCCGCAGAGAGAAAAAACAATTCGGTCCCTACGATGGAATTCCCATAGGAATAAAAGACAACATCAATGTCAAGGGGCAGCCTTGCACCTGTGCTTCTAAAATTATAGAGGGAATGATTTCTCCCTACAATGCGACGGTTGTCGAGAAGCTTCAAAAAAATGGGATGATTCTTTTCGGTCGTACCAATATGGATGAATTCGCAATGGGTTCGTCCTGCGAAAACAGCGCATACTTTAAAACTGCAAACCCATGGAATGTCAGTTGTGTTCCAGGCGGCTCAAGCGGCGGTTCCGCAGCGTCTGTGTCGGCATCGGAAGTAACGGCGGCGCTTGGTTCAGATACAGGTGGCTCCATCCGCCAGCCGGCTTCTTTCTGCGGTGTCGTAGGCCTCAAACCGACTTATGGCAGAGTGTCGCGTTACGGACTTGTTGCATTTGCATCGTCACTTGATCAGATTGGTCCCATAACAAGGGATGTCAGAGATGCGGCAATAATAATGGATATAATAGGTGGGCATGATCCCAAAGATGCAACTTCCATTCCGGATACCGGAGAGAAATTCGCAGAATCACTTAAAGATAAAAAAGATATTTCCGGACTCAGGATTGGACTGCCAAAAGAATACTTTGAAACCGATGGCCTTGAAAGCGGAGTGAAAAAATCGGTTGAGAAAGCCATAAGGGTCTTTCAGGATTTGGGAGCAAAGATTGTCGAGGTATCACTGCCTCATTCGAAATATGCCGTCGCCACTTATTATGTTATTGCAACAGCCGAAGCAAGTGCGAATCTCGCAAGATTTGACGGTGTAAGATATGGGAAAAGGGTGAAGTCCGACAACCTTTTGCAGACATATCATGAAACAAGGGGCAGGGGGTTCGGTGACGAGGTGAAACGCAGGATAATATTGGGAACCTTTGTCTTAAGCAGCGGTTATTATGACGCATATTATCTCCGGGGACAGAAGGTCCGTACGCTCATAAGGAGGGATTTTCAGGAAGCTTTCCGGAACTGCGATGTCATTCTTACTCCGGTTTCACCGACCACGGCTTTTGGATTCGGGGAGAAGTCTGATCCCCTTCAAATGTACCTTGCAGACATATTTACAATATCGGTAAATCTGGCAGGGATTTGCGGAATAAGTATACCTGCAGATATTCATGAGAAAACAGGATTGCCGGTAGGAATCCAACTCTTAGGTCCGGATCTCGGGGAGAAGGAACTTCTGCGAATTTCGCATATTTTTGAACAGAATAGGAAGCTCAGGGAATTTTTGCCTGAAATTTAGGTTATAAATGAAGAAATACGATACAGTCATAGGTCTTGAAGTACATGTGCAGGTCAGAACAAAAAGTAAAATGTTCTGCACATGCCCCAATACGTTCGGGCAGGAACCAAACAGTCTTGTCTGTCCTGTCTGCATGGGATATCCGGGTGTTATGCCTGTCCCAAATTATGAGGCGATAAGGAAAACTTTTGTTGCGGGCCTTATGTGTTCATGCGAAATCGCAAAATTCAGCAAGTTTGACAGGAAAAGCTATTTTTATCCCGATATGCCGAAGAACTATCAGATCTCACAGTATGATCTTCCATTCTGCAACCGTGGAAGGATACATGTTTTCGGCAAGGGGTTTTCAGGACAAGATATCGCGGATAAGATAATAGGGATAACTAGAATCCATCTAGAAGAGGATGTTGGCAAATCCACCCATTTTGGCAGTTATAGCGGAGTTGATTTCAACCGTGCCGGTGTTCCATTGATGGAAATTGTGAGTGAACCCGACATGAATTCAGCCGATGAAGCCTACGCATATCTTTCTGCGCTTAAACAGATCATGCAGTATGCTGAAATCAGCGACTGTGATATGGAAAAAGGACAGATGCGCTGTGATGTCAATATTTCCCTGAAACTGGCTGGAGCTGAGAAGCTTGGAACTAAGATAGAAATAAAGAACCTGAATAGCTTCCGCTCAATCCATAGATCCATTGTTTATGAAATTGAACGGCAGGCAAATATGATTGATGAAGATGTCAAGATTGTTCAGGAAACCCGTGCCTGGAACGATGAGAAAGGCGAAACTTTCATTCTTAGGAGCAAGGAAAACGCACATGATTACAGATATTTCCCGGAGCCTGACCTTCTACCCGTCACTCTTACAGACGAAGATATTGCGAAAATAAAAAGTGAACTCCCCGAATTGCCGGAACAGAAAAGGGAAAGATTTGTCAAGGATTACGGCCTTACTGCCTATGATGCCCAGGTCCTCACCCTCGACAAGTTCCTCTCCGATTATTTTGATGACGGTGCAAAAAGCACAAAGGCGCCAAAATCTCTAGCAAACTGGATTATAACTGAACTTCTTAGAGAGCTGAATGATAGGAATATTTCTTTTGAAAATAATCCTGTTCCAATTAAATACCTTGTTGAACTGACTGATCTCATAGCTGATGGAACCATTTCCGGCAAAATTGCCAAGACTGTTTTTGCCGACCTTTTTGAAACACGGAAATCGCCTGGTGAAATTATCAGGGAGAATGGACTCGTTCAGATCAGCGACAATTCTGCAATAGAAAAATTCGTTGTTATGGCTATAGAACAGAACCCACTTCAGGTGCAACAGTACAAGGAAGGAAAGACTGCCGTTGTCCAGTATTTTGTTGGACAAATAATGAAACTCAGCAAAGGCAAGGCCAATCCCCAGGTAGTAAATAAGCTTCTTAAAGATAAACTTGGATAATCATATTTTCCAGAAGGAAATCCTAAACTGGCCAGCTCAACAGAAATCTCTGCTTTGCGGCGATTCCGCCTGGAAGCTTCCATGGTGGCAATTTTTGGATTGGCCGACATTGTGCTGGCGTGTCTTTATGCTTATTTTTTCATCTTCTGCATGTTTGTCGTCTATGACGATGAAGGAGTCATGCTTGCCTCACTTAAATTCTTTTTTGAGGGACATTCTCTTTACGATGAGCTGTATTCCTGTTATCAGCCTTTTTTCTTCATTTTCTACCGTTTGATCTTTAAGCTTTGCGGAGCCTCGATTTGTCATGATAGTATCCGCTTGCTAACCATCGTTTTCTGGGTGGGAGGAGCATTGTTAAATGCGGCTATTGCCTACAGACTGACATCCAGCCGTTTGCTGGGCTTGTTCGTGATGATAGTGAGCATGCTGTGTCTAAATCGTTTTGCATTTGAGCCCGGGCACCCGCAAGCTCTTGCCTATTTGATAGTGGCGGCGATAGTCTTCTTGTGTACATTTGCTGATCGACTTCCCCCTCATATTCTAACATTAATCCTATGTGTTCTTACCGGTTTTCTTTTGCTGATAAAAATCAACATTGGTTTTTTCGTTTTATTGCCGCTTGGATTTGTTCTTGCTTCTGGAAGTAAAGGACGTGGATTTCTCATGCTCCAGATTGCAATCGGCCTTGTCATGGTATCAGTGCCGCTGGTTCTTATGTCGGCGAGATTGACAGATATTGAGTTAAGCTCCGATAGATATCAACAGTTTTATTTTATTGTGCTGTTGACTTTACCGATTGCAGGTGTGTTGCTAGTTCCAAAATTTTACCGGCCAGATGCCGACTTCAGTTTACGTGACTGGTTGTGGGGGATTGCAGGGGGAGTTTTGGCGATAGGGAGTGTCTGTTTGATTATCCTTTTGATGGGAACATCTCCAACCGGTTTGCTGAACGGTTTAATCTGGATGCCTTTCAGCCAGTCAAAAGTATTTTTCTATCCTTGTCCTATGGGTATTAACGGAATTTTTATGGCTTTAGCCGGAATTACATGCTGTTTCGTTTACATATGGGGGAGAAAACGGTGGGCAAATTACAATTGGTTTCATATCCTCTTGTTTCTATTCAAACTTGTTTATGGAGCAATGGTTTTAGCCGATTTTGCATGGAATAGGGAAAAGCCGATCTTTGGGTTCCTTCCGCTCTTCTGGCAACTGCCTTTTGCTTGGCTGATATTGGCTTCTATAGGAGATGAGTTCCAACGGGATAAGTTTGCACGGTTAGCGTTGTTTTCAATAGCAGTTATGCAACCGCTGATAGCCTATCCGATCGCTGGAAGTCAGCTAGCGGTCGCATCAATTCTCCTTTCGGTTATTGCAGCCGTATGTTTGGATGACGCTGTTCGCATGGTACCATTGAAATTGAAGACAATATTTTGTCCAGTTTCATTGCGTCTGGCTCTCGGAGGTGTTGTTGCAATCATCATGCTATTGCTGATACAGTCGCCGACATTGCTGCTTGGAGAATACTATGCCTCTCTTACACCTCTTAATTTACCGGGAGCTTCACGTATACGGCTTTCAAAGGAACAGGTTTCACTATATCGAGAAATTGTTGGACAGCTTTCCCGTCCTGAAGTGGGAACCTTCCTGTCTCTCCCTAGTCTCAATAGTTTTTATTTTTGGGCAGAAAAGGAACCCCCCACTTATTTAATCACCTGGATGTCCCTGTCAGACAGTCGTTGTCAGGAGCGTATCTGGCAGGAAGCCAAAAAGTATCAAGGGCTAATGGTGTTGAGAAACAAGGAAATGATTCATTTTTGGGTGAATGATAGGCCAATTGACAATCTCCCAATTGTCCGGCATATTGAGAATGAATTCAAGACAGTATATTCTGATTGCGGTTATGAATTGATGATCCGACGATGATTGAGATTGTCATCTGAGGAAGTGCGGTATTCGGGGTTCGAATCAGAGTTTGTTGTCTGGAAATATTTTAGAGATTTCCTTTATTGACAACTTTTTTAATCACAGATAAACATGATCTTGATGAATTACAGGAAAACAATAATAATAGCATTCTCAACTCTTCTTGGTATAATTGCCTATATTTTCGTCTTGAAATATTTCCATAATGACACGTCATACGAATATAAAATATTATTTTTAAAAAAAAATATCATTTCAGAAATCAGGTTTGATTTTTTAATTTATTCGGCAATAATCGGATTTTCAATAATCTATTTTGGTCAATGGAGCAATAAATACAGTAAATTACTGGTGTTGCCGCTAGTTTTATTATTTGCGTTGATATTGAACCTATTGATCTACCGACCGACTGATAATTCCTGGAATATAAGACTGATCTCAAACCTGACATCGTGCATAAATCCATTTTTTTCAAGGGGATTAAATATAGTGGAGCCAACGGCTTATCCACACGAACACATGGATTTTGCAAAAAAGGGATATCTTAATGTTACCGCAGAGGAATGCAGGCTGACAACATACCCTCCAGGGCTTCCTCTTTGGTATTACAGTCTATCTCTCCTGTCTGAAAATTTTCCATCCATAAGTAATTTTTTTTATAGGACAGCAAGGAATCAACTTGGAGAGTTATCAGAAGATGGAGGCTTTGATATCCCTCTTGATAGTAAAAAAATCATTTCAACGTCTTATTGTGCAGTGATTCTGTCGTTGCTGGCATATCTTTTTATGCTAGTAATGGTTTATTTGCTTGCCCGGTTGATATCCGATACTGAAAAGGCCGTCTATTCTCTTTGTTTTCTTGTATTTATGCCATCAATACAGCTTTTTTCCAACACATCGGAAATATTTTTCCCAGGGATATCAGTTCTAACTATATACTTGCTCATGCGAGGATTGATAAATAATAACAGGTTGCTGGTTATTATGTCTGGATTTCTTTTAATTATTTCTCTTTTCTTCACATTTGCGCTTCTTCCATTATTCCCTATTTCATTCATGGTCATATTTTTTTATTCATTTGGCAATAGTCATCCGATTCAATTTTTTCGCAATAATTTGGCATTATGGATTTTGGGATTGATAATTTCTCTTGGAATATTTTTTATAAACGGATACAATTCTTTAGAAATGTGTCGAATCGCATTGGGGAATAATTCTGATTTTTATAACTCGTGCAATAGAACTATTATCATGTCTCTGCCTTTGAACCTAATGGAAATATTATATTTTACCGGCTTCATAGTCCCGAGTTATTATTTTTACATATTCTTGTCGGGAATAAGTAATATGTTCAGGTCAGCTAAATGGCATACTTGCATCAATCCCCGAGAGTGCATTTTATATTCATTTGGAATCGTTCTTATAATTCTACTTTTCAGCGGTGGGAGCAGGGGTGAAGTTGCAAGAAACTGGATTAGCATGATTCCTTTTATTGCTGTCAGTGTGGGTGTCTGTGGAAATTTCAAAGGGGAAAGATTCAAATATTTCGGGGTTGCCATGCTTGTTGTTCTTGCAATAATTTCTTCAATAACAGAAGTTACGTTCTGTTTCTGGATTTAGAAAATATGAAAACAACCTAATCTCTTCTTCCGTATAACTTTATATAGTGTCTCCTAGTTTTCCATAGTATTCGAGAACTGTCTACCAACTCTAGGCACCTAACAACATTGCAAATAATCTGAAAAATTAATATATCCACGCAGTTCAAAGATGAGAAAAGAGAAGAAAAAGAAAAGATTAAGAACAAGTTCCTTTTTCTTTTAGTAAACTTATTCTTGAAATAGGGGGTCGTCGCACTTAAACTTAACAAATTCCAAATATGGAATACATAAAACAATTCAGATTATTATTAAACAACAATATTAGATAAATTTATGATTCCTGAAGAGAAAAAATATTTTAAGCTGGCTCTGTAAGAAATTTTGTGTAAATGGTCTTTTCTCTTTTCTTGATGAGCAGAGGGGATTTCGATCTCCGAAGGAGACCCCGATGCTCATTCCTTTCGTACTCACAGTTGCACCCTGCCTTCGAACCGGATGGCAAATCTTTGGAGCGCACGTTTCCAGTTTTGGATTGGCATAGTCCATTTCTTGGAGGCGTTCATCAGAGCCAAGTACATGCTCTTAAGAATAGCGTCATTATTCGGAAATGCACCGCGACTTACGGTGGACCCCATGTCAAGAACAACTTTTATAAAAGATAAGGTGTTTTTTCT
>CAZION010000003.1:0-96775 GCA_964540865.1 uncultured Victivallis sp.
CATACGACCAGGGAAAGGACAGCGAGCTTGCCAGGAAAGTGAAAGATCATGCCGGTCCCAAGATAATATGCGGAGGGACAACCGCAAAAATTATTTCCAGGGAGCTTGGCAGGAAAATAATATTCGATTTGACGGGGCTAGGGCACAGTGCGCCACCGCCGTCAATCATGGCTGGCGTGGATTTGGTGACCGAGGGGATAATCACTCTCGGACGAACCTCGGAGATACTCAAAAACGGTCTGGAAGAAACTGCTTCCGACAATTGCCCAGCACGCCACATTGCGGAAATGATGCTGGACAGCGATATTGTCAGGTTCATCGTAGGGACACGCATCAACGATGCATATCAGGCACCGGACATTCCAGATGAGATCACCCTTCGGAAATCAATAATCAGGGAGATTGCCCGTCAACTGGAGGAAAAATATCTGAAGGAGACCGTCGTCACATACATCTGAAATGCCGTGCTATTTTATTTTTTCAGGAAGGAAGTGATCAGATATTCCAAGCCGACATGCTTGCCCTGTGGGAGATTAAAACGTTCGCAGATTTCACGTATGATTCTTGCGCTATGGTCGACAGTACCGCTCATGAGGTCTGAGGCCGTGCGCTGCATTTTAACTTCGATTTCAGGAATTCTGCAGGTAAACCCGCTTTCCGATCCTTTACCGTCCGTACCCGTGAGCTTGACATCCTCAACAGAATAAATCCTGAACCTCATGCTGAAAAGTTCATCCGTGTACCCGAGTTCACAGTAATACTGCCCGAAGAAATTGACAGCACCTGCAACGATCCTGACCACATCATCATATCTGATTGAGTTTTTTTCTTTTTCATGAACGGCGACATAATGGAAGAGCCCTGAACTGAAAGCCTGCCAGTGCTGTTTTCTAACCTTGGAAAAAGTCCTGAGCGCGACATTTGTAAAATAGCTTTCCTCGCTTTCGTCCAAGGAAATAAAAGAGGAGCCCAGCGTTGTGGAAACTGAATTTTCCACAGCCTTCTGAATCTGGGAGAGCGAGAACTTCTCAAGAATGAACTCCGACGGATAAACAGACATCTCCCATATGATCCCGTTTTCAGGATTGAACTCTTTCTTTCTTTTATCGAATATCCTGAAGGAATGAATTATCTGCTCAACGAATTCGCTCTTTGCGGCAGGGTCAAGCGTCTTCCTGCCCTCATAGAGAATCCCCCTCAGCATCCTGCCCAGAAGTTCACGCTGGTTCCTCAGGGCGCGCTGGATGATCCCATGGATTTCGGAAGCCTTGTATGCGGGCCGGCTTGAAGCATCCGGGGTTCTTATGTAGAATACGCCCTGCTGAACCTCGGAATTACAGCTGTAGCTGCAGACATGCGGTATCTCGGAAAAACGCCTTATGACAAAAATAACATACCTTTTCCCGTCAACCACCGGTCTGTCGATATCAAAATCAAGGGCAGGATCCGAATAGCGGTTTATTACATTCCCGACATCGGTGGGGTCAAATGATTTGCACTGCCTGTCGGTAACGCCTGAGTAAATGCAGGGTCTGCCTGATCCGTCCTCGCCGACACCGACTACGATATAACCACCTTTTGTGTTGGCCATTGCCATGCAGTGTCGGGCGAAACGGGCTTTACCGGCCCTGCTTAGATTGTTCCAGTTCTGTGCAGCCTTGTAATCGAGCTCTTCTGATTCTATACCTCGATAGATTATCGATTTCCAGTCGACGGACATGCTGGTTTTCATTTGATGTGGTACTTGGTTAGGTTGTCATCAATATAGAGGCTTCATGATTCAACACCAGGCGTCTTCGGTCAATCATCACTTCTCTTGTCTCAAGCTTGGAAGCGGAACAGATGGAATTTGATGGGCGGAAAAAATCTGCCTGTCCTCGTTTTTGAGGGCAGGACCTGGGGGTGGTATTAAATCTGGACGATCCCTTCTTTCATCAAGTTTTAAAATCATCATCCTTATTGTTTTAAGCTCCTCTAAAAAAGCTTTGAATTTCTTGTCGAATATCCATTCTATATGCTCTTCAACGTTCTTTTCCCTTTTCTTCATCAGCTCAATTATGTATCCTATTCCGGCAAGTATGAATCCGTATGCGGACACGTGTATATACATGTCCGGCAGATATCCCATTGCAAAATAACATATGGTCGTACCTATCAGCATCATAAAAGCCATCACCGAAAAAATCCACATAAAGCACCCCTGAAATTTTATTCATATCAAAATATTAGATTATACTTTACTCTATTATATGTCAATATGTTTTTGCGAAAAATCCATCAACAGGATTCTCATATCATCTGGAAGCTCCGCCTCATAACTTCTAAATTCATTTGTGAATGGATGTTTCATTCCCAGCGTGGCGGCATGGAGGGCCTGCCTGTTCAAGACAAGAGACAACCTGTCGGCATCAGTCATCCCACCTTGGACAAACCTTATGTATGCATTTTCATCCAGGCCGTAAATCTTATCGCCAACCAGGGGAAACCCCAGAGAACAAAGCGTCGCCCTTATCTGGTGAAGCCTTCCTGTTACAAGCTCCGCTTCAACAACACTCATATTGGAATAAGTTTCGAGGAGCCTGAATCTAGTCTCCGCATATTCTGAATTTCCGGAACATGGATCTGCGAATTCCGCAAACTTCCTTTTTTTCCGGACCGCGCTTTTCTCATCCGGCATGAGAAACCCCTTTGCATGGTGTTCCGCTGGAAAGCGCCCATGGACGAAGACAATATATTTCTTCTGGATTTCGGAATGCCTTTCAGACATTTCTGCGGCGATATCAGGCTTCCTGGCAAGCAGGACCAGTCCGGAAGTCTCCCGGTCAATCCTGTTAATAAAATACACCTTGCCGAATCTTTCAGAAAGAAGATACCAGAGCGTGTTTTTGAAAAACGGCCCGGCCGGATGACAGGGAAGATTCCCTGATTTTGAAACCACTATCAGGGATTCATCGAAGAAAACAACCTCATGTGTCTTGTCAACATCAGGCTCTTCAATATCTTCTGCAAGGAATTCAATGCACTCGCCTCTCTGCAGTTTCCGGGAACTCCGTGACTTCACTCCATTAAGCAGGATTCTGGCGTCCTGGATATGACTCTGCCATTCCGTTCGCGAAAGATAGGTGAACCTTTCTGAAAGATAGACGTCCAGCCTCTTACCGGCATCCGCAGCCTCCACAAGCGTGCTTGTAGTCCTAGTTTTATTATTGTCACTAAGCATATTTCAATGAAGGGAACCCTTCAGTTCGTTCAGTTTGCGGTGAAGGGTCCTTCTGCTGATACCCAGTTTCGCTGCGGCCTTTGTCACATTTCCACCGCATTCATCAAGTGCTTTCTGGACAAGCATCTTCTCGGCTTTTCCGATATTTAGGGAGTTTGCCGGAAGTGCGGGGATGGCATAATGAGGGGAAAGAGTTTCGCGGATATGAACAGGGACATTGTGTATGTCAAGCACCTTTGTCCTGCTTAAGACTACCATACGCTCTACACAGTTGCGAAGTTCGCGGATGTTGCCTGGCCAGGCGTATCTGCAAAGGACATTAAGAGCCTCCTCGGAAATGCTCATCACCTCCTTGTTGTTCTCCTTTGAAAACTCATCAAGAAAATGTTTTACAAGTATCGGAATGTCCTCCTGCCTTTCACGGAGCGGGGGCAGATTGATTGCAACAACAAAGAGCCGGAAATAAAGGTCCTCCCGGAACTTCCCTTCGCTCACCATTGTCTTAAGATCCCTGTTTGTCGCAGTTATCACCCTTGTATCGGTGACAACAGACTGTGTTCCTCCGACCCTTTCGAAGGATCTGGTTTCAAGGGCTCTGAGGATTTTCACCTGGACCGACTGGTCTATCTCACCTATTTCATCGAGGAAAAGTGTTCCGCCGTCGGCCAGTTCAAAGCGCCCCTTCTTCTGTTCAGTCGCACCCGTGAAGGAACCTTTCTCATGCCCGAAGAGTTCGCTTTCAAGAAGCGTCGGAGGAAGAGCGGCGCAATGTACGGCGATAAACGAACCCGGCCTCCCACTCAAAGCATGTATCGAATGGGCGATCATCTCCTTACCAGTTCCACTCTCTCCGGTTATCATGACCGTTGTACGGGCCGGCGCTACCTGTTTCACAGTTTCAAAGACTTCATGCATGCACGCTGATTTACCTATGATGTCATCCAGCTCATAGCTCCGGTTCAGCCTGCGTTTCAATTCCATATTCTCCTCCGTAAGCTGCTTGTTCTCAACAGCTCTTTTAATGAGGAGTTCCAACTGATCGAGGTTCAACGGCTTCTGTACGAAATCAAAAGCTCCCGCCTTCGTGGCCTCGATAGCCGCCGGAATGGACCCGTAGGCCGTCATGATTATGCATATCGGCCTGGGCTTTTTCTGGAGCGATTCCCGCAGGATCTCCATCCCGTCTGCACCGGGCATTTTCAGATCGGTCAGGACAATATCGAAATTGTTCTTCTTCAGGACGTTCACTCCCCTGAACCCGTCTTCAGCAAGAGTCACATCATAGTCCTGACGCAAAAGACGGCTAAGCCCTTCCCGCGTCGAACGTTCATCATCTATTACAAGTATGCTGTATCTTCTGTTCTTACTCATTTCAGTATCTTTGTTTCATGGTTTTAAGTGTTAGGTTTTAGGTTTCAAATTAAACAACTTTCGAGCTTCCAAACTCCAGAACTCTCTGCATATGTAACCATATCCAAGTTAATTTCACGCCTCGCCGAATAAAGAATCTCCTGACGGGCATCCTATCCCCGCTGCAAGCAACGTGGTATTACGGACGCCCTCCCTCGCCTCACGGCGGGCCGGAGATTCTTTATAACAAAAGAAAATCAAAGCCGACCCAAGGGTCGGGGAATTTGACCCAACTAAGATTCAATTCTCCGATTCATTCTTTTCTTCCCGCCCAGCCGCTGGCCGCTGGTCACTGGTCACTGGTCACTGGTCACTGGTCACTGGTCACTGGTCACTGGTCACCTTCTTCCGGCTTATGAACCGCCGGCGCGGGAAGCATTCTGATTCTTCTTGTGGACAGAGGGAATTTAATTTTAAACACAGTGCCTTTCCCGGGTTCGCTCTCCACGGTCAGCTCCGCACCGTGCTCCCTTATTATCCTTTCAACAACCATGAGCCCAAGACCGTTTCCGCCTTGCTTCGTGGTGTAATAAGGTTCAAAAATCCTGCCGATGTCCTCGGCGCTTATCCCTTTCCCCATATCGCTGAAACTCACCTCAATCCTGTTCTCGTCATAAGAACAGGAGATATGGATGGTTCCGCCATCAGGCATGGACTGCACCGCGTTTTTCATGATGTTGTAGAAAGCCTGTTTCAGCTGGTTTTCATCGCCTTGGACCCGTGGGGAGGAATCCGGCCATGAACATTCAACTTTGACATTGCGGTCCTCAATTTCATACTGCATGAAGTTGAGGGTTTCTATTATGATCTGCTTCAGGTCGACACCCGCCGACATTTTGGGTACGGTAGGCCTTACAGCCTGGAGGAACTGGGAAATTATCATGTCAAGCCTTTTGACCTCACGCTCAGCCACCGACAGGAGTTCCAACGCCTCCGCGTCCTTCCTCTTGCTCTTCTTCAGCTTCCTCCCAAGAAGTTGGAGATGAATATGAAGGCTGTTGATAGGATTCCCGATCTCATGGGCGACGCCTGCCGCAAGAAGCGATATCAGCTGGTTCTTTTCCGACTCAAAAGTCTTCAATGTATTCATCCTGGATTCCGTCGCATCATGAAGGATTATTATTGCCGTATCCTTGTCGCTCTCATGCGGCACTATATAGAAAAGAAGATTTCGCCGTACAGGATACAAAACCTCAAGCTCCTTCCTGGATATCTTATACCATTCATTCTCATCCCTGTCCATGATGCCTTTCCAGTTGATGTCCTTTAGGAATCTGGAAATACGCTGTTCCTCAATATTCTCGGGAATGCCGAGCATTTCCACCGCCGCCTTGTTTGCATAACGGATTTTCAGCTCCTTGTCAATAACAATTATTCCCTCATGAATTGTGTTGAACACCGTCTGAAAAAAGCCTTTTTCCCTTATTTGACGCAACACATAAGTCTGTACATTATCCTTGTCATGGGCCGGCAGGCGATCAATTATCCTCTCAAAATATTTTCCTTTGGACATCTCTGGAGTTCTCCATAATAAAAATGGCGACACAATGTCGCTCAAATATAACTTAAAAAAGGGATGGCATTATTCAAACACCATCCCGTGAACAATGCGTATCGCCGCTGAATCGTGATTCTGCAACTATAGTTTTTCATTTAAATAAATTCAAAGAGAAATTTATTTAAATGAAAAACTATGACAGGAATCAGCTACTGGTTCCTGGGGAACATCGGGGTCATCTCGCCGTTCGGGGCTGGGGGGACTGCGTTCGCGGTGAAAGTCAATGTACCGTCGCCGTTGTCAATGAGGTCCCCGGACGCGACCGCCACTCCGTTCACAGCGACAGCCGTCACCGCCTCGTAGGGAATATTTTATTACGGTCTTGTGAAAACATATTTAAGGCAAGTCCAATCTGTTTCAAATTGCATGCACAGACTTCTTCAGCAGATCTTTTTTCCTCCCCGGCACCGCAGATAAATAACATTACAGACACCATCATTGCCATTAAAATCATTTTTTTCATTTCCCCGTCTACTTTTTATTTATGAAGTTTTTGTTTTTCATTCGCCCACCATATTTCCCATCTGGAGCGTTCAGGGCCAAGTGCCTGGCCGCTGAGCGCCTCCAGAGCTTCAAGCGCAGGAGCAACGTTGACAGGGACATTCCTGCCTGTTCCTTCCCGGTCATCTGGGATTTCATCGCTCAACCATACGAAAAGAGCAGGAATTGCCTTCGGATCTCCGATGGCGGACAAGGCCTTGCTGTACACGTATTTAATTTCGTTAAAGTTTTTCGGGTCAAAGTTCTTGGACAAACACGGGACAAACTGCTCTTCGGGCATCAGTCGCGCCACGAGGCCGACGGCTAAAAGTCCTCCGAATGAAGCGGATTCCAGTATTTCCTTCAACTCATCAAGCGCGGAAGGATCTTTCTGAAGGCACTTTGAAAACAGCTCGGAGACCTCCTTGATTGCTGTTTTTCTTTCATCGTCGAGAGGTTTATGGAACGTCTCGTTTTTTATGATATCATCAACAGCCTCGGAAACCGCCTTGTCCAACGGGGACATTGCTTCCGTTGAAGAAAGCCGGGCCGGACGGGTTGTCTCTCGTTTCTGCGAGGGTGTTTCGAGCAATGCGACTCGTTTGTCGGCAAGAGACACCGTATGCGACGGATAGGAATATGAAGTCCGGCTTCCTGGCACCGCCTTTTCAAATCTAATCAGGCCAGCCGCCCTGTCCTGGGAAATAACCGGTATGCGTTCAAGAGGATCAACGGTATTGTTTTCAATTTCAGGCGTATGGGTGATACGATACAGGAGCTGCCCGTCATTTTTTGAAATTACGCTCAAGTCGCCCAATGAGTTTCCCAGATAGATTTTTTCTTTATCCGGCAGCGCCGGAGATATCCATGACCAGTCGGTGTATGTCCAGCGGAGCTTGCCGCTTTTCTGGTCCAGCGCTTGAAGGATTCCACCATGAATCAGTGAAATGAAAATTAAATCGCCATCGAGTGTCAACGCCCCGGCATAGGTTTTTCCTGGACTGATGAAACAGACCGAATTGCCTGGAATAGGAGTGTTTGGAATGATTTCAAAAACCCGCAGGCAAAGGTCTGACACGGAACTGGGCAGGACATGTTCCCATGACGTTTTTCCGTTTACAGAATCCATTCTTGCCAGGACGCCGTTGTCATACACGCGAAATGTTTCATTGCTGATTTTGAAGTCATTAAACCGTCTGCGCGGGGAATATTCGAACGGATTTCCATTCAGGCTGTTTTTTTCAGGATTCTTCCAGGAGGTGATCTGAATCTTGATTTTTCCGCGCAGACTTTCGGCCTCTTCACCCTGTATCCCAACATTTAGCGCCTGATCCATCAAATTAAAGCCTCCCGGTGTGTCACCTTTTTTCTTCTTCAGAGAGGCAAGCTTCATGCAAGTCCTCATCTTCAACAGGGATTCTGGAGATGAGCGGATCATGAAACTTAAAAACCTGTCGGCATCATCGGAATCGCCTACGGCTTCAGCCGTGGAAGCGGCTTTCTGGAGAATCTCCATTGAGGCCAATCCTACCTTCTCCAGCTCGGATGCGATTTTTATGATCTGGCGCGGACGTTCGTCTCCAATGTGTTCCAATAGCAGTTTCAGCAGTTCATTTCTTTTCTCCCCGTTGAGGGTATCGAGAATGCGTATCAGCGCGGCATAAGAGGCGGGCAGCTGAATGCAGTGCAGGTAAGTCTCGGCCGCCTGAGACGGCAACCCGGCCAGTTCATAGGCACGGCCGCGTTCATATGAGGCGGATTTCATTTTGTCCAAGGCCGCTGCCGCCTCGGCATTGTTATTCAAATTCAGAAGACACAAGGCAAGCTTGAGGTATGCCTCATCGGCGTCATGTCCGCGGTGTTCCCGATTTGCGGCGGCGCGCTTCCATAAATCCACCTCATCCTGGCGGTGGCCCGACTGCCGTAAAGTTTCCTCGGCCGCAACATAGAGGCGCCAGGGATCCGCCTTATCGTCTCTTTCCGCAAGATCCATCCCTTCCCGGAAGCTGTCCAAGGCCTTCTGATATTCACCTCTGGCTTTATATTGCCTGCCTTTTTCAAGGTGATTTGAGATGTCGGGCGAGATGAATGTCTGTACGAGTGATCGGTTCAATCCCGGAGCTGCTGTATTATATGCCTGTGCCTCGAGCCATCGCATCAAAGGCGTTGCATCCGAGGACAATTCGATATCGTTGACGGATATCAGGGATGTCAGGCGAATTGCCATTTCATCGAGTTTCGAGATGGAACCGTCAAGCTCAATGGTCCTGAATATTTCGGAGTTGTTGACGTCAACCAGGTGCACCATGACAACAAGCCGGTCTCCATCCACCCCATAGCATCCTGTCAAAAGAGTGTCCGCGTGAAGGATTTTTCCGAGTTTCATGAGATCCGGAGTATCGGAGGAGCCGCTCCGTCCGAGCTCGGCCAGCAAATCCGCGATTTTATCCCTGTCGACGATTTTTAATTTCTGTTGTCCTGAAAGCGCAGACATGAGCAGGATGTCAAAATTTGCTCCCGCAGGGAGCTGACGCAGGCTTTCACTGGTGAACGGCCTGAAGCCCGCGACAATTATCACGCCCGTGTTTTTGCCTGCACGGGAATTTGAATTCCGCTTTTCAGCGGTTCGTTTTCCCCATTCCGGGAATCTCGCGGAGATCTTGCGTATTGCTTCCTTGGCGCATGTGCCAAAGCCTGTCTGGTCGAGTGGGATGCTCATGAGCCTTTCACGGTAGGCGTTATGAAAATCCTCCATCCAGACGTCAACATATGTAAGATACCCTGATTTTCTGTCTTTGATCTGTAGCACGATATCGGCTGACATCAGCTTTTGTTCTGCGCCGTCCTGCAGTTTTTTGACCGTGCGCTCATCCAGGAGCGGCGCGATGCTTGAGCGTTCGACCAGTTTCAACCATGGTATTCGGTTTATTTCATGGATCAGCCGCATTTGAACAGCATTTGCGCCGGGGCTGTTTTCTTCAGAGGTGAACAATGCTATGCGGGCGGGGCCGCGTTTTCCCGGTGTCGCGTTTACAATATTTTTGCCATAGATGCTTTTCGATCCCGAACATACCGGGATATTGCATGGTATTTTCCCCAGATCCTGTTGCCAGCTGGTCGCACGTGTCACGCCGCGCACTTCGAGTTCATAAAAACAAGCTTGTCCGTTCACAACTTCGCGATCTGTGAATTCGGTGGCGTCCGCCTCGCCGGCGACAAACTCGCGGAATGAACTGAATTCAAGGCGTTCTTCACCGGTTTTTACACCGCTTTGTTCATAACGACGCAGGACAAAATATGGTTTTTCAATCCAGTCTGCGCCGTTCCAGGCCAATGGATCCCAGCTCAGGCGTATGAATTTATCACCGGCATCAGCCCGCAGGCCTCCTGGCAAAGGGGCGCGAACGACATTGACAGTGGCTGAAACCTCTTCTGATTCTCCCATGGGCACCCGTTGTATGGATGTCGTTTCGCTTATGAACCGATTGTTAGATACGGAAGCCTGCCAGGACGTTATCTGATATTTTTCTTCGGCCCAGGTATATGTCAAGCTGCAATTCTCGGAAAGCCCCGGCTTGAGAGGATAACCATTTTCCAGCAATTGGCTGAACGCGAAGGAATTGTCGTCCACTCCAAATGTCTTCTCGTTGAACTGCGAGCTTTTGACGGATACCTTCTTAAGCTTGAGGGATTCCGGCATGATCCAGGAGACGATTGAAATGCCGCTCCCCTCAAGATTTTCAAGATGCTTCGGAGATAAAAACAGTTCTCCAGGCGTTCTCACGATAATCTCATAATGTTCGCCTGGTTTCCTGTAAAAACCATAACTGACTGTTTCAACTCTCTTTGGCCTGGAATCCATTTTTTCATCCTTGAGCCCCCTCTGGATTTGCCGTCCGTCCTTCTTCTTACGCTCATTTAAGGCATCCTGATTTTTTGAATCCTGGGCGGTCGTATCTTTTGCCGATGGAGCAGGGAGAGCCGGACCGCCGGTTTGGCCTGGTGTGAAATGCAGATCCGCCAGATATCTTTCTGTCGCGATCTTCTGCCCTTGACCGCCTGTCATCGTCCAGAAATCCTTCTTGGCGATCACTTCCATCCCGACATCGAATGATATTTCGCGGAAGTCATGCCGGTTCGTCTTGAAAGGCGACCTGAAGCTTCCTTTTCCCATGGGGAATCGGGCGAGTTCTCCAAGCCTGGAATGCCGGACGACAATCTTCGGGGGTCGGATAAATGCACTGGTTTTTAAATCCGGTGTTTTCCAGGACAGGCACTGATATCCGCCTGCCGGGGAATCAGCAACATTCTCAATTGCCGTTTCAACTGTTGGCGGATGCAAGACAAGAACAGAGCAGAATCCTGACTCATATATCGGCTTTTTCCTGTCGTCAAGAAATCTGAGCTTGTAGAAGTAATGCCCATCGGTTTTGATGTCCTCATCGGAAAATTCCATTTCGTAACGCTGCCGGGATTGTTTTTCCCCGTTGAGCGCCTTTCCGCGGACTTCAGGTTTTAAAGAAGGCAGCGATGCGGAGCCATCGATGGATTTCACGATTTTATATGGACCTGACGGACTTGTCCCGCGCAGTATTACCGCTGAACTGGCTTTCGGCCAGGGGGAGGCCGGTTTGCTGCCGGCGGCTGTAACGCATTCGAGGGAGAGCTTTATATTTGTCCGAAAGGAGAAAACAGAAGAGGCCTTGTTGTTCTGAATTCTGGAGGAAAACGGAGAGGCCGTGAGTTGTGCTTCGAAGAGTGGCCAGTCTCCCTCCTTCCATTTGATTTCTTCTGGAGGCGGCATCCGTGGACCAGTCTTAATCAACCGGCCTGTCAATGTCTCCAGCCAATTGAATCCATCATAATAATGCAGGGACAAGATTAAAAGAGCTAAAAATACGGACATCCCCGCTATTTTTGCGGCAGATAATAGGACTCGACGTGCCTTATCTCTTTTTTTATCGGTTTCCAATTATTCGCTCCGATGGAATATCTCTAGGTTAAAAGAGGCAGTGTGCGGAAACCTACTTGTCCTGCCTAACTGATAGGTGTTGTTTTGATTCTCGTATGTGCGTACGGTAATCAGGGATAGTTGGGAAATCAAATAAAATATTGAAGGAATTCGGCTTTAGCCCGACAATTCTTAAGAATTTAGATTGGCGGTTTAAAAACCCGCGTTACTTTTGAGGTAAAACATCCAGCTTAACGGTTACGATTTATTTAATCCCAAGTACAATAATTGTCCATTTTTCATTCTTATATTCTTGCCTGTTAATTACTTGCCTCTTCCCGGGTTGCGTTAAGACAGAATCTGATATCGTGAACCCAACTCCGCGCTGGACTTCCACAAGTTGCAATGTTTGAAATGACAAAGCTTGTCAGCAAGCATCTCTCAAGATGAGATTTGATTCCTTGAAGCAGAGCCGTACGGAATTCAGATGACAATGCTTTCCAGCTTCTTTAAATAGGCCTCATCAACATCCGCACCGATTCCAATTGATTCCGGCAGGATCAATTTCATTCCATCATAGCTCATCCCGTTGATTACAGGATCTTCCAGATGCCCCAGCAGGCAAGTATCCAGATCATAGAACCTGATATTTTCAAAAGCCATCGCAAAGTGGACGTTTGCAGTCAAGGCAACACGGCTTTCCAGCATGCTGCCCAACATGCAGGGTATATTGTTCCTCTCCGCAACGGCATTAATTTTTTTTGCTTCATGGATGCCGCCACTCTTTGCGAACTTGATATTAATATAGGCTGCGGCGTTATTCCTTATGATCCTTTCAGCATCATGATGGGTGAAAACACTTTCGTCGGCCATTAGCGGGATAGGCGACAGCTTGCATAATTGCGGCAACAATTCATCATTATATTTCCTCATCGGCTGTTCACAGAACTGTATATCATATTGAGCTAGATTCTGCAAAGCGTAAACGGCATCGTCAAAACTCCAGCCTTGATTGGCGTCAATCCTTAAAACAGTATTTTCGCCGATGGCCGCCCTTATCTGTTTTATCCTCTCAATATCATCACTGATTTTCTTGCCTAGTTTAACTTTTATAATATTAACACCCTTGGCTATAAACCCTTTTGCTGCTGCCGCCATATTCTCAGGGGTGTCTATGCCAATGGTCATATCACTTTCCAGAGCCCTTCTGGTGCCGCCCAGGAACTTGTACAAGGGCTTCCGGGCATTTATTGCCGCAATATCATACAGGGCCATGTCAAACGCACTTTTGGCGGTGTAATTGCCTGCAATCAACAGATCAAGATCGTGTATTCTGGAATCAATGTCCAATGCATCCTTTCCTTTCCAAAGAGTTGCAATGTCCTTTGCTATTTCAAAACAGGTATTTTGCGTTTCCCCTGCAATCACGGGAAAAGCTGAACACTCCCCGACGCCTGTAATTCCCGCATCAGTCTTGATTCTAACGAAAATATTCTGGGCAAAGCGCATGGTTCCGGTAGCAATAGTGAATGGAACCATCGGAATGGAGTATTTATAAATCTGGGTTTCTAATATAATGATAGGTTTTTCGGTTTTCATAATTTATGTATATTCCTGTGTTTTGGTGAAGCTGATTTGATGGAAGATTCGATAAGAGGTATTTTTAAATGCTTGGCGGCCTTGGACATTACTCCGTCTGTGGTGAAAAGAGGAAAAATCTTGTTTTCCAGGCATACCGCCAAGTGAATGGCGTCGAGGGTCCGTAGAGGAATCCCGTCTGGCATTTCTGCAAGCAACTTCACGGCGGCTTCGATTGTCGCACTGTCCAGCTTTACAATGTCGAGCGAGCCTTCTTTAATGTTGTTCCTCAATGCCGAAATGAATTTGTCCACCGCATATGCATCGATTTGACCTTCACGGCGTTTCCGGGAAAGAGCTGACTGGAACTCGGCGAGCAGAAGTTCCGAGCATGTCACCTCAACGGCATTTGCAATGGTTTGTTGCACTGCATCGCTTTCAGGTTCGGAAACGTACAATTTTAAAAGCACACCGCTGTCAACATACATGTTTTCTACCTCGAATCCCGTTCCGCACGAATTTCAGAGGTGGCATCACCTGTCTTCCTGATGTGCGCTTTCATTGAATTCCTGAACTCCGTAAGATCGGGAAATCCAAGTCTGGCTGGTTTTTCATATGGCACAAGCATGGCGACAGGTGTCGACCTGCTTTTAATTATGACATGGTCACCCTGCCCTACAAGTTTCAGGAGCTTTGTCAGATTTATTCTTGTATTTCTTACAGTTGTCGTCAGCATCCGTGTTCCTCCTATATTTCCAATGTTATTGTAGCACATGTGCTTCTTTAATTCAAATAATCTCGGGATAAAATAAAACCACAGTTTCCCAAAATCATCATGAATATTTTTCCAGCAACTGGGAAAATATAAATATCCGCAAAACATGCAAGCTAATCGCTTGCCACTGTTGCCTTTGTCAACTGTGGCTATAATTTAAACCATGGCTGAATCATTTTTCATAACAGGCACCGGAACAGGAGTCGGCAAGACAATCGTCACTGCAGGACTGGCAGGACATTTCCTGTCAATCGGCAGGAATGTTTCCCTCATGAAACCGGTTCAGACCGGTCTATGCGAATCCATCCCAGATCTTGAAACAGTAAAAGCCATTGTGCCCGGGCTGCCCCCTATCCCGAAAAGGCTGGCAAGCCCCTATTCCTTTTCTCTTCCGGCATCCCCTCTGCTCGCCGCAAGAAGCGAAAAGAGGAAAATAAATCCAAACATCATCCTGAAAGCATTCAAGGAAGCATCATGCCGTCCGGACATTGACGTATTGCTCGTAGAAGGTGCCGGCGGACTCCTTGTGCCCCTGACAGAAAAATTCCTGATGATTGACCTCATAGCTGAAATGGATATTCCGGCAATACTGGTGGCCGCCGCAGGACTCGGCACTGTCAATCACACGCTTCTGAGCATTGAAGCAATGAAGAGGAGGAAACTGAAAATAGCAGGGATAGTCATAAATAAAATGCCACGGAATCCAGGCGTTGTGGAAATAGACAATGTCAGGACAATTGAAAGACTTGGAGGTGTTCCTGTCATAGCGGTAATCAGTGAATTTGAGTTCCTCATCAAGAACACCTGCCTGACCGACTGCAGCAACGATGAAATTGCGAATTTCGCAAACCAGCTTCTAATTGAATTCAACCGCTTTTAAAATCTGGATTAGGGTTTAATTTTCGAACGTTCTGATTTTGTAAAGAAGTTTTAAGTTTTTTTGAAACTCAAAACACTTGAATATGAAAAAAACGGGGACTATTCATGAAAAAATTAAACAGCAACCGGTTTTCGAAGCTTACGCTCCTGAAGTCTTCAAAGACATCTTTCCCGGACAGCCCGGAAAGAGTTTCGTTGGAAGTATTTGAAAACCTGTATTCCGACCGCAACTACGAAATCACTTTCGACTGTATTGAATTCACTTCATTATGCCCTGTCACAGGCCAGCCTGACTTCGGGGAAATAAGCATAAGATATGTTCCGGACAGGTTGTGCGTCGAGAGCAAATCCCTGAAGCTTTTCCTTTTTTCATTCAGGAACTTCAACACCTTCCACGAGGAAGCTGTAAATATCATAACCGATAAAATAAGCGAGGCCTGCTCTCCAAGATGGCTGGAGGTTTCAGGGAGATTCCGTCCCCGCGGCGGAATCGCGATAAACGTCAAAGTGGAAAAAGCCAAGAAAGGGTTCAGGAAATAATGGAAGCAAAAAGATTTTCAGTTGTGAAAAACGGCGGGATAACTTCACCCGCGGGATTCATGGCATCTGGAATATGCGCCGGGCTTAAGAAAAGCGGAAAGACGGACATGGCCCTCATTCTTTCTGAAACCCCGGCAAACGCCTCAGCAACATTCACCACATGCCTCTTTGCGGCGGCGCCGGTGGTGCTCGGGCGTGAAACACTGAAAAAGAACTCCCCTGTTTCCGCTGTGATCATCAACAGCGGCAATGCGAACGCATGCACAGGAAAGCAGGGATTGAAAAACGCCCGCAGGATGGCTGAATCAACTGCCAGGAACCTCGGAATAAAACCTTCAGAGGTCCTCGTCTCCTCCACCGGAAGAATAGGGGTACAGATGCCCATGGACAAAATCGAAGCCGGAATAAAAAAAGCTTGTTCAGCGCTTTCCGCAAACGGCGGGCATGCCTCGGCGCTTGCCATAATGACAACTGACACATGTCCTAAGGAAACAGCCGTATGTTTCGAAATTTCAGGCAGGAAAATTACAATCGGCGGAATGACGAAGGGTTCCGGAATGATTGCCCCGGGAATGCAGGTTGTCCCGCATGCAACCATGCTTGCATATGTAACCACCGATGCAGCTGTTGATGCAAAGTTCTTAAACAAATGCCTCGCCGAAGGAGCCGACAGCTCCTTCAACAAGATAACCGTTGACGGGGACATGAGCACAAACGACACATTGATCATACTTGCAAACGGGAAAGCAGGTAACAAGGAGATAAAATCCGGTTCAAAGGACGCGGCAATCTTCAAGGAGGCGCTATTCCATGTGCTGGAAAACCTTGCGAAGGCAATTGTCCTAGACGGGGAAGGCGTGACAAAATTCGTAACTGTAAAAGTCTTAAACGCCCCCTCCATCAAAGATGCAACCCTCTGTGCAAAGTCAATTGCAAATTCACTCCTCTGCAAGACCGCCTGGTTCGGCGGTGATCCAAACTGGGGCAGGGTCATGGCCGCCGCAGGTTATTCAGGTGCCAGTTTCAACCCTGAAAAGGTTTGCCTTTACTATGACAAGACGCCTGTTGTCAAAAACGGGCAGGATGCAGGCACCCCGGAAGAAGTTCTTGCGAAAGTTGTTCAGAACAAGTCTTTCACAATCGCCCTTGATCTGAAATCCGGGAAAGCATCCACAGAGGTCTGGACGGGCGATATTTCATATGAATATGTTAAAATAAACGCCGACTACCATACGTGATGATTTAGAGATTTGGAGACTTAATGAATGGGTGATTGGAAGATTTAGTGATTGGATGGAATTTAAGGAACGCCGGCATCTTGCCGGCATAATGTTTTAAGATTAACAACAAGAAAAATGCCAGCAAGATGCTGGCGTTCCAAAAAATCAGAAAGGTCTGTAGATGAAGAAAATAATAAACAAGGCGGCTGTCCTCGTAGAGGCTCTCCCTTACATCCAGAAATTCCGCGGCGAGACAATTGTCATAAAGTTCGGCGGGAGCGTGATGGAGAACGCGGAACTGATGAAAAGCACGATGAAGGACATTGTCCTAATGGAATGCGTAGGGATGAAACCTGTCGTAGTCCATGGCGGCGGAGACGCCATCAGCGCCAAGCTCACCTCGCTTGGAATCGAAACCAGGTTCATCAACGGACTGCGGTTCACCTGTGAAAGGACAATCGATGTTGTCGATGATGTACTTCACAATGAAATCAACCCCGAAATAGTAAATGCAATCAAGGACGCGGGCGGCAAAGGCAGGCAGCTTTCAGGCAAGAAATTCCTTAAAGCAAAGAAAATGTTCACTTCATGCCTGAAAACCGGCAAGGAGCTTGATATCGGATTTGTCGGTGACATCTACCATGTTGACGTCTCCCATATCCTTGAAGCCATGGAATCCAACGTAATCCCGGTGATCCCGCCATTGGCCTGCGATGAAAATGGACAGGTCTTCAATATCAACGCCGATATAGCGGCATGTAAAATAGCGGAGGCTTTGAAGGCGAAGAAACTGGTATTCCTGAGCGACGTCCCCGGAATACTCCAGGATCCGACAAATGAGGAAAGCGTTATCTCAACCATAAAAGCCAGTGAGATAACCACATTGATAGAACGAGGGATAATCAAGGGCGGAATGGTGCCAAAAGTAAAAAGCGCAGTCCATGCAATCAATGCAGGGACAAGCAAGGTGCACATGATTGACGGCAGAATGCGGCACTCACTCCTTCTGGAAATTTTCACAGACGGGGGAATCGGCTCGGAGATCATAAAGGATTAGATTTTCATGAGCGATAGGACTCGCTCATGAACATCTACACAGACTTATGCAATAGGCTCACCCCATCTCCTGCAGCCTAGGGACCTTCTTATCAAAAGTGCATATGCGGGTATAGCCTGCTGATTTGGCAAGATTGACTGCATCTGTGAAATTAGCGGCAACCTCACTTGGAGAGTGTGAATCCGACCCCAGGGTAATCATCAGATTGGCTTTCTGGGCGAAGTGCAGTATTTCCGGTGAAGGGTATATTTCCCTGACCGGCTTTCTCAGGCCGGACGTGTTTAGCTCGATTGCCATGTGGTGTTCAGACGCCACAGAAAATATTTCAATGATCAACTTATTTATCTTGTCCATTGAATGAGGATAATAGCCGAATTTCTTGGGAAGGTCGAAATGGCCGATTATATTGAATTTTCCGCTTTCAACCATCTCTAGTACGAGCTCGAAATAACGATGCCAGACCTTATCGGCAAATTCTTTTCCCTTCCATTCTTCCGCTAAATCAGGATTGTCGAAGGGAAGTTCATCAGTGTAATGCACGGAACCGATCAGATAGTCGAAATCTTCTTTGTCCAGATTCTGAAAGACCTCGTCCATTTTGCCAGGGACCCAGTCAACTTCGAGCCCATATTTCACTTTGATACTGGACAGATACTTCTCTCTCAACTCAAGAACTATCTGTCTGTATGAAGGGATTTCACAGGGAGCCATCCTGTATTTCGGATCAAAGCCCGAGGGCCAGGGACAGTGATCCGAAAAGCCTATTTCTGATATACCAGTCCTAATGGCCGAATTAACGTACTCAACGGGAATTCCGGTAGCGTGCTTGCACAGGAAGGTATGAACATGGTAGTCGACTAGCATAATAAATTTTTCACGGAGTTAAAAATTTATAATAAAAAAAGGGCGTTCTAGGCGACCTGCAACTTACTCTCGAGCTGGGAGATTTTGCGTTTCATCTGCTCATTGGCCGAATATTCGTCCTGGATCCTGTTGAAGGCGTGTATGACTGTCGCATGGTTTCTGCCGAACGCTTCACCTATCTCAAAGAGGGATTTATCGGTCATCTTCCTGCATAGATACATTGCGATCATGCGCGGCATAGCGACATTCGCAGGACGCTTGCTTCCTGTAAGATCCGAAACACGCAGGTCGAAATATTCGGCGACTTTTTTCTGAATGGTCTCCACGGTCAGCCGCACTGCAGCCATTTCGGCGAGATAATCCTTCAGAACTTCCTGCGCGACTTCGAGATGCATTTCAACTTTTTTGACCGAGGAGTAAAGGATAAGCCGCATCAAAGCCCCTTCAAGCTTCCTTACGTCCGGACGTGT
The DNA here is from genome assembly GCA_964540865.1 of uncultured Victivallis sp. Taxonomy (GTDB): domain Bacteria; phylum Verrucomicrobiota; class Lentisphaeria; order Victivallales; family GWF2-50-93; genus GWF2-50-93. The sequence continues at coordinate 19,003 of CAZION010000003.1, forward strand.
GTTCTGGGCGATGAACCAAAGGACCTTGTCATCAAACTTAATCAGGTGGCTTTCCTGTTTCTTCTTCAGGATTGCAAACTTGGTCTCCTCGCTGAAAGGAGTGATTTCGACAATGAGTCCCGAAACAAAACGGGATATGAGCCGGTGTTCCATCCTGTTGATTTCGGAAGGGGTCTTGTCCGAAGTCAGGAGAATCTTCTTATCCTCATTATGAAGCTTGTTGAAAGTGTTGAAAAACTCCTCCTGCAGATTGGTTTTCCCGGAAAGGAACTGAATGTCGTCGATCAGCAGGTAATCCACTTTTCTGAATCTGTCCCTGAAGTTGTGGTGGTCCTTGCTCCTTATCGAATCGGTATAGAGATTCAGGAAATCTTCGCAGCGGAGATATTCCACAACATGTTTTTTATTCTTCCTCATCGCCTCGTTGGCAATCGCCTGAATAAGGTGTGTCTTTCCCAGGCCGGGACTGCTGTATATGAATAGGGGGTTCACTGAAAGGCTTGATTCAGTTTGGAGAATGCTCATCGCAGCCTCGTAGGCAAGTGAATTCTCCGGCCCGACCACGAATGTACCAAATGTGAATTTCGGATTGCAGTTCGGAGCCGAATGATTTTCAATCTTCACTGGAAGGGGGCTTTTTGCGGGAAGCGCCTTTTTCTCCGGCTTCAGTTCATGGGCGGGAATTTCCTTCACATGCCCGGTCTCATACTTGACCTTGACATTCTTGTTGACTACGGATTTGAAGGCGTTCGCGATTATATCACCGAAATGAACGCGCAGCCAGTCGGAGGTGAAATCATCCGAGACACCAAGCAGGAGTATTCCGTTCTTGAAGGAAATGGGTGTGATGGTGCTTATCCATCTCTTGAACGTCTCCACATCTTTTATTTCATTCTCAATATATTTGCAGGCTGAAATCCAGACCTGTTCTTCTATCATATCGTTAGGCATATCAAAAAATCCGATCATTTAAAAACAGACAAAGGACTTTACTTATTAACAAGCTTTCAGCAACCGTACAATTAAATATTTTATTCAAATATTTATAAAACTGGCGCTTGACATTTCAAAATAATCTTCCAGATGGACAAAAAACATTTCAAAAGCATCAACCGCTGTGATTTGAGGCTAAAATGAATAGCTTTAAAAAAAACGCTCTCGAAATATTTTCCGGCGGGAATATTCAGACCATTTTGCCGAAAAGCATCTGGCCCGAAAGGAAAAGAACCCAAAATTTAAAATTTATTATAAACTTACTAACAAGTTATTAACATCTCAATCTTTATTGCCGCCGGACAACAAATTCAAAAGTAATATTTTAATTAATTTTGACAAGGGCAATTTCAAAAAGAAACCAAAGAAGTGTTGTAAGTCATTGATATTAAGTTAAATTATTTTCCATTGTTTTCTTTATGGCAATTCTAAAAATAAATCAGGTATATTTCAAGTGAAAAACAGAACTCTTTATCTTATGGATTACTGCCTCACCCCTCACAGGAAATTCCCTCATGCCGGAATACTCTGCGAGGGAGGAAAGATCATTGCGATAGGCGCGGCTTCTGCATTTGAAAAAGAAATGGGACTTGAAGTGATTGATCTTCCGAACACATACGCCACGCCCGGAATTGTAGATACCCACATCCATGGCGCAGGCGGCTTTGACTCCACTTCCGCAGGATCCGGCAACAGCGATATCACGCTCATGAGCAGAACCCTCTCCTCACACGGGATCACTTCTTTCCTGCCCACCATCGTATCCGCCTCCAGGGAGAAGATGTTTTCAGCCGTAACCGCCCTATCGGGAATAATACAGACGGAACATCTCACGGGTGCCGTCCCAGTCGGAATCAACATCGAAGGCCCGTTCATCAACAAGGAGAAACATGGCTCCCAGTATGAAAAGGAAATAAGGGCAATTGACCTGGGCGAGGCCCGCGAGCTGATTTCCGCAGGGCAGAAACAGATAAAGATTATGACATTCGCACCCGAGCTTGAAAACTCGATAAAACTGATCGAAATGCTTCTCGAAAACAACATAACCCCTTCCATGGGGCACAGCTTGGCGGACGAACAGTCCGTACTCCGGGCGGTTGATGCCGGAGCCAGGAGGTGCACCCATCTTTACAATGGAATGCCCCCGCTCCACCACAGAACCGCCGGACTGACCGCAATAGCTCTTACTGACGACAGGATCCACATAGAGTTGATACTGGACGGCTCGCACATCCATCCAGTAATGGTGGATCTGGCATGCCGCGCAAAACCAAAGGACAAGGTAATCGGGATAAGCGATGCAATCCAGGGAACCGGACTTCACGACGGGTTCTACCACGTCGGGGATTCCGAGATCCAGATAGATAAAGGGCGCGTCACCACGCTGGACGGAACTCTCGCAGGCACGACAATAACGCTTGAAAGAGGATGGCGCCACCTTATCGCATTCACCCATCTTGAAAATACCGAGGCGTCCGCATGCCTCACATACAACCCCGCAAAAAGCATTGGCCTTGAGGACAGGGGTGAAATCCGCCCCGGCAAAATTGCGGATATCACTTTCTTCGACTCAAAAACCAACTCTGTGCGCATGACTGTCTGCCAAGGTCTCGTCGTGTACGACTCGCAGGGCATTTACAGTAATTCCGGACAGGCATAAAATTCCGAACGCGATATCAGATGGGAAAAACAACAGGATATTTCTCCGGAAATTCTTCAATCCGGGCGTTGAACCATAGGAACTACCAACTCTTTTTCACGGGTCACGGACTTTCGCTGATCGGAACTTGGCTGCAACAGGGAGCAATGTGTATCGCCACTGCTGTGATTTTTCATGCAGTATTCAAACTTGACAGGGATTGAGGGAATTACGAAAACCGAAAGAACAAGCACCAAGGAGCAGAGGCTCAAGATATTTACAGAAGCATTTTGTCAATTGTGGGGATGCGCTCCCGAGCCAACTTCAGTGTTCATCAGGATATCATACAGATATTGTGATGGAACCACAAAGGAAATTCCATCACTTTGGTCTATACCAATTGAAACACCGACAAGGTAAATATTGGGCATCCTTGTTAATCTGTTATTCGATTCCTTCATATTGAACACAGGTGAGCCGCTATTGCCAGGGGTGGCATACATGTCAGCGATATATAGATGCTTCGGAATCCCCTTGAAATTCATCTTCTCATCTGTAATCAATGCGAATTTGCCGAATCGGAATATCGGCATGCTCTTCTCATTCCCTAGAAATTTCTTATAAAGACCGCATAAAAAGATGTCATCCGATTCCTGTATCCCTAATTCCTTGAATTTCTCCTTGTTCAATATAAAATCAAAAGGTATTGCACATATCTCATATAATCGCATGTCAATATTTACAGGTATAACAGCGATATCAACACTGGGATCATCGTGAATTAAGAATGTATGAGCACCTTCATTGTTGAGAAGTCTGGCCTTCACTATCTCTGCGCCATCCCCTTTTTTATTTAAACGAATGTACATTTCCGGAAAATATACCTGGTTCTCGTCATCAGACATGATAACATGTTTTGCCGTAACAAAAAACAACCTCTTCTGATTGCCGGGCATATAATTCTTAATCACAAAAAAACCTGAACCAAACTTGGTTGAATTATTATCCTTCTTTGAAAAGATGAGTGTTGCCGACTTCCTAACTTGTTCCTTTATGTTCACTTCCTGCGCGCTGCACCATATTGATGAAGCCACAATCAATAATATAATTATCCTTTTCATTTTTCTCAGTCCTTCTCCCTTTTGGCATTCATAATTGTTGTCATTGCACTATTATCAGGATGATTTTGTCAATTGCGGGAGTACGCCCCCCGTGTCTCCATTAATTCTGAATTGTATTCAAGTTGATGTGCGCCAACAGGCGCACGAGTTCAAGCTTTAGCTTGCCTCTTGGATTTTAGCACATGTTTTATCCTTAAGAAAGACGAAAGGCACAAGCATCTTCCAATAACTTATTCCGTCCACCCTGTTAATAAAATGGGAAAGGTAAGATTCTTATGTTTTAAAGATTGTACTTCAATCGAGAAAATCACAAACAGTTGGAAAGGGATGTGGTGCAGGGAGGGGAAGAACCTTTCCTTAAAAGGGTTTCCCCTCCCCGTAAATTATTTCCGACAAGGCGTAGAGCAGTCTTGAAATATCCTCATCGGTATGTGCCGCATTGAGCGAAATCCGCAGCCTGGCGGAGCCTTTTGAAACTGTAGGCGGCCGTATGGCTACCGCGAGAATACCTTTATTCAGAAGACGGCGCGAAAAATCCATGACCTTGTCGGAATCTCCAAGAATCACAGGGATAACAGGTGACGCAGTATTGCCGGTGTCAAATCCATTTCTGCGAAGTTCACAAACCAGTTTTGCGGATTTCGCATGGAGCGCCTTGCGAATTTCGCAGAACTCGGCAGTCTGAACAATATCAACAGCCGCGGATATGGCGCCGTATACTCCGGGCGGGAGCGCGGTTGAGAAAATGAAGGAAGAACATTTGTTGACAAGGTATTCCTTAAGTTCAGCGGAACAAGCGACATATGCCCCATAACAGCCCATGGCCTTGCTAAATGTTCCCATTACAATATCTGCGGGGGATTCGGCATGAGCCAACCCCTCGCCTTTCTCACCGAAAACTCCGGTAGCATGTGCATCGTCAAGATACAGAAGGGATTTATGTTCTCGGGCAAGTATACGAAGTTCTGAAATATCAGCAATATCCCCGTCCATGCTGAAAACAGTATCGCTTATAATGATTCGCCTTGAAGACGAATCATTATGAAGGAATTCCTCAAGATGTTTAAAATCAAGATGCCTGTAGCGCTTGAAATCAGCTCCGGATAGCTGGACTCCGGAATTAAGGCTTGCATGGTTGAGCTTATCGGCGAAAACCGAGGAGTTCCTGTCGGCAAGTGCGGGAATCAGACCGGTGTTCGCGAGAAAACCCGAACCGAGAATCATTGACGCTTCAGTCTTTTTCCAAGCTGCGATTTTCCTTTCAACTTCAAGATAAGGCTCAAAAGTTCCGGTGACAAGTCTTGATGCCCTTGAACCTGCCCCATACAATTTTGTCCATCTGACTGATTCCTCAACAAGCTTAGGATGTCCTGCAAGGGCAAGATAATTGTTCGAGGAGAAGTCTATGCAGCTTTTGCCTTCCACTATGCATTCCCTCTCAGAAACGGGAATAACTGGGCGAAGACTCCGCCTGTTTCCGTTTTTGTCCGCATCATGGAGAAATTTTTTTATGAAATCCATCAAAACGATTCACCTTTCGCACTGCTTTCCACCCAATACGTCCGATATTTTCATGGAGAGTTCATTGATGTCGAAGGGTTTTTGGATGAAGCAGATTGCCCCAAGCTCCAAAATGCACTGAGCCTCACCCTCAATACTGAATCCGGAAGCCAGGATCGCTTTCACATCGGGATTGATCTCCTTCATCGCAAGGAACACGTCTTTGCCGCTCATCTTGGGCATGACCATGTCAAGAATGACCAGGTCTATGCTCTTCCAGGTATTCCGGTACAGTTCCACCGCCTCGACTCCATCCCCGCATACGATGGCCTTATGTCCAAATGAATCCAGGATGCTGGAAACCATGCTGGCTACCATCTCCTCATCTTCCACGATCATGATGGTTGCCTCCCTGGATATTGGGACTTCATCATCCACAATACTCAACTGCGGCACATTATCCTCGGAAACCGGGAAATAAAGGGAGAAAACGGTACCGCATCCCGGTTCGCTGGAGACATTGATGACACCGTGGTGATTTTGAACTATTCCGTAAACCGAAGCAAGTCCCATTCCGGTGCCTTTGCCTTTCTCCTTGGTGGTGAAAAACGGTTCAAAAATATGTTTCATAACATCCTTGTCCATTCCGATCCCGTTATCGGAAACAGATATTTTAAGGCATCGGCCCGAACAATTCTTAACGAATTCAGGATTGAGACTGGGGGCATCAACCTTCAGGTTTTCAGTGGTGAAAACCAGTTCGCCTCCGTTGGGCATCGCATCACGCGCATTGATTGCGAGATTCAGCAATGCGTTCTGAATCTGCGAACCATCTCCCATTATTGTTGCCGGATTCGCCTTAAGGATTATCTTGATTTCAACCCTCTTGTCAATGCTGTGCTCTAGAATGGAGACAACCTCTTCGATGACTTTATGTATATGCACCGGTCCAGTCAGGTACTTTCCTTTTCTGGAAAACGCAAGAAGATCCCTGGTCAGATCAGCGGAACGCTTGGAAGCCCGCACAATGTTTTCAGCATAATCCCTCAGCTTCCTGTCATCAAGCCGGCTCACCAGCATTTCGGCATATCCCATTATACCGGTGAGCTGGTTGTTGAAATCGTGCGCTATGCCTCCGGCAAGCTGTCCAATCGCCTCCATCTTTTCGGACTGCCGCAGACGCTCTTCGAGAAGCTTATGTTCGGTAATGTCCCGCAACAGGGCTATAGTGTAGTCAACTTTCCCGTCATGATTTCGAACGCAGCCGATCGACATGCTGGCCCAGACAGTATCCCCACATTTCCTAATATAACGCTTTTCCATTGAATAGCTGTCTATTTCCCCGGCCATCAATTGATCAAATTGCTTCACATCTGCGGCAAGGTCATCTGGATGCGTCAATTCAGCCCATGTCAGATGCGAGAGTTCCTGCCTTGAATATCCCAGAATCTCACAAATCCGGTCATTGACCTCAAGCCATCCTTTTGTCGGCGAATTGATGGAAATACCGACAAGAGGCAGTTCGAAGTAGCTGCGGAAACGGGCCTCACTGCTTTTCAATGCCTCCTCCGCCCGTCTACGTTCGGTGATGTCAAATACAGTGCCAAGCACGGCTGGTTCACCGTCAAATGTGATTACACCAGAAGTCAAATACAGCCAGCGTTCCGCTCCGCTTCTAGTAATGATCTTGAATTCCAGATTTGGGGAGATATCCTCGCCTCTTTCACGAGACATGCGCCGTTCATTGAAAATATCCCGGAAATCTGGATGTGCCAGTTCAAAAGGATCCATGGAGAGCAACTCATCCCGGGAATATCCCGTGAGTTTCTGAATAGCGGAGTTGACCATGAGAAGGCGTTTTCCGCGAACCACATAGATACCGGACGTAGTTGTCTCCGCAAGTATGCGAAACTTCTCCTCGCTCTCGCGCAGGGCCATGGAGATCCTGGCAAATCGCAAAGCTATAGCTCCGACAATTAAAATCAGAAGGATTGCCGACGCCAGACCAATATAGAACCAGGTTAAGTCACGTTGCGGGTTTGGATTATAGAGGAAGCCCTTAAGGGAAAAGTCTTCCGTGAGCATGCCGAGACTGGTATAGGTTTCGGCTATGTGACGCCATCGTCCTGGATTCATGTACCCGAGCTCAATTAGTTCCGGGTGGATCAGAAGCATCATCTGCTGCGCCTCAAAAAGCAGATGGCCGCGTCCGTTCTGCCGCGAATACTTTGAGAGGATCAAATCTACAATTTCCTCCTGGTGCCCCATGGCATAACGCCATCCGCGCAGACTCGCTTCACGGAAAGCCTTCACGCGGGCGGGATGCGACTTCAGCTCCATTTCGGAAGTGAACAGGTTGTCTCCATAGAAGTCTATGCCTGCGGAACGCGGGGAATAAGACTCATAGGGGAATTTCATGCGGTCGAGATAATAAGGCTGGTTTATAACATATCCTGAAATAGCATCAACCTTGCCATTGACCAAATCCATGTAGTCGAAGCTGTGCTCAAGAATTGTGACTTTTTTGAGGGAAACACCTTCAGAACAAAGATAGGCTAGGATCTCTTCAGCCTGCGGCTCTATCATCAGCCGTTTGCCGACAAGGTCGTGCACACTCTGTATTGATATCTCCTTCCTTGCCAGTAAGACATATGGGGAATGCTGAAAAATGACGGCTAGTGCGACAACCGGCTTACCTTTGCTACGCTCGATCATGAGGCTGCTGGTGCCGACTCCGAATTCCACCCTGCCCTCAATTACCGCTTCAATAGGATCATCTCCGGGCTTAGCTTCAAAAATGGACACATCAAGTCCGGCCTCCTGGTAATAGCCCTTCTCCTTTGCGGCGTAGTAGCCTGCAAACTGGAATGCATGGCTCCACTTCAATTGCAGGGTGACCTTGTCCAGAGATCCGCTTTCCCCAACCGCAGCCGTGGCTGAGATGGATATTAGAACAGCGTACAGGCATATCATCCATACCAAAATATGGCGAATGTTTCCGCGATTAACTTGGGATTCTATGCGTCTCACCTTTATTACTCCCATACCGCTAATTTAACCACAGAGACACAAAGGCACAGAGATTCACAGTTCTAATATTTTGAAATCATATTTACTTAAACTGGAATCTTAATGTTCTTTAGAAATGTTTCGTAATAGAACTGCAACAGTGTCTAATTGGCCCGTGGCAGTCCTCACTCTTCGAGCGAAGACTGACCGTGCCATCCGTAGCTGACGAGCTCCGCGAGAAGCGAAGGATGGTGCGCGAGAGGGGACTTGAACCCCTAAGGATTGCTCCACCAGATCCTAAGTCTGGCGCGTCTGCCAATTTCGCCACCCGCGCATTTTCTTACAATAATACAGTTTCCTCTCATGGAAAGACAAGCTTCAATCCTTTTCTGAAACTTTTGATGGCAGCATCCAAAAGCTGGCGTTGAAAGGCCTTGGGAACAATCATATCATGGAAGCAATTCTGCCTGCATCTACAAAATGTCTTCAGGCATATCTGTAATAAAGGCGTTTATGGTTTCATGAGAACCGTCGGCATAATCGATTTCAAAGGTATAAGGCGTCCCCGCTGGAGGCAAATCGGAAAGAGTGTTGAATTCCCCCGCATCGGCAGTGTAATTTCCAGATTCCAAGTCGGATTGCAATACGGTCTCCTGTATTCCGGAACCGCTGACCTTGATAATGGTTGCAAGAGAACTTCTAGCCTGCATCCGAAGGAAATATCGGTCGCCGTCAGCAGTCGATAAATGCCCTGGGATTACCTGCACGATGGCACGTTCCCGATCGCCGATGACCCGCCACCCATCCGTTGTCTTCCGTAGATAGCCAAAACCAGGCGATTCAGCCGTGGTATCAGGCTCGGTCCAAATATAAGGGTTTTCACCGTCGTTGAAAGTAATGTTGAATTGGCCGGACACCTTCGCCTCATCCCCGGTTCTTTCAATTTCAGACACGCTGCAGGAAAATATCTGAACGCAGTCGATAAAAGCAATAAAATCCGAACAGCCAATTCCGTTCACGTCAAGTCCTTGATGAACATAATCTGGTGAAAACAGGCTCAGCAAACCCTCTCTATCGTGCATCTCAACACAACCCTTAATCACCGCATAGAAATCACTGATTTCCTGGTCTTCGGAAAGGACTGGCGCATCTTTCAATTTGGCATTGCCGTCCTTGGCGGCAAGCAAGCCCGCTACGGGATTGTCCACCGTCAAAGTACGATTGACCGAAGGAGCAGCACTAAAGCTGGCATCGCCAGGCTGTTTTGCTGTTATAGTGGTCGTACCAGCACCAACTATGTGGATATTCCCGTTCACAATGGTCGCCACCGCTGACTTTGAGCTGGTGTAGATAACAGGCAGACCGGAATCCGCCATGGCACCGGGATCAAAATCAGGGGCTCCCACAGTGAAATGGAAGGGAAACGGATCGAACACTATCGTCTGAATCTTCTTTACTGCGGTCAGAGTCTGCCGGACGGCGGGCGCTGCATTCCAGCTGTTGTTTCCGGGCTGGGATGCGGTAATGGAAGTTGTGCCTGCGCCGATGACGCTAATGTTGTTTCCGTCAATCGTGGCCACAGATGGATTCGAGCTGGTATAGGTGACGTCCAAACCAGATGATGCACTTGCATCCAATAAATATCCATCATCCACATATAGCTTTTTCGGCAAGGTCGGAAAGGTGATCTTCTGGATGCCTTTGGAAATCACCAATGTCGCGGTTTTAGTCACCGCTTCCGCATTGGGGTCATTCACCGTAGCCGCCACCGCATATGAGCCTACATCAGTCGGGGCATCTAAATTTCCATCATAAGTGATATCCACAGCCAACCCAGCCGGAATTGTGGTCACAGTCACTGGGCGCAGATCTGCGTTATACGTCTGCTTCAAGTCCGTAATTGTGAGTTTTGGAGTGACTTTATTGACTGTCAGAGACACCGTTTTCATAACATCTGTGTAACGTTTGAAATCCGTGGGGGTGAAAGTGACAGTCAAATCGTTATCTCCGACATTAAGTTTGGTGCTGACACCTGGGTCATAAGCAAACTTTCCGGGGACATTGGCCTTGGCGTTGAGCTGAGTGGCGGAAAGCGGCTTGCCGAAAACAATCGGTGCCGGATTCGCCCAGGTGACAACTGGGGTGCCCATGTTAACGAGCAAATTCTGACTTGCATCTGGTGCCGCATTCCAGTTGGCATTGCCAGACTGCTTGGCGGTTATAGTGGTAGTACCACAACCGATGATGTGGATTTTACCTGAGACAATGGTCGCCACTGACGGTTCTGAGCTGGTATAAGCTACCGCCAACCCAGATGACGCGGTCGCGCCAGGTGCAAAGTCAGCAGCTCCATAAACCTTGTCCGGCAAAGGGTTGTCGAATGTGATTGTCTGTTCGAGTTTAGCTACCGTCAAGGTCTGCTTGACAGGGACTGCGGCAGCCCAGGTGGCGTTGCCTTTCTGCGAGGCGGTGATAATGGCTGTGCCGGCACCAGTAATATGGATGCTGTTGCCGTTCACAATGGTCGCCACCGATGTTTTCGAGCTTGTGTAAGTGACCGGCAGGCCAGAGTCCGCAGCGGCAACAAGCGGAAAATCGGGATCGCCGTATACTTTATTGTCCGGCAAGGCGTCAAAGGCGATAGTCTGAATGCCTTTACCCACCTTCAAAGACACCGTTTTCTGAGCGTTATTGTAATTGGCGGCATCCGTGGCAGTGAAAATGACACTCAACGTATGAGCGCCCATCGGTAATGTACTGCCGGCGGAGGGGTCGTAGGAATACTCTCCTGGAACATTGGTGGTTGCGTTGAGCTGAGTATCAGACAGCGGAGTGTTGTTAGCAATTGCCGCCGGATTACCCCAAGTAATAACCGGTGTGCCTTTGGCCACAGTCAGAAGCCTCTGCGCATCTGCCGGATTCCATTCGGAATCACCCGGCTGAGAGGCGGTGATATTAGAAGTACCGACACCGTTGATATGAATTTTGTCGGCGACGATGGTAGCCACCGACTCATCCGAACTGGCATAGATTACCGCCAATTTAGATGATGCAGTTGCACCCGGCGCAAAGTCCGCATCTCCAAAGCCCTTGCCCGGCAATGCAGGGAAATTGATCACCTGGCTGCCTTTGCGCACAGTCAGCTCCCGATCTGCATCCAATGCCGCATTCCATTTTGTGTTGCCCGCCTGGGAGGCGGTAATAGTTGTAGTGCCGACACCTGTAATGTGGATTTTACCGGAAACGATTGTCGCCACTGACGGATCCGAGCTGGCGTATGTGACCGCCAATTTCGATGCTGCGGTCGCTCCAGGTGCGAAATCAGCATTACCGTACACTTTGCCAGGGAGAGCATCGAATATGATCTCCTGATCGCCTTTGTACACCGTCAAAGTCCGCTGGATCGGTGGCGCGGCACTCCAGTCGGCATTACCGGTCTGGGAGGCGGTGATAGTGGTCACACCAACCCCTGTAACGTGGATTTTGCCGGAGACGATAGTCGCCACAGCTGTATTCGAACTGGCATATGTGACGGTCAATCCAGATGATGAAGTCGCTCCCGGTGCGAAATCCGCATCGCCGTAGCTCATATCCGGCAAGATAGGAAAAGTGATTGTCTGACTTTTCTCGGGAAGCGAAGGACGACCACCAAACACCTCACCCCAGCCTGTGGTTCCCAAAAGGTAATAAACAATCACCTGTGTGTTACCTGCGAATAGATTCAAATCACCGCCACTGGGAGCATTGCCTTTGCAATAAACTCCTGTCAGATTACTGCAGGAATCAAACGCCCCATTTCCGATGCTGGTAACGCTGCTGGGGATCGTGAGTTTTGTCAATCCAGTACAGTTATAGAACGCCGCGCCTCCAATGCTGTCAACTTTGTTTCCGATCGTGACGCTGGTCAGGCCGGTACAGTCACGAAACGCCTGCTCTCCGATGACGATGACGCTGTTTGGAATAATGAAACTGGTCAATTTGGGACAGTGTCCGAACGCTACATCACCTATGATGGCGACGCTGCTGCCGATTGTGGCTCTGCTTAAAACGGCGCAGCTATCGAACGCATATGTACCGATGCTGGTAACGTTGTTAGGAATCGTGACAGCAGTTAGTTTTGAACAGCGTTGGAACGCCGAGCCGCCTATGCTGGTAACACTGCTGGGGATAGTGACGCTGGCAAGATTGGCTTTAGCTATGAACGCACTATTCCCGATCCTGTTTACTGGCACGCCGTCAAACGAACCGGGAATGGTCACAGCACTGTCGAGTCCGGTGTATTCGTCGATGGTGATCTTGCCATCGACAACCGAGCATCTAAAATCCCCATATTGCACAGCTACTGCAGACAAGGAAATAAAGAAAATAAACACCGCGAGCAGTTTATGCAGTATAGAAGGAATTATGATTTCTCGGACGAGTTTATGTTGCATATCCGCCTCTTCATTAATTTACTTTGAATGGTTCTGTTAACAATCATATGGTTTTCATCAAAGAACACCTAATATATCGAATAACACCTAAATGCCTTATTTCAAGCATGTTTCAAAACAAATCATCAAAACACTGCCTGAACTATTTCCGCCACCATGCGGAGGCTTTTTTGTAAATCCAGTTCCGGAGTTTATTCGCCGAAGAGCGTCATTGCGGTTGCCCGGTTTATTTTCAGGTTGATTAGGTCCCCTATGTTTATTCCCGGGACCGGTTCGAAAACCACAACCTTGTTGGTATCGGAACGCCCACACCATCTTGCGGCATTCCGTTTGCTCACTCCTTCGACAAGGACTTCAAGAGTTTTTCCAAGCAGCTTCTTATTGTTATTCTCAGTTGTTTTTGCGAGATCCGCAAGGAGAATCTGGTTGCGCTCCTCCTTGACTGACTGAGGCACATCGTCCTCCATCTCGGCCGCCTTTGTCCCGCTGCGCGGCGAATACTTAAAAATGTAGGCATTGTCAAAGGACACTTCGTTCATGAGGTTTCTTGTCGCAAGGAAATCCTCCTCGGTTTCCGAGGGGAATCCGACTATAATGTCGCTGGAGAAAGTTATCCCGGGGGATTTCGCTTTCAATGAATTGACAATGGACATATATTTTTCAGACGTGTAATGGCGGTTCATCAGCTTGAGTATCCTGTCAGAACCGGACTGCAAGGGGAGATGGAGGTTCTTGCACACCTTCGGGAGCTTTGCCACAGCATCTGTGAGTTTTTCATTGAAGTACTGTGGATGCGGCGACGCAAAACGTATCCGGTACAAATCTTTTATATCATTAAGTTCCGCCAGGAGTTCCGCAAACGGGGATTCTTCAGTAGCCTGCCCCCTGCCCTCAAGGCCGTATGATGCGATATTCTGGCCTAGCAGGACTATCTCGCGGATTCCCGAGTCAACAAGCGCTTCGGCCTCTTCAATAATATCATCCGCAGGCCTGCTTTTCTCCCTTCCCCTCACGTAAGGGACAATGCAGTAGCTGCAGAAACGGTTGCAGCCGCGCATCACAGAAATAAAGGCCGACACCTGGTTGCTTGAATAAAGGTGCCCGGACAGGTTTTCAAGAATATCGGTATCGGCGTCAACCGCAACTACATGTTCCCTTTTCATTAATTGTCCGGCTATTATTTCAGGCAGTTTGTGGAACTGTTCAGTGCCGGCGACAAAATCCACGTGGGGGATGTCTTCAATTATTTTCGCTCCGAGCCGCTGCGCCATGCAGCCGAGAACGCCGATTATGATATGCGGCCTCTTCTTTTTAAGTTTTATCAGTATTCCGACTTTCCCAAGAGCCTTCCTTTCGGCCTGGTCCCTCACACTGCATGTATTGAAGAGGAGTACGTCGGCGTCGTTTTCATCATCGACCTTCTGATATCCTTCGGCGATAAGGGCCGAAGCGGCGGCTTCCGAGTCGCGCTCGTTCATCTGGCATCCGTATGTTTTAATGTAAAACTTCATTATTCCCGCCTAAGTTCCGCCTGTATTGGAAAAATTTCCTTTTACAAAGTAAATTTAAACTAGATTTCGTAATCCCAGCTTCAAGTTTCATAGAAATGTAAAGCAAAAACTTTAAGATACATCTTAAGTTTATTATTTAAATGGGGGAGGTATTGATGGAAGGCGTATTTGTCCTGCTGGCACTGGCAAGCCTGGTCATTGTTCTCATTTTCCCGGTCTGGATGATCGCAGTCCTATACCAGATAAAAAACTCCCAGGAGAAAATCAATTCCGAGTTCCGTGAGTTCCTGCACATAGAACGGCTGAGGCGCAAGGAAACGCCACATGCCATGGCAGAGAAAGTCGTCCACCCAGCAGTCTCCGCGCCTAACATGCCTTCTTCCACAATCGAAAAGCCAATGGAAACCAAGCCTGCCGAAGCGAAAATGCAGGCATCACCCCAGCCTTCCGTTCAAACACCAAGAGCGGAAGAGCAGAAATCCGCTCAAAAACAGTGGACACCGCCTCCACCGCAGGAACCTTCCGAATTTGAAAAAAACGCAGAGGAAATCATCGGCAAAATCTGGAACTGGATTGTTGTCGGAGAAGAGCACAGGCCCAAAAATGTCTCTTTTGAATATGCCGCTGCAAGCGTATGGCTGCTGAGATCGGCGATCCTGATAATCCTCACCGGCATAGGGTTCTTCCTTAAATACTCGATTGAAAACAATCTCATCGGCCCATACGGCAGGATTGCCGTCAGCATCACCGTCGGACTCACGATGATTGCTGCCGGCATAAGGCTTGCAGGAAAGAAATATCACATAATCGCACAGGGCCTTCTTGGAGGCGGAGTAGCAACACTCTATCTGAGCATTTTCGCGAGCTATAAGATTTACAAGCTGATACCGGATGCGAAAATTTCTTTCGCACTTATGATTTTAATCACCGTAGCCACTGCGATCATCGCAATAAGGCTCAATTCAATGCTTGTCGCAATTTTCGGCATCATTGGCGGCTTCTGCACACCGGTCATGCTGAGCACCGGCACAGCCGATTTCCCGGGGCTATTCTCATACATGCTCATCCTCGGCATAGGCGTGCTCGCAATGGCAAAATACAAGGACTGGAAAATGCTGAACGCCCTCAGCTTCACCTTCACCTACGGGCTTTATCTGGCATCCCTGGATAAATTTTACAAACACGACGATTTCACTGTCGCAATCACCTTCGTATCCCTGTTTTTCCTCCTCTTCTCGGCAATCCCCCTGCTCTATAATATTTTGCACAAGGAGAAATCAAACGCACTCACACTTCTTGGGATGTTCCTGAATGCCACCTTCTTCTTCTCCACATGCTTCTGCCTGATAAGCGATCAGGTTGACAGGAAATGGGTGGCTGCGGCCAGTCTTTCGCTTGCGGTATTCTATATAATACAGATACTGGTCTTCATGAACCGGAAGATAGATGACAGGAAACTCCTGATTCTCCTGACGGGTTTCGCATCGTTCTTCATAACCGTGACGATCCCCCTCCTTCTTTCCAATGAATGGATAACGGCCGCCTGGTCAATACAAGCGGTAATATTCCTATGGATTAGCAGCAAGATGAAAAGCCCCTTCATGCGCATCTTATCATATGCGGTTTACTTCCTGGCATTCGCACATCTGCTCATGTTTGATTTCCAGAAAAACTTTATTTTCGTGAAAAACCTGGATTACCCGAATGAAATGCTGACACGCTTCATGACTTTAGGGGTACTTGTGATTTCAACGGCCCTCGGATACAGGCTCATGAAAAAGGGATCCGTCCCGCAGAATGCCGCCGCTGCGATGTTCGCAACATTCGGCATCGCGCTCCTATTCCTCTATCTTTCCCTGGAACTGGATATTTTCCTCAATTACAAGGCTCCCCTGTTCCGCGCCGGAGGCATATCGATACTGTGGGGCCTTTTCGGGCTCTCATTTGTTTTGGGTGGAATTATCAAGAATGTAAAAGCGCTCAGATATACGGGTCTTATACTTTTCACCGTTGTTGTCCTGAAAGTGTTTCTTTCGGACCTGGGCAACCTCTCACAGCTGTACAGGATCATTGCGTTCCTCGGCCTGGGACTTGTCATACTGGCCGGCGCATTCATCTATGTCAGGTTCAAGGATTTCTTCAATACTGAAATTCAGAAAAAAGATCTGCCAGGTGAAAAAACGATTCAGAAAAGTTGACACAGTCAATCCGGAGAACAACAGGGATTAATTTTCTCCGTCTGTTCAATGAATTCGTCTTTTCTTCCCTTCATCGGTTGGATATTCCGTAATACAATCCGCCATATTCTTGTTTTTTGCACGATTATTTGAAGGAATATTGGCAAGTTTTTGCAAAGCAAAACCTTGCCAATGACTTTTTCTGTGTGTTCCGTGTGTTCTGTGGTCTCACTGTTTTGGTTGCGGCTTTGCTGCTCCAGGCTGGATATTGGATATTCAGTCTCTTTACCCACTTGATCCGAGAAAGAGCCCAAAAGAGTCGCCATGCATCCGGAACAGTGGCTCTGGGTGCAGCACCTCTGGATTGATATAGACAGGAAAAACCCTTAAAATCAAACCTGCTATTTTGCGGGCGCTGGAAGAATGCCTGTAGCTTCCTCAATTTCTTCCGCCCCCTCAGGCGATCCATTTATGAAAAAGACCACATACGCGGTCATGCCCAGCAATATCAGCACCAGCATGATCCAGGAAGTCACAGTCATCTTCTTTTTCTTCATAGCTTCATCTCTCCATCTTTGCAGTCAGGATTTTTTATTTTCAGGATATCAGGAAGCTAATCCGGAGACTGCAAAGTATCAAGCGCTCCTTACCATAAACAGCCCGTTCCGTCCTTATCTTTCCCCTATTCCACCTATATCTCTGATACGTATCGATGGGTGGGCCTCCTTGTCCGACTGGAACCGGAATTTGAAAAGCACGTCATAGTTCTTGGCCTCAGCGACGGCTTTTGCGTATGGAGCAAACTCCTTGAAGATGAAGCCGGACTCTTTCATCTGGCAATTTATTTCGGCAGTTTGCGTCCAGACGGGGTCGTTCCCGATCTTAATACCGATATTATCCGAACAGGCCGGAGGTTTGGCGCCATAGTTCCGGAAATCCTCCTGGAACCAGATCCCTGATTCCGCTCCCATCAATATGGGAAGCGACTGGCACACTAGGACTGAAAAAACAATTGTTATAAAATATTTTCGCATTACCCAAGTCTCCTTTTTATCATTCAAAGAATTACTTGTCCATTATTGAAGTACTCTAAAAGATGTTCGGAAAGAGGTGGAATGTCTTTTGGAGCATTGCCGGTTCCTATGAATATGTATTCTTCGTATTTATGGATTTAAGATGATCATGGAAATATGGGTCTGCCTCGCCTTCGTGATATAACAAATAGCATTCTCCCCCCTGAGCCTCGAATTCAACACGGCACCAATTGCCATCTCCTCCCCAGAATTCATTTCTGCATCGCAGCTGTATCTCGGCACCACTGAAAATATTCCTGCATCGCCAGTCGAGTGAATTTGTCTTCAGCGCCTCGGAGTGCAGGACGATGTTTTTATCCTGTTCCGGTGCGCAGATAAATCTGGTGGAAGACCCAACTTCAACTCCGGCTGTCAGCATATCCACTACAGGGAATGCCCTTCTTCCGGCACAAAGAACTTTATAGGATTTATTTCTGCCGCCATAAAGATTGTTGAGCACCCTTATCTGCCTCTCGTTCCTGTAGGCAAAAGGCATGAAACTATGCTCTATTTTCAATTCATAATTGATGCTGTAGGCCATGTATTCGATAAATCCACAGCGCCATTCCAATGAATCGTTCGGATAATCGGAGCCTTCCCCCCAGATCATTTCCAGCCAGGGGGTGATCTCATAAGGACTGGCGTAATTTCTCAATTTGCCGCAAATATCGGCTATGACTTCCGGAGTTCTCTCTTTTCCAACCAAATCGCCGCAGATGGTGTCGTCAATAAAAGGGCCGCACCCTGAAAGATTTTTGGCACAGCATATTCTGACCTGTGGATTTTCTTTCTTGACCGCATCGTGAACAATCTTATAGAAGTCCGGCGTCATCTTCTCCGCATCATTTTTTGTGAAATCAAAGCCCATCTGACGATAGAATTCGTCGTCATACTCGTAGATTGGCGGAAAGTCCACCTTGAAGGCATTGATCCGGTAGTCCCGAGTCAGCCGACTCATCGTTTCCGCGATATGCTTCCGCCCAACACCCGTACGGAAATCAACGCGCCAGGTGCCTAATCCACTATAAAAAAAAGGTTCCCCGGATTTACTTCTGAGTGCGTTATCCGGAAATAACTTCTGATAGGCTTTGGTGCCCCTATGCATTTGTGCTGGGGCGACCCAGAGACGAACTCCATAACCTTTTGAATGAATCCAGTCAACCAGTCCCTTGAAATCCGGAAAACGTTTTTCGTCCGGCATCCAATCGCCAAGCAGACCTCTTTCAGTCCAACCGTCATCAATGCATACCGAACCAAAACGATAACCTGCCGCCTCCCATGCCTCCACCATCCAGGCGATTTTATCCTGATCAATGTTCTTATTGAAAAGCCGCCACGTATTGATTTCCGGCAGCTCATAATTATTTCTCATTGTAGCGGCATCATTTAACATGCTCATTCGGGTTTGCTCCTAGTGATTTTGATTTCATACAGAAAGTGAATGTAAGTCATTAGCTTAATACTCGATGCTTCCTATTGTTTTTTTCATGTTAGAACCACCATTATATTTTTATTGCGGGCATCGAATTTGCTTTCTGGCCTGTGACAGGCTGTGTTCTGGGTTGACCTCGCTGTGAACGATGCCCCGGAGGAAATTGGCGACTCGTGAAAAAGCTTTTTCAAAGTCGCGGTCATAGCTGTCGCTTTCAATATTTATGTAACCGCTGTATCCGGCCTCCTTCATCGCCTTCCAGCATCCGGCAGTATCTATGTCGCCCTCACCGATAAGCGCATAGTTGTAGTATCTGCCATCGAGCATTTTCTGATATCCAGGTGTCGGTTCATTGCGGATATGCCAGTCCTTGAAATGCGCATGGACAACATAGTCGCGGCATCTCCTGAAAGACTCGACCGGATTTTCGCCGCTTGAAGCATTGCCGTTGTCGAAAGTCAGTCGGAGCTGCGGAATTTCCTTACTTGCTTCGAGGAAATCATCAGCCGTCACAAAGGCGCTGTGTTCGCCAGGAAAGTTTTCCACGGTAAGTGTGATTCCAGCCTTGTCTGTCAAATGGACTATTTCAGAGAGGGCGCCGATCCAGCGACGCCGGAATTCACCACGCGACAGCCTGTCACTGGTCATTGTCGGAATCATCACAACTGGAGTGCCGAGCCTGGCAGCGTACTCGATCTCCTTCTTCGCCTCGTCAATCCATCCATGGTCTCCGGAAAGGAATTTTTTAAGGAAAAATATGTAGCATACGATTGGCAACCCCGCATCCGCAGACTTTTTTTTTACTTCCAAAGGATCAGTCCCGAACCTAGCATCCCAGTCCATTCCGTCAAGTTTGCATTTGACTGCGGTCCGTATGATATCATCAAGGCCAAAGCCGTGGACCCCCATGATATAGCTCATCATTGCAAGTTTCATTTCTTCACTTCGGCCTGTTTTTTCTGCATTACCATCAACGCGTGTTTCGCATAAGCGCCTCGCGGATCCTTGGAATATTTAACCAGCACCGCCTCCCCTTTGCCTTCATGGTCTCCAAGATTGTAGAGAGCTCGGGCAAGGCAGATCTCCCTCAATGAAAGATTCCTTTCCTTGTCACCGGCTGGACAGCTGAACCCCTTGTAGTCTGGAAATTTTCCATCCATGCTCAACGCGTATCCGCCTATGCCGGGCTTGCCCAGCAATGCCGCCAGAACCGGCGCCGCAGATTTGTCACCTATGGCCTCGCAGGCCAGAGACACTGCCCTGAAATGCGAATATCCGTCCTTCGGCTCCAACTGTTCAGCCTTTTTTAAAATTGCAGGCAAAGCCTCACCCGCCCTTAACTTTCCGAGCGCAATCATGTATCCGTCGATGTAGCTTGTCTTGCGTCCGAACGCGCCCATCCCTTTCCAGTCCCATCCGGTATCCCAAGATGATGATTCAATGGTTTTTATCAGCGTTCCAGTTCCAGTCCTGTCTCCCATCATGGCGAGGACTGCTGCATATCTGGTTTTTGAGACGGCATCAGAATCATTCGTCTTATTATATGCGTCAACCAGCATCGGGACAGACCGCTTCGGGTCGGTGAACAGCCTCCAGAGCAGATTGTATCCGCCATACCGCGGAATCTCCTTCACCGCCTGCTTCAAGCTATCGTCAGAAAGGGGATAATTATCAACGTATGCCAGCACCTCCGGTTTTAAGACTTTAATTTCAACCAGATGTTTCTGAAGCTTCTTAATATCAATGTCCCTTGGAGGCACATTGTCCTTGATTCCCATTGCAGCGGCATAGCCTGCGGCATAACCCTGGTTCTGCACATCGCGCTGCATGCGCAGTACAGGTATGGCGTCACGGTGCGCGCTTATCCCAAGCCCGGTCACGATGAGACCGTCAAGCTTTTTCGGCAACAGGGCCCGGTAGGGAAGGTTTGCCCAGATATGACTTTCAGGACTGGAAATCATGCTCAGGAACAGCATATCATGGTTTGTCTGGCCATGGGTGTCATGCGTAGTGTAACATTGTACGATGGTATCTGGGAACGTCCTGCCGTTCATGAAATCCATCGGCTGCACAACATATTCACCTACCATGTGGCGGCGTTCGCGGCTGTTGACAAGCTGCGACTGGTCCCAGTACATGTTGTAAGGGAATGCCTTTCTTCCACGCAACGCGAAAAAGCACATGTCGGCAGCATCTTCATCGTCCACGAAACTTATATCTACATTGATGCAGCTTGACCCGAGATTACGCCAGTTCATGGTCGCGCCCTGCAACGAAAGTTCATCTGGATTGATGAATTCGGTTTCAGATCCTGCCGCTGCTGCAATATCAGCATTACCGGTGGAATCTATGATTGTCTTTGCCCTGATCACGCCACGGGTCCCATCTGGCGCCAAAACTACTGCGCCAACCACCTTGTCACCGTCAAGCACAGCTCCAGATGCCATTGCACCAAACCATATCTCGGCTTTAGATATCCGGCACTGGCGGCGATACCACTCAGCTTTGCTTTGAACGAAAACCGCTCCCGTCTTACTGACACCTTCATCAATCTCCTCAGTGAACCCGCAAGGGTTGCCATAGTAATAGCTTCCCAATATTCCGACAGTGGAGACGCCTCCAAGGTTGTATTGATATTCCAGAAGAATCGTCTTCATGCCCTGCCTCGCAGCAGATATGGCGGCAGGCGCCCCGGAAGTTCCGCCACCGACAACCAGCACATCACATTCGGCAAGCACCGGCAGTCCGCGGAGTTCCGCCACCACTTTTCCGGTTGCTGTAATTGAATTCGGCATCAACCCTTCCAGTATTTCCCGGACTTCCCCTTTTACAACACCGGCTTCAGAACCAGTCCTGCGGATCCTGACATTCACAGGCTCTCCCCTTTTTTTCGCTTCAGCCGCAGCTGCAACACCGACACGCTCGGCAAGCTCCATCAAGTTGCATGGCTTGACCAAGGAAACCGCCGCTTCGCGTGGAACATCCGCCATCGCGCTTAGTGCGTAAAAATATGGAACCCCGGCAGGGCGGCATACATTCAAGTCAATAGCGGCTGCGTCCTTCCACGCTCCAGCCATAGACGCCGTTCCTATCAACGAGTCCGGCGGGATGAAAAATGTCTTTTCAGCTGTATCAAGCTGCTGCGAGGTAAAAGTCAGGTCCCGGATAGTCTGCTCCGCTTCCGCGAAAGAGCTGAAGGAAGCGCCTTTCATAGGAAGGGAGACGCTGCACTCAAACAACCTTCCTTTGATGTCCTCAGGCATTCCAGCCGGAGCTTTCATGCCGGTGAGCTTCGTGTCATATTCATTTGCAAATTCACGCACCTCCATCCCGGGTGCTTTTGGAACTTCCCCGGACACCACTGTCTGTGAAAACGTATAGGCGCCAGGAGGGAAGGGACGGAACTTCGCGCCAGCCTGCCGCGCCAGAAAGGCCCTATCCGTGGCGTCTATAACAACTTTCGCCCTGACAGCCTGACGTCCGCTGCGGTTCGAGACAACTACTCCGGCAACATTCCCTTTCTCATCAGTAAGGACTTCAGTACCGTATGCGCCGGTAAGGAAAGGAACACCCGCCTCAAGCAATGCGTCATCCAAGGTCTTCTTGACATTTAGCGGAGTGGTAACTGCCATCGCTCCGTTTGGAACGGCAGCCGCAAGACCTGCACTTTCAATTACTATCTCTCCAAGCCATTGCCTCATTACCGCTGCATGCGGAGTTGAAACAAGCTTGATGTAACGCGCCTTACCGTTCAATGGGAACTCATACACAAAAGTACCGGGATAATCCGCTTTATTTGGCGGGTTGAGCTTTGGCCATGAAGTTGATTTACCCGCTTCACTCCAGCTCTGCCCGTCCGTACTGGTGCTCACAACGGCAGAACTGACTGAAGACCCAGGTTTCCTGGATGATTCATATGCGTACAACAAGAGCTTGTTCAAAGCCATTTCCCTGCCCATGTCTATGAGGATCTCAAGTTCCTTTCCCTTATACTGGACTCCGTGCCGATCGATGTCATTCCATATCCCGTCATTTAGCTTGCGGTTGTCCGGATCGGGGTTTTCCGGTTCTGGCGCAATGCTGGCCTTGTATGTGAATGGCAGTACCGGATTTCGGATCCCGTATATCAGTTTTGCGAGTTCCGCATTTGGCTGACCGTTCCCGTCAGACCACAGGCGAAGTGTTCCGGCAATGTCCTCGCCAAGATATGGGCGTGGTGCAAGCAGGAAGACTTTCGCCCCGCTTTTTGCCGCCTTACGCGCAGCCGCCACAGCGCCGCTGGAACCGCCCACGACTACAACGTCAACATCATGTATGATTGGTATCTCACGTTCTTTTTCCATAAAACAATTCTCCCTGGCATTAGCCGAAATTAATGAAATCAACATTAGAAAGCTGAAAACTATTAACATGCCTGAATTCCTGGTCATGATATTTTCCTTCAATGGATCTGGCTCAATTGAATGCGTTTCCAAATCTACCGGCCGTATTACCGACCACACCATACTTCAGATCCACAATCGACTCACCCGAAGGATTGCTGAGCTCAAAGGCCTTTATAGGTTCGCAATGGCCGTCAATGAATCCGGCATTCATGCCATTGGTATGACGGAAACTAAAGGCGGAGTAGTAGTAGCAGTGCTGTCCATTCCCATTCGGGCCTGTACCCTTTTTTATATCTGTGAAGCGAACCCTTTCCGATGGTTTCTTAACCTGAAATATAGAAGGATGCCCTGGATAGCTTGCGTTATTGGTGAAGATCTTAAGACCGCTGAGGCCAAAGTGACTGTAGACTCTTTCAGAAGATGTAACACCTCCATCCTCCCTTTTATAAGACGGACAGACAAGCACGCTCTTCGGGTCAGCCTCCCTGTTTATCTTAATAAGAAATGTAGGGGCTTCAAGGTAGGCATCGTATCCCATATAACCCGACCAGGAAAGTACGGCCAGCCAACCTGCTGTCCCGCTTATCTGATATCTGGACTCGAGGAAGCCATAGTTATAATAATGGTTGCCCAGGACAGCTCCATTGTGGTCTGTCTCGTAAAAGTTCACTATCTGCAGCATTTGCTTCTGGTTTGAGATGCAGAGGATACTGTTTGCAGTATCCTTCGCCTTCTTCAATGCAGGCAGGAGCATCGACGCCAATATTCCGATGATGGCTATTACCACCAGGAGCTCAATGAGGGTAAAGACATTGCCGATTGCCAATTGCCGATTACCAGTCTTATTTTCATATTTTAACAAGGGGCACCTCCTTTTTCATAAATTAAAATGCTTGCTGCTTTTGCCATATGTAAATTATACGATAATCCCCTTCATCAATCTATGCAAAATTCAATAACTATTATGCAATAATAAGCAAAAAGAGGCCATAAATCATATCCATGCAGTTTACTTCGCTCCATTCAAATGAAACAGCAAACCGCATCCGCTCAGATGATTGGCCGGGGCCGGTTGTATCGGACAGTTGGTAGTATTCCCATAGATGTATATATCGGTCGGGGCCGCATCAGCCTTGGCCCGCCAAGTTGCATTGAGGTAGAACCCTGCATAATTATCAGGAACAGTTATTTTATTATTTGTTATATATAATTTTTTACCGTTCCAGGCCCCTATGTTCCAAGCGGCAATAAAGGATTCAGTGGAAGCGGTGACGATCCTGTTGTTCTCTATTCTTATTACCTCTGGAAGACCGTCGCTGTTTGCCAAATAGAACAATTGCCCTGAAGCGTTCTCCCAATCGCAGTCTGTCACGGTAATGTTGCAATGGGGGAGACTGAATCCAACATTCTTCAATTTGCATTTTTTAAGAAGTATCGTTTCATCCGAGACCTTGGCCTCTGTCAGCAATGAGCCATTACTGAATTCACATTTATTGTATTCTCCGCCGCCAAGCAGAAGTCCGCCCTCAAACTTACACTCAACAGCACCCCCGCTGACTCTAATATTCTTACCATCGGTGGAAATAAAGGTGTTATTTGAAATTGAATCATTTTTCGGATTTTTTATGTTCAAGCTTGTGTCATTGAATATGTTGTTCTTCCATATGCCAGTGTATTTACCGTCTTTTTCATGTGTTCTGGATATGCCGGCGGATCCACCCATGAAAATATTATCGCAAATATACGTATCAGTCTGGGTGCCAAAACCAGTTTTCACTGTTTTCCCTTCTTCCCCAAATTTATTCTTGCTATATTTCATGTATTGGCTTCGTCCATATACTGTCGTATTGCCTTTCATGGCATTATTTTTGAATACATGATTTAAACCGGCACATACGATTATGCCGCTATGTGATTCAAACGAGTTGTTCCTGACAATATCATCCTGTGAATATTCCCAGCCATCCTCCCAGTCGATGTCACAGCCCGGCATACGGCCTCCGTTCCTCCTGAAGATATTTCCTTCAATCAACCAGTTGATTCCACCGCAGGCAGCAAATCCAGTTGAAAAATTATCTTCTATGACACAGTTTTTAATATAGTTTTTAATTGGCGGCTTATATTCAGTGAAAAACCCGATTGAATCGCCAAAATCAGGAGCTCCCGATGTTATGGCCGTGTCCCAATGCAATACAACCTTCACATATTTTGCATTTTGAGGTTTATTGTATTTCCTGAAAGTCAACGCACCCCGTTTCCTCTCGATGAAGACCTTGTCTGCATCATAGAAATATATGTCATATATCCGTGCCCTGAGCACATTATATCCCATGTACCCCAGGGGAAGGCCCAATTCAAAAGTCTCCTTTATCGCAGACAAGTCTATGAAATCCTTCGTCCTTTGGACAGTCGATGATTCAACAGCATTGCCTTGCTGGTCAAAACCCCCAAATTCCAAATTTGCAAACTTCAGCTTGCTGGAACCAATACCAATGGCTCCATAGGAATGTTGCCCCAGTCTTGAACCAATATTGAACCCTATTCCCTTTTTAACAGTCAATTTTTCTATGCCATTATTCCTTCCTTCCTCAAATGATATCGCCAACGCCCCCTCGGTCTTGCCATCCTTCTGCCAATTAGGATAAAACTGCTCCTTGAAATCCCGTTCTCCCAGGATTGTCCCATTGCGCAGGCTGCAGTTCTCCAGCACCGAGGCGGGTTTCCTGCACACGACTGCCCGATCCAGGTAAATTTCAGCATTGCAGTTCTTCAATGAAAAAACCAGTTCCAGTTTTATATTGTCATAATCATTTTCAGTACGCAATTGACAGGTCTGCCTTGAATCATTCCATAACTTTGCATCCAAGCTTCTCATCCACATCTTACCGAAATCCTTTGTTACGATTAAATCAGGACCCCTGTAATAATTCAGCTTAAATACAACTTCCATGACCCCCGGCTTGTCCGCGCTTATGATATTCCTGTTTACGCCAATGCTGCTCGACAGCAGGCATGAAGTGCCGCTTTCAAGTGAATTCATTATCTGATTTGGCTGATCTTTCGCAGGCAAGGGGCCTATTGAAATAGGATTTGACAGTATGGATGTCGTTCCTTCCTTCACAGTAAATTTATCAATCGGAAGCGGGGACAGGGACGTCTGAGTCACTCTTTCTGAAGCAACATCATATTTCTTAAACAGGCTGGGCCAGTCCGATTCCTGGAATCTTACCAATGCGTACCTGGCATACTCATTGGGTCTTATCTGCCACGTGGCCCCATTCAAATCAATGATTAGATTACTCCGCATGGAAATGGAGTCCAATGGATCCAGCAGGTACAATCCATTGGGGAATACGACCTTCTTATACCCATGCCGCTGTGCGTATAACAGCGCATTGTTGATTCCAAGGGAGTTCCTTATTGACTGTTTCCCGTCCACATCTCCCAGGACAATGTCGAATCTTTTCAATTCAACATTGTATATCTCTTCAGGCTTCAGCACTGCCTCGGGGACGACGCTTTTCACTTCAAAGGTAATGCTGTCGGTGCAGCCATTTGGTGTTTTCGCAGTCAACGTGACCATTCCTTCTCCAACCGCAGTGGCAATATTCGAAGAACTCACCTGCAATATTTTCGGATTGCTAGTTTCCAACGTGTAAGGATTGTCCGCAAACACATTGTACGGCAGGCAGGTCGCCACTATGCCCAGGTCCTCGCCCACGAACATTTCCTTTATTTCATTTGCTATCAGCACTTCCTTTATTTCCCTCGTTGAATTCGCCGGGGCGGCCACCGCTTGTTCCTTTACGACCTCTACGCTGCATTCGGAAGTCACCTTCCCTTCAAGTAGGGATGCCGATATTTCCAGGCTGCCTTCATGAACTCCAGTAACCAGCCCTTTCTGGGTTACAGTGGCAAATCCTGGATTGAACGATGACCATGCAACATCGCCTTTTGAATTCTTGACCGTAGCAATCAGCTGGAATGTTTCACCAACTTTTAATTTTAACTGGTTCTTATTCAAGGTTATGGCAGGACTCAGCTCCTCTTTCGCCGGTTTGGCTGGAGAGTCATCAACGGTATTTCCTACTGCATAAGAAACGCACGAAATCAGAACAACCGAAATAAACATCATTTTTTTCAACACTGACGAGAACTCCATTATTTGTTGTCCTTTATCGCTATCGCAGCTCAATTAAAATCCGTGTTGCCATATGAAAATCTTATATCAGTGACATTGGCCGCGCCATGCGGGATTTCCACGTATTTGATAGACTCGCAATGGCCGTCAACGAATCCGGCGTTGATTGCCAGATTATGACGTGGCATCAAATCAGCATAGTACCTGTAGCAGTACTGGGCGGTGCCGTTCCTCCCGTATCCGGCTTTGATATCCGTGATCCGAACCCTTTCTGAAGGTTTTTTAAGCCTATATATGTTTCTCTGGGGATTTGACAGATCGTTGAAATTAATCGGATAAAGGCCGTAATTGGTGAAGATGTCCTGCCCTGCTGTGTAGGAGCCGTAAGTTAGGCCATCCTCGAATTTCCAGGACGGGCAGCTCAATATTCCTTGCGCTGACTTTTGTACACCGATCTTATTTGCATCCTTATAGGGCTCAAAGCCAAGATAACCAAAAGCGCTAAGAACGCTGGTCAAACCGGCGGCATCCCCGTTTGTGGTATAATAATGAGTGGGGTCGGAATCAGCAAGAGCCGCAGGCAGCAGGTTCAGGAAATCATACTCATTGTAAAGGCAGGCCAGAGCACTCCCTGCGTGATCTGTTTCATAAAAGGAGATGGTCTGCACCAGTTGCTTCTGGTTTGATATGCAGAGGATGCTTTGCGCAGTATCCTTCGCCTTCTTCAAGGCCGGGAGAAGCATCGCCGCCAATATGCCGATGATGGCGATTACAACGAGGAGCTCAATGAGCGTGAAAATATTTCCGGTTGCCGATTGCCGATTGCCGATTTTATTCTTAAACTTAAAAATGGGGAACCTCATTTTTTGTAAAAACAAAATTTGAATTGCTACAGCTAACTTCAATATTCAATTATATGGCAATCGCCCCGATTAATCTATGCAAAATTCAATAATTATTATGCAATATTGCGGATAAAGCTGCCTGCGGTTCAATTCTTTGGAGGGTAAACCTTTACATCGGACATCGGCCGGATGAACTTGTCGCGCAAAGCCTCTGTTATGCCGTGATTCTCTATGATCCCGCGATAGAAGTGCGCGCTCGGCTTGAGCGTCCTCTTGAATGTTTCAAAATCAACATGGACCAGTCCGAAACGGGGTATGAAAGAGCCCCATTCGTAATTGTCCATGATCGACCAGTGGATATAGCCGCGCACATCAGCCCCCATCTTCATGGCTTCCCTCAATGCGCTGATATGACGCGCAAGATAAATGATCCGCAGCCGGTCGTCATCACAGCAACAACCGTTTTCACATATATATATAGGATGCCCCGAAAACCGGGGCAGATGCTGGACAAACGCATCCGGATATAATTCCTCATGGTACATGTTTTGATCTATCATGCTTACACGGTCGAACGGGAAACGCGGAGCGCTGAAATACTTGGTCCTTGCACTCGCCATGTGTCGCGTATAATAATTTATCGCCCAGTAGTCTATGCTCCCCTTCACCTCATCCGAAGACTCAGCGTCGGTATACGGCAGGACAAGTTCCCCTGTTTTTATGGCGTGAATGAAGAATTCATTCTGGCACCAGTCCAAGACCTTTGCCGCAGCCCTGTCCATAGGATCAAAACTTCTCTCCGGTTGCCAGTGGATCAGCGAATGTGTGCTGCTGACCGGCGCTTTTGAATACTGCTTGATGACATGATAGCCCCGGGCATGCGCAAGAAGAAGATTCTTGTATAGGTAAAAGTTAGGCGGATAACAGCCATGATTATTGAACTCATTCATGACCACCCATATATGAACATAGTCTTTTATTTTCGGCACAATGTAGTTCAGATGCTTCTCAAAATATTTTATATTCTCACGTTTCTCAAAACCGCCGAGAGCCTCAAACCACTGTGGATGTGACCAGTGATGCAAAGTCAGGCAGACTTTTATGCCCCTGCTGTTCAGGCGTTCCAACATATCAATGTAGCGGGCCAGCGCTTCCTGGTCATAGCGTCCCTCCTCGGGCTCGATCCTGGACCATTCAATGGACATCCGGTATACCTGGAGTTTCATCTCAGCCATCATATCGATGTCTTCGCGATACATCTCCCAGTGATTGCACGCCTTGCCGGACTTCACCGGAAAATTCGGTTTGCCATCACGTTCCATCTGGTTATATTGGCTGTGGACATTTTCTCCTTCTATCTGATGCCCTGCCCCGCCGGCCCCCCACAGGAAAGATTCCGGAAACAATACCTCTTTCATCGCAAGCGTCGTAAACATAGTCTTAATCCCTCCGTACACTAGTCTGTTTTCAGATGGTTATTGCAATCCAGTTTTCAATAACTACTCGAGTATCGCACCGTTTTTACGCAGGGTGTCGGTCAGAGCCACCGTGTCCAGTGAACATGCGGTCTGTCCGGTCCTGACTGACTGCACAGCGGCAGTTCCCGCAGCCTGCCCCATCATCGCTGCCGCCGGCATGACCCTGATCGAACCGTGCACCTGTTCATCGCTCGAATTGCAGCGGCCTGCAACCCAGAGGTTTTTCCAGCCCTTAGGGACAAGTATCCTGTAGGGAATTCCGAAACATTCTCCATGCCCAAGCCTGCCAGTCCTGCCTGACACCTCGCGGAATCTTGCAAGTTCCGCGTCAGAATCGTCTTTTACGTGTATGTCCACGAACTTGTTGAATATCCCGATCTGATCCGGGAACTGCCTCCTTGCAAGGTAATCCCCTATGTTAAGTTCGTATTCACCGACTATGCGTCTGGACTCCCTCACTCCCATCAGATTGGCGGTGGCGATATGCTCCATCTCCTCAAAGCCGGGAAGATATTTCCTGTAGAATGACATATATTCCTGCGCAAGCTGCCGTCCCCGCACCATTCCTGCGCTCAAGCTCCTGCTGTCCAGGGCATCCATTCCAAAAACATGTCCGGCATTCAGCATACCCGTATGGGGACCAACCTTGAACATTCCCGGCATCTGCCTGTCCTTGTGCGAAAAATGACCGTCCAAAATGGCCTTTTCATGCATCACATGCTGGCTTTTACCCTCGTTTGAATCGATTTTATCCCAGTCGATGCAGGAACATAGGGAGCACAGTGTCGGCGGCATCGGAGGAGGAGCGTTGCGGCCCGCCTCCCTGCATTCGACCCCGCAGATATTCGCAAGAACCGCATCTCCAGTGGCATCCACGAAAGTCTTCGCAGGAACGAAGGCGTAGCCCTCTATATTGTGGATTATCACCCCTTTCACCGACTTATCGGAGGAATTGAAGTCCGCATCGATCACCTTCGTGAAAAATCTTACTTCAACTCCCGCCCCTGCGGCGAATTCATCGAGGATCAGCTTGAGCCCTTCCGCGCTGTACATAGTCCAGCAATGGTATTTTTTCCTCCAGTATTCCGGAGTCACCTGCGGCGCCAGGAATCCGCGCGAATACATGGTCTCAACGACCTCCTGCATGAATCCGCCTACCAAGGCCCTGTTGCCATCGGCCATCGGATCGAATGCGGTGACAAGGCCTGAAGTCCCCATTCCGCCGAGGCATCCTGTCGCCTCCAGAAGAAGCACCTTCGCACCCAGTCTCGCCGCGCATATCGCAGCCGCAGTTCCTCCGGGACCTCCACCGGCCACCACCAGGTCATATTCATTATCCATATTGATTTCACGCTTCATCGCATAGGTCTGCATTATATCACCTTTTCTGGGGTATTCTGTTTGTTGAACCAATTGCAAAACTCGAGTTTTGCAATTGGTTCATGTGAATCAAACCGCTGTCCAGGCTCCACCCGCTTTGGCGCTGCGTTCTTCAGCCAGCACGTGCCGGATGGTGGGCATGTTCCTCCGGGCGCTGGTTTCAGGTTCCCTGCCCTCTTCAAGGGATATCAGCAAATCCCCCATCGGACCTGAAAATGAACTGTTGAGATGAACCCCGGCGAGATCCAGTTTACAGGGGGCCTCGCCAGTCCGCGCACATTGAATGGTCAGATCCGTTCCATACAGGTCGAACACTATGGAGCCGGCATCGCCGTCGACGCGGCATCGTGCGCTGCTGAGGGTGCTGCGGAGAAGCTCGCTGTGCGTGATATGCCCGGTCACGCTGTCACCGTAATCGGCAATCGACATCAGGAGGTTGTCGCTCTTGAAGTTCTGTCCTTTCATTCGGCGGGTGCATGTGAGGACGCGCACAGGATCCTTGACCAGCCAGCAGCGGAGCAGGTCGGCAAGGTGGTTGTTCCACTGTACGGTGAGGAAGTTTTCACACTGCGAGTAGAACGGGTGCTTTGCAAGCTCGACGTCCTGCCGTCCCTGGATTTCAATCGCCGCATAGAACGGTTCTCCTATGAAGCCCCCGCTGATAATTTCACGCGCAAAAAAGTTTGCGCCGTTCCATCTCTTGTTCTGGCTCACGGCCAGTGGCAGATTATACTGTTCGGACAGGGTGGCCATCCGCTCGCACTCTTCGATGGTGGTGGCGAACGGCTTCTCCGTAAGTACGGGTTTGCCGTTCTTGAAAGCCGATTCAACCACCGGAACTCGCAAGGTCGGCTGGGTCAACAGCGAGACCACCTCCACATCCGGATCGGACACAAGTTCCTGGTAGTTTTCATACATGCGTGCTCCCGGGATTGCCTGACTTGCCCGCTTACGCGCCTGTGCATCGGGATCAGCCACCGCAACAATATTCCAGCCCGCCTCGAGATAAGCTGGTATGTGAACACCGGCGATACCGCCGTATCCTACAACGCCTATGCGCCAGTCGCTTCTTTTCGGGCGTGGAATGGCTTCGGATATGCCAAGCTCGCGCGGGGTGATCATCTTATTCATTGCTTTTCCCTCTCGTTGCGATGCAGGTGCCCAGGTCGTTTCTGACCGCGCAGCGGGCCCTTCAGCCAGAAGTAGCGGGTGTCTTCCAGAATCTCCAGGATTTCGTGTTCGTCACCCATCCGTGTAACCAACAGATCGCGCGGGACAACTACATAATCGATTCCTTCGGAGCGGATGAGCATCTTCCCTGCAACCATGAAAACAAACTCATCACAGTCGTGGAAATGACTCGCGGTCACATTTTTCTGTCCGGCTTTAAACTCAGCCAAACCCCAACTTGGAAACTCATCGCTCGGAATCGTAACATTCGGTCCTTGAATAATAGGCATTGCAGCTCCTTTATTTGATTGCGCTGGCCGTTGCAACACGGCTACGGTTAAAATTCGGGAGATAACCTGGGGCTGTGTCAATTATCTTCTCAAGCTTTGTCTCGAATTCCGGGATTGACGGTATCTTCCCGTCAAGATACGCCTTCAGACGCGCCTCGAAACTCTCAACCCGCGTACGAACAGCGCCATAGCGCCCCTCGATGACCTCCAGCCCGAACGGCTTATACGTGGCAAGCCACATCTCACGATGCGTCTTCCAGAGTTCATCAACCGCCTTGCGGAGGGCGGGCACATCGGTCTTCAGCAGTCTTGCAATCTCCGCCTTGTCTCCGGCAGCATATGCTGCAACAATATTGCGACGCAGTTCTGACTTGATGGCGACAGCCCGTGCTATCTTTGACGGAAAAATAAGGCGGCGGGAAATAGGGGATTTCTTCGATGCAAGCATCAGGTGGTCCGCCAGTATTTCATAATCCGCCCTGAGTGAATATCCGTCAAGCTGCGGATCCATGAGTCCGAGGAATATATCCTGCCACAGTATCCACTTGCTTGCATTGTTGGCATCCTGGGAAGGATCCTTCAGCGACGGGACAGAGTCAATCTCAGACGCCTTGCACCAGTCGTCATAATCGGCATCGCAGGAGCCCCGGAAGTTAGCCCTCAGCAGATCCTGATCGATGTTTTCACTGTATCCATGCTCGGCATAGAACTGCATCCCTGGAAGTGCGGAAAAAAGATCGCATTCCATTCCGTCGTCACCCCAGGTTGTGATGAATGTCTCACGGATTCCCTCCTGCTTGCACGCCTGCATGCAGGGCGCAACGGTTGACAATGTATATGGCATAGCTGACCAAAAGCGTCCCCAGCTCCAGATTCCAGGCGCAACAACCGGCTCCGAACCGAGCGCACGATGCCGTTTGATCCACTCCAGATAGAACTCTTTGTCATGATGGTAGTAATCCCAGTACACTAGCTGCACATCTTTCGGGATTTGGGCTACAACCTCAGGGGGGATTTTTGAGGACTTGTCATAGTAATCATCTTTTTCAGATCCGAGACGGAAATACATGTCGCTCCAGATCATCGGTTTCAGCCCGCTTCTGCTGCAGATTTCACAAACCTTTACGAGGTGCTTGTTCAGAATATCGAATGGGCTGGTCTCTCCATGTATTTTCTTATAGCGTCCGGAGCCGATGCCGTGGGCCTCGTCCATCCCCAGGTGAATGCGCTTGGAACGGAACGGTGAGCTCGCAGCGGAAATCATCTTCTCCAGAAGCGCATAGGTCTTCTCATCATCGGCAAGCATCACCTGCGCTGTGTCCCGGTATTCCGCATAGGCGGGCCACTGGAGAACCTGCTCCAGATGCGCCAGCGCCTGGATGTTCGGGAACATCTCAATCCCGAGCGAATCAGCATAGTCGTCCAACCCCTTCATCTCCTCCTGCGTATAACGCCCGCGCAGATAGCCGAAGAAAGGTTCTCCGGGAACCTCGTATGTATCTTCCGCATAGAGCACGGCTGCGTTTATCCCCATGAGTGCGGAACGGCGCAAAAGGGTACGGACGCTCCCAGTAGTGAGAACACCGTTGCGTGAGACATCAAACTGAACACCAAGCATGTCGAACTTCGCAGTTTCCGAGAAGTCCTGTGCCGCATCCTGGCCGAGCAGCCTCCCGATGGCCCTGAAAGCATCAATCCTCCTGCCGTAACGGATATTGATCTTCTTGCCGTTCCAAGTGACAGCGAGTCCGCCTTTGCATAATTTTTCGCATTTCTCAAACCCGAGTATCGGCGCTTTTCGCGAGGCGGTGAACCTGCGCGGCCACTCAGCGGCAATCTCAGTCAAACCGTATCGTAACTCCTGCGGACAGAGTTCTAATTTTAGATTCAATGGATCCATCTGTGTTTCCTTTCATTTTTGTATGTGTTCCAGCAAATACCTAATCTCATTTTGTTTAATAAATTATATGCTATATTAAACCCAGCATCTATGCAATATTCAATAATTATTATGCAATATTAAGTGATTATGGACAACCTCATAGAATTCAAAGAAATACTGAAAGCGTTTGAGAAGACATTCAAATGCCAGATAACCCTCCATGCATACACGGTTGAATTGGATCCGGTACGCAACATAATCCAGTATCTGCATAACAATCCGTACTGCTCATATATAAAGGAAAA
Source organism: uncultured Victivallis sp. (assembly GCA_964540865.1). Taxonomy (GTDB): domain Bacteria; phylum Verrucomicrobiota; class Lentisphaeria; order Victivallales; family GWF2-50-93; genus GWF2-50-93. The sequence goes on from CAZION010000003.1 coordinate 53,767, forward strand.
GGCGAAACAAACCAAGAAGTGCGCCTATTATGACGACACCCTCATGCAGCAGGAACTTCCGTCAAAAGGATTCCAGCCATTTTTCAAGTATTGCCACGGACGCGCCTTGGAACTTCTGATTCCCATGAAGGCGAAAGGACGCCTGGCAGGACTCCTTTATATTGGCCCCTTCAGCAAATCCGGAAAGGATAAATCATTGCCTAAAGGCACTGTTGTAAGCGATTCATTCTGCAGCAGCTCCGAGTTGGCGCAGAAAAAGAATCCGCTCCCGGAACTTTCGCTGGAAGATGCGGACCGGTTGTTAAAGATGTCACAGTTGCTCACGTTCAAAATGGAGAGCATCGCCAATCAGGAGGAGAAACAGCGGCGCGAGGGGGAGTCAAAGAAGGAACTGATAGAGAAATTCCTGAACAACTCATTCAAAGGGAATGTTTCGCTTGGCAAGCTCGCGGAATACCTCCGTCTCAGCGAATCCAGGACGACCCAGGTCATACGGAAGGAATTCAAACAGAATTTCCCGGATCTGGTCAACAGCCGCAAAATAGAGTATGCGTCCTCTCTCCTGATCAAGACTTATTTCAGCGCCAGCCAGATATCTTCCCTTTCAGGATTCACCACTCCCGCATATTTTTACCGCATCTTCAAAAAACATACCGGGATGACTGCATTAGAATATAGGGAGAAATATTTCTCGCCATAGGCGGAAGTGTTGCTCCGCGACCTACTGATTTAAGACCGAGTCCATGGAGGAGCTGACACATGCGGCAACGCTGTCTGGCGACATATCCTCGAATTCCTTGTGAAAAGGTTCACATGTGACAGGGCCATCGTAGCCAGTCGACCGTACCGCATTGCAAAAGCCGCGCAAATCGGCAACTCCTTGTCCTGGCAGTTCACGTTCAAAGGCTATTTGTTGATGGAGTGCCCGATTAGGAGCATCTGCCAGATGGACGGCAACAATGCACTCAACTGGCAAATTCCGGATTGCTTCCAGTGTCTCACCGGCACAGTGCCAGTGAAAGCTGTCAAGCAATAATCCGACATTTGGCTTCCCGACAGCATGGAGCAATTTAAGCGTTCCCGCAAGATCATAGATAAATGTATTTGGGAAACCGGTCCTTCTTGTGAGTTGCGAGACATATTCAACTCCTAGGCTGAGGCCGTAATCATTCAGGAGTTCGGCAGCTTGCCTCAGTCGCGCAACATACAATGAGAAACAGTCATCAAATGCAAGTTTCTCATGGAAAGGCAACATGACAATAGTAGTGCGGCGGAATCCAAGCTTATGTGCTAATTGGGCTAACGCTGGAAGTTCGGCAAGAGCTTTATCCCAATCAGCCTGCTCCGCAGAAAGTCTTACAGGCAGCAAACCTCCGGCACAGCCAGGCCGTAGAATATTTCCGGCAAAGTATCTGAATAGGCTGTCTGATATTATTTTCAAATCTGCCTCACGGTACAAATTCTGGATATTGATGTCAACACCCTTAAATCCATTATTCTCCGCTAGTTTAAGGGTCATATCAAAAGGACATTTAATACCTATCATTGCTGTATTCAGGCTTTTATACATTTCCAACACTCCTTTTTTTTTCGGAAATTTCCTCAAGATTCTCGTAAACCGAGTATGGTACGGCAAGAGTCCCGGCTCCGGTTCCCATATCTATCCCTTTCATGTTTTCGCCATGGAAATCACTCCCCCCGGAAACTGCAAGTCCATATTTATCAGCAAGCGAAAGCATGTATTCATTCTGTTCAGGGGAAAAAGAGGGATAATACGCTTCGATACCGTCTATACCCTTGTCAACAAGGAATTTCAGAATCTTCACCAGCTTGCGCCTGTCGGCGTCAATATGACTCATCGGATGCGCCCATATTACAATGCCTCCAGCCCGGTGAATCACGTCTATAGCCGTAGAAGGCAATGGCAGTTCGCGATCACAGTAACCCGATCTGCCCCGCTTGAGGCATTTGTCAAACGCCTGCTGAGGCTCCGAAAAATAACCTTTCCTCACAAGGATGCTTGCAAAATGAGGACGTCCCGCGGACTCACCTCCGGCTTCAGCGTTGACATCCTCCAGGCTTATTTCGAATCCCTGCTTCCTGAGCTTCATTATGATCATCTCATTTCTTTGAGACCTGCCTTTGCGGATTTCGCAGAGGAAATCATTTAGAATATCTGATTTATGATCAATAAACAGTCCGACAGCATGAATAGAATAGTCATAGTGTTTAAGTGAGATTTCAACTCCTGGCACCGCCTTTATCCCAGGATACTTTGCCGATTCAATTAGAAATTCAGGTATTCCAGCAACGGTGTCATGGTCTGTCAGGGCGACAGCGCCAAGATTTTTCCCGCTGGCAATAGAAAGGATTTCAGCCGGAGTCTTTGTTCCGTCTGATGCCGTGCTATGAATGTGAAGATCTATATTCATGATAATTTTCCAAATATCAACTTCCGAACCCCAAGCAATTTTCAAATTTCAATTTCTAAACAAGATATGCCTAATTCGCAAACTTTCCCAAGCCCCTAGGAATTTATATGGAAACTTCCAAGGTTTCCCTTAATGCTCAATCCCGGCAATAGAATTACCTTTGATGGAGAATTGAGACAGCATCTCCTATCCTTTCAAGAGCGCTTTCAAGTGTTGATCTCTGGCAGCCGAAATTGAGTCTGACAAACCCCCTGCCGCAGAAATCGCTTCCGTCGGTGAGTCCGACGCCGTGATCTTCAAAGAAGGACGCTGGATATTCAAGCCCAAGTTCACGGCAGTCCATCCAGGCAAGATAGGTCGCTTCAACATGGCCCATGGAAACGCCTTTGATTCCGGCAATAGTCGTTTCAAGACAGTCGCGGTTCCCGCCCAGATAATCAATCAATTCCTTACGCCAGTCACCGCACTCCTTATAGGCAGCAAGACCTGCGGCATAGCCGAAGATGTTCACATGCGGGACAATTCCGTCCATTGCTTTCCTGAAACTTTCCCTGATCTTTTCATCAGGGATAACGGCAAAAGAAAAACCCAGCCCCGGAATATTAAAAGTCTTGCTTGGCGCCATAAGCGTAATTGTCCTTGCTGCGATCTCTTCGGAAATGGATGCTATAGGAACATGCCTCTTATCTTTATCAAGGACAAGGCCGCAATGGATCTCATCCGAGCAGATGATCATGTCATGCCTCAAACAGATTTCAGCAAGCATTTTCAATTCTTCCACACTGAAAACCCGCCCGAGCGGATTTTGCGGGTTACACAGGATGAACATGTCAGCCTTTTTTGATGTGGACTTTTCGATTGCATCGAAGTCAAACACATAACGGCCGTTTTCCATGACATGTTCTATTGTAACAAGTTGTTTCCCCGCATTGATGGGTGCGCTCAGAGATGGCGGATAAACCGGAATGGAAGTCATCACGGATTTTCCCGGTGTGGCCCTGCATGAAATATTGAGGCCTGTCACCAGACCCGGCAGCCAGACAAGGAATGATGGTTCTATCCGCCAGGAATATTCCTTTTCAAGCATGTCTGCTATTACGCCAGAGAGCTCATCCGGTTCAGATGTATAGCCGAAAACACCGTGACGCGCCCTTTCTACAATCGCTTCAATGACTGGAACCGGCGCTTCAAAGTCCATGTCCGCTAACCACATGGGAATGACATCCCTGCCCCTATATTTGCCCCACTTGACGCATGATGTGGCGCGCCTGTCGATTATTCGGTCAAAATTCGTCATAATTCAATAAGCCGTTCTTCTTGATTGTAAATATTAAATTCATCAATATTTGCCATTCGGCCATCATTCCTTTCAGTTCCCGGCACATTCAGTCCATGCATTCGCGATAAGCATGTGCCCGGCGATTGTCGGATGAACTCCGTCTGCTGCCCAGTATGCAGGTTTCCGCCTGCATGATGCCGCTGCAAAAATCCCGTCAAGCGGCACATATGCATCGGCATATTCCAAAGCCAGCTGCCTGGTTGCATTGATTTTCGGATCCAAGTCATCCCTCCATTTTTTCCTATCGTCCGGAACCGGGAGGACAAATGGTTCAAGTATAATGATCTGACAGCCTAGCTCATCTTTCGCCCGCTTAAGAATATGGTGTAAATCGTCCGCAAAAACAGACACTTCGGTAATATCGTTGTTGTCATAGCGCCTCCAAGTGTCATTCACTCCTATCAATATGGAAAGAATATCCGGTTTTTGCCTTATACAGTCTTCAGTCCACCTAGCCTTGAGATCCTTGGCCCTGTTTCCGGAAATTCCAAAGTTGCAGAAACTGAGGTTCTGCTCCGGATATTGGACCATAAGCTGGGCGGCCGTCATCATCGCATAGCCGCTTCCTAGCAAACTGGGGTTTTCCCTGCTTCTACCACAGTCGGTTATGCTGTCACCAATGAAGAGAATCTTCTGTCCGTTTTTTATTGCAAGCATTTTCATCTCCGTTTCTAATGGAATTGAGTTTAAAAGACACAGGCAAGCTCGTGCCTGCATTTATAAAGGGAGATACAATTAAATCAAAAAAGGGAAATTGAAATCCTTGTTTAGCCTATTTTTGATTAAAATTCATTTATCTTTCTTGACTAATTCTAAATCTATGTTAGTTTTCGCGCCTAATTTATAGGGGTCTAATTTTAAAATTAATTTTTTCTTTACCTAAACAGAGGGTGATCAAAATGGCTATAAAATCTAAAACCATGAAGAAAGCTGTTGCAAAAGCTAAACCTGTAAAAAAAGCTTCACCTGCGTTCAAAGGCAAGGCAAAGGTAAAAAAAACGGCTACTGCTGCAAAGAAAACCGTTAAGCCCTCTGCAAAGGCTGCCGTAAACAAAGCTCCGGGTAAAGTCGCCGCAAAAATATCAGCGCCCAAAGCAAAACTGATGGGCCCTAAACACCTCAAGAAGATTCCAGCTGAAAAAAACTTGGCGCATCTTTCTCCAGTCCCAAAACTTCCCGCATTCAAAGGAACGAAAAAGAAATACTATGAAATGCTCCTTGAAGCCAGAAGGCAGATGCAGGGACAGATTAACTTTCACTCAAGCGAAGCGCTGTCCCCTGGTGCTGCGGGCGATCTTTCAAACAGCATGTCAAATCATATGGCTGACTTCGGAAGCGACAATTTCCTCCACGAGATGGAACTTGAAATGATGACAAGCGAAATTGAAGTTATCGAGATGATTGATGAAGCCATAGAAAGGCTCGCAAACGGCGAATTCGGCAAATGCCTTGACTGTGGATGCCAGATTTCGGTTGGACGTCTCGATGCAAAACCATACGCCCGTTTTTGTATAAAATGCAAATCACTCAGAGAAGAAAACAACGGACTCCGTCCTGAATTCAACCGTTGAAGCTCCATATTATACAAAGCGAAAATGACCTGAAGCATCTCGTCATCCGGTGCGCTGTCCTCACGGGATTGATCATTGTCGTTGACCAGATTACAAAGATACTCGCAGAAAACAGGATTACCTATTCCATCAAAGTCATCCCCGGCCTGTTCAATCTGGTTTTCGTGAAAAATAGCGGCGCCGCCTGGGGAATCCTCGCCGGCAAAGGCTGGCTCCTTCTTATAATTTCAGTAATTGTATTCATCCTCATAGTTGTTTTCATCAGGCGCATCGCCGAAGGCTGGCCGGAAAGATATTATTCCATGGCTCTCATTTCAGGGGGGATTGTCGGGAATTCCATTGACAGGATCTGGCGCGGTTCGGTTGTTGATTTCCTTGACTTTTATTATGGCTCCTATCACTGGCCTGCGTTCAATGTTGCCGACAGCGCAATCTGCGTAGGTGTCTTTATTTTCATAATCTCCTCCTGGTTCCGACCCCAGGCCGGAGACGGAAATTCCAAGTTGCAAAATCCAAGTTCCAAATAGTATTCAAAATAGAAAAATCAAAACTCCAAGGCGTGTTCTTAAAGTAACACAGGCTCTCGGCCTGTAGTTGAAATGTAGATAGAAAAGCATTGGAATTTATTTAAATGAAGCTAATCGTCATAACCGGGCCGACCGCTAGCGGAAAGAGCGACATTTCACTGGAAATAGCCCGCAGATTTTCAGGTGAAATCATCTCCGCAGATTCAATGCAGCTCTATAAAGGCCTCGACATAGGCGCAGCCAAACCTGGGAGGCAAGAAAGAGAGAGCGTCCCGCATCACCTCATCGACCTTTTTGAGATTTCAGAACGTCTTGATGTCTTCCGCTATGTCGATCTCGCCGACAAGGCGATCTGCGAAATCCGCAAACGCGGACATATTCCCGTGATTGCCGGTGGCACTGGGATGTACATCCGCGCCCTGCTCTACGGACTCGACCCTCTACCTTCAAACCCGGAACTACGCGCAAAACTGGACGCTGAATTCGATAGCGAATCTGGCTTTGAAAAACTCAAGGAATTAATGTCGGTCAAAGATCCCGGTGATTTCGAGCGCTGGAAACACCACAGGCGCAAACTCATCAGAGCCCTGGAAGTCTTTGAAATAACCGGCAAGTCCATCACTGAACTTCAGAAAACATGGAAAGAAAACCCCACCCTCAGATATGATGTATTTTCAAGGACATTGGTTTGGGACAGGGAAACACTGAAGAACAGGATTGAAACCCGCACCGACAAAATGCTTCAGTCGGGATGGATTGATGAGGCGGCTGAAATGATGAAAAAAGGCTTCTTGCATTCCCCGACCGCGCACCAGGCGCTCGGCTATAAAGTAATTGCTGAATATCTGGAGGGTGCAATAGGCTATGAGGCCATGCGTGCAAAAATCATAACGTCAACATGGCAGTACGCCCGACGGCAAATCACCTGGTTCAAAAATCAGCACCCGGAATCAAGCCCGATCAATATGCCGGCTGATCTGGAAAAACTTATTGGCGAAATAAAGAAGGAAGTCATATGATTATCAAAAAGAAAATTTTCCTGGGTCTTGCGTTTACCCTTGCCGCTGGTATTTCATATCTGGCATACTACTCGTTCCTTAAAATGGAATTCTCAAGCAAAATCAGGGAATTCCGCAAGGCTGGATATCCTGCAAGCCCAGAAGAACTTGAGAGTTGGTATCCCGAACCACCCCCCGGCCAAAACGCCGCAGATTTCTACCTGAAAGCCAGTGACAGTTACAACCGGAATCCCGCAAATGTCGATGAACGGTTCCTGATCATACACGGGGGAAGTGTAAAAACTCCCTCTCCGGAAGTACCACTCTCTAAGGAAACAATTGAAAACACGGAATGTTATCTCCAGGCAAACCGGAAATCGCTTGAGTTTCTCCATAAAGCTGCGGACTTTGAATCCTGCAGATATCCTGTCGAAATAAAGGATCCCGACCGCCGTCTCGCCTATCTTTCAAACCTTCGACAAGGTGCCAGACTCCTGTCAACTGAAGCCATTTTAGCTGCGGAAAAAGGTGACTCTGAAAAAACATTGAAGGCGCTTCTTGCTGGCGTGGCATTATCTTCATCACTCGCGAAGGAGCCTACAATTGATTCTTTTATTGTTATGATGGCCTCCGAACATATCACTCTCGGAAACCTTGAAAGGATATTGAACCGGTGCGACTTCGATGCCGATCAACTCAAACAGCTCTCCAGGAAATTAAAGGCTTTTGATGAAATGAAAACCCTTGAGCGCGCATTTGCCGGAGAAAGGACTTATATCCTTTCCGGTCATTCCCTGGAAGAATTCATGGAATATGTCGATTACAATTACATGTATGTCAGGAAGAATGCGGTCCTTAAAAAATCAGTTGAATTCATGTCAGACTTCTTACTGCTCTGGATGATGAACGAACTTGCCTGCGTAGAATTCACTTCGGAACTGATTGCCATCTGCAAGGAGCCACCGGAATTAGCGCTATCTAAAACCGGTGCCATAAAGGATAGGATACGGAACCTGCCCTCATGCCTCTTTGCGGCAAAACTTTATCTTCCTCTTCTATTACCGAAAATAAACCTGAAGGTTATGACGATCGCTGAAACCAGAGTTGCCAGAGTCTGCCTTGCCATTGTCTCATTCCGGCATGAAAACGGCAGAATGCCTGAAAACACCGCCGAACTTGTACCTGCGCACATTGATTCCATCCCTCTGGATCCCATGGACGGCAAAACTCTGCGATACAAGAAAACAGAAAAAGATGTTCTTGTTTACAGCGTCGGAGCAGACAGTATCGACAACGGAGGGAATTCAAGTGACAATGGAACTAACGAAGGCGAAGACTTAGTGTTCAGGATTTCAACGGATATGCGTCGAACAACACCGTAGCGAAATAGTTATTTCTGGACGGAAATTGCAGTTGTCTGTATCGAACCGCAATTTGGACATTTCTGCACTTGAAGCGCATAGGTGAACTTACCCATAGTCTTCATTTTTGATATTTCCACGGAGCTAGGTTTCTCAACCGGAATTACAGGGAATTCGAAGTCGCATTCATCGCACTTGAAGGCATATCCCAGTTTTTTACCGCATTTCCCGCAGGTGCATTTGGGATCCTGCTTGTCATTTATATCCTTCATTATAAGCTTTACGCTCTTGTCCCCGCAATCCGCGCACTTCACAACACGCAAGGCGCCCCCCGGAGGAGCGGGGCGTGAAAAATACTGGACGTAAACAACTATCCCCAGGACAGTTATCAATATTCCAAGAACGGCAAGACTTATAAAGCGTTTATTTTTAATTAACCAAAACATCATCCCCATTGTTTCCCAGCCTTTCCCCTATTCTTTTCCCATTTCATAATGACCATATATCTCCTTATCCGGAAGCGCCCGTTTATAGAGAAGGAACTCATCCATCTTACCCTTAAAGAAGAATTTCAGCAAAAGTTCATTGCTCAGAATTCCAGCCTTGGTTTTATCATAAGTCGAGGAACTCCAATACTTCCTGTAACAGCCCGCCGCTCCGAGAACAAGAGGAACGTTCAATCCTGAACCTGCGCAAACCTTCCATCCCGTAGCCGAACAAGTATTCGGATTTTCACTTGTCGTATTAAGATAGTCACCCAGTGCCTGGCCATTGACAAATGTTGTAATCTGGCCTTTCGGATCTCCTGCGGCATCAAGGCCGGTATAGGAATAGCGCAGCGTCAGATGCAGCCAACCAGACTTTTCAAAATTCACATGGGTGCTAAGCCATGTAGCACATGTGGTAAAAACATCCGCATCAAAGGAGCCCTGCCCGAATGAACCTGCATACGGATTGGAATATATGTCATATTGGCAGGCTGCATCAGCTTCTGTTCCCCACAATGACTTGGAAAATGGGCAGTCGCCCAGGCCCATTTTGTCAAACTTGACCCAGCACATGATGGTAAACTCATCCATTGGAGTGAAATCCAACCCCTGAGTGCCGGGAACCAATATATAAGTGTCCACTCCGTTAAACTGCAATGCTTTCTTAAACCCGTACTTGCTCCATCTTCCGCCCGAGGGAAGCCATTGAAAATTATTGACTGTGGTGCTGGTGCTGTTGTTCTTCATCAGGTGCCCGTCATATTCATAGGCCTTGAAGTTTACCACGTCGGCCCCAGCGCATATGTTGGTGAGCGTGTTTCCCTGTCCCTCCTGAAAATTAAAGTTCACTATGCATGCGGGATCATTGGCGCACTGCCTGTTGTAAGCGAACCAACGCACGAATTTAGCCTTATCCTTAGCTCTGGACAGGAGTGGAAGAAAGATTGCGGCAAGGATCACGAAAACAACAAAGAGGATCAGCATCTCGACAAGTGTGAATCGCGTGCATGTCCGCCTTTTGAGTGCACTTGTAGTTTTCATGTTATGAACCTCCTGTTGTTTTTGGCGATCAATCTTCATGCTAAGACAATGGATGTACAGCATAAACAATGCCACAAATACAAATTCAATGTTTATATTTTAACTTCATACGACTGGATTACAAGTAAATTCTGACTGCTTATGCAATTACATCTTCAAGGGAAAATGACTTAATATGACAGAAAGGAGGAGCATCCATCATGAATTATGGGGTTGACATAGTTTTTTCACTCGGTATGTTTAAAGAAAACCTATAAAAATTGACACACGGCGTGAAAAAGTAAATTATGGATACCATCATTAAAAATCTTGAAGACCTATGTTTTGAGTCGGAGAAACTCGCAAAGACATCCAACTGGAAGGCGGTTGAGTCGTTTTTAAACGAAGCCGAGATAAAATGGAACAGCCTTGACCCGGAAGGAATACACCCGGAACTTAAAAAACGCTTCGACGAAGCGCGTTCCATATTCAATACACGCCATGCGAACGACAGAACTAGAAGAGAACGAATAGCCGAAAGAGAGGCCCTTTGCGGTGAAATAGAAAAGTATTCGGACTCGCAGAATCCAATGGAATTCACAGGCCGTGTCAGAAAAATAGAATCTGAATGGAGGATTCTGCCGGAGATTCCGACAGCATATCTTGAGATCCTGCAGAAACGTTTTGAAGACGCCCTGAAGGTTTTCACGAAAAATGTAGAAACCCTTCATGAACGCCTGCCCGAGATAGAACATCTCTGCAAGATTGCCGAGGGGCTTGCCGAAGGTTCGGAATGGAAGATTGCGGAAAAGGAGCTTAAGAAGGTAAAGGAAAGGTGGACTCATGTAGTTTCTGAAATCCACGGAATAGAACAATTCAAGGAACGCTTCGAGAGGGCGGTTGAGAATTTCACCGCCAGGAAGACGGAATTCACAAACACCATTGAGTCGGAAAGGAAACTGCTGGCGGAACTGTGCGGCGAAATGGAGATATGCCTTACCTCCGAAAATCTGAAATCAGTCCTGCCTAAGGTTAAGGAAATCAAATCAAGATGGAAGCTTTCTGAAATTGCCGACACTGAAAAGGAGCGGCTCCAGAAACATTTCAAGTCCCTCCTCCACTCCTACCATAAGAAAATAAACGAGATATTCGAAGAAGAGGACTGGAGCAGATGGGAAAACTACACGATGAAATTCGGACTCTGCGAAAAGGCGGAAAAGCTTTTCTCGGAAAAGAGTTTTCAAATCCGCTACCAAACCTTGAAGCTTCTGCAGGATGAATGGAAACGCATCGGCAGCGTGCCAAAGGAAAAATCAAATGAGCTATGGGATAGGTTCCGGACAAACTGCGACAAGATATATCAGACGTGCAGGGACTTCTTCGAGGAGCAAAACAGGTTGCGCGCCGAACACATGCTCAAGAAGACAGCCCTCTGTGAACAGGCCGAGGGCCTTCAGGATTCGGAAGACTGGGAGAACACAGCCGATAAATTGAAAAGCCTCCAGTCGGAATGGAATGGAATCGGACCTGTGCCAAGGGGGAAGGAGGAGGAAATCTTCCAGCGCTTCAGGAAACCATGCAATGTTTTCTTCGAACGGCGCAAAACTCACTACAAGGAGCTCCACAGGATCCAGGCCGAAAACAAGAGGGCCAAAATCTCACTGTGCGAGGAAGCCGAATCCCTTCTGAACAGTCCGGACTTGAGGCAGTCGCTCAATAGCGCCTCAGATCTGCGCAATAAATGGAGGAACGCGGCCCATGTCGGAAGGCGAGACGACCAGAACCTTTGGGAGAGGTTCAATTCCGCACTGAAGAAATTCTATGACAAAGTAGATCTTTCAAGAAATGAAAATCTTCTGAAGAAACAGAACATATGCGCTGAACTCGAGAGACTGTCGACCTCCGAAGAAATGAGGACCGACTGCGAAAAAGTGGCTGAAACCATCAGGACCTTAATGGACGAATGGAAGACTATCTGGCCGCTTCCGAGAGACAGGGAGAAAGACATGGAGGATAAATTCGATTCCCTCCTGAGATTGTCCGAAGATAAATACTACGAATCCCGCCGTGAAATGCAATCGACTTTAGAAAATAATTTTTGCGCAAGGGAAAAAATACTACTGGAAATAGCCGAATTTGCATCTCTCGAAAATGCGCCAACATGCAACATCGAAGAAGCCGTGGCCGGATTCGAAGGCAAATGGAATTCCGTCGGACCTGCTCCAAAAGAAAAAACAGCTGAACTCGATGCCAGGTTCCTTGAAGCCGTTAATGCATTGAAGAACAACGATATGACATTCTTCAGTTCCGCTGCACTGAAACATAAGGAGAATCTAAAGGTCAAGAAGGAGCTGTGTGTAAAACTCGAACAGCTTGCCGGGTCACCGGTCACAGATGGCATTGAACCAGAAAAAGGGGTTTCCAATGACCTTATAAATGAACTCAGGCTTGCGATAGAAAGCAACTTCGGGATGTCTGATAAGTTGAAGAAAGAAAACATAGGCGAAACAATGGACAGGTTCGAAAAAATACAGAAAAAATGGGAGAAAACCGGCCCCGTCCCATCCGAAGAACGGGAGAAGCTGGAGATGCGTTTCAAAAACGCCTCCGAGGCATTCAGGAAAAAATACGCAGGCAGAAACAAACGTTAATGAAAGGTATGGCCACGTGAAAAAATCCAACTTCATCACGGCAGCTGTCTTATTGGCGCTTATCTTTCCAGGCTGCACTTCATTTGACAAGGTTGCCGCTGAAAAAAGACTTTCCGCCACAGACACCCTCATCATCCAGCCAGCCAGCACTTCGATTGCAAAACCACACAGACTGGGAATCCTCCTCGATCTTGAAACGACAGATTCACCAGGGGAATATCATAGGAACTGGACATGGGATGACACTGAGAGAAAGATGGTCTCCTCATATGCCGACAGCCTTGTCAAAGAGGGCGGTATTTCAGAGTATTTTTTCATCCCGGAAGACAATTCGCCGATTCAGGATTTGAATTCAGTGATGAAGAAGGCCTCTGAAAACAAGGCTGATGCACTGTTGACCATCAGGGGTGTTATAAATGTCAACAAATATATCAACCCAATCGGGGTTCTTGATCCGACAATCATAGGGGCGCTGATGCTGCCGGGTTCAAACATGGACGTAGCAATACTTGTCCATCTCGATCTCTGGGACTTAAAAAATCAAAAACCACTCATCAGCCTTAAAGCCGACGGCATTCAGAAAGATACAGGCACGACCCTTTTCATAAGAACCAATTCCAAAAACACTGAAAACGCTGTCAATGACGTAAAGATCGACACTCTCCGGACGCTGCTTATAGATTTCAAGAAGAAATTCTCAGGGATTCGCTTCCAATCTGTTCCGCCGCCTTATCCGAAAAATGAACAATTGCCACAAGCATCGGACGGGAAATGAGTACTGTTGACGCATTCCTTTCTCAATGAACGTAATCCGATATTATCACCTCATGAGCACGGCTGCGATTTTAAGGGATATATCATTAAAGTTGAATGGCTTCTGTATGAACCCGAGTACGCCATCGTCCAAGATCTGCTGGGCCTCGCCATCAAGACTGTAGCCTGAAGCAAGAAGTGACTTGACTTCAGGATTTATTTTGCGAAGTTCGCGGAACAGTTCCTTTCCCCCCATTCCTGGCATGACCATATCGATAATCACCAAATCGAACTCCCTCCAGCTTTTACGGTAGAGCTCCAGTGCCATCTCAGGACTAACACATTCCGTAACATCATATCCAAGCATCCCCAGCATGTCTTTGGCTACCCTCAGCACCATACTTTCGTCATCTACAAGCAGTATGCGCCCAGTTCCTCCTACGGGGATGGAATCGGGCATGTAACTCTCATGCGTTCGCACAGGCGGTTCATTATTAACAGGAAGGAATATCTTAAAGGTACTTCCCTTGCCGACTTCGCTGAACACGCGGATTATGCCGCCATGGTTACTTACAGTCCCATACACCGAAGCAAGGCCAAGCCCTGTCCCTTTTCCTTTCTCCTTGGTTGTGAAGAACGGCTCAAACAAGCGGGTCCGAGTACGGGCATCCATTCCAACGCCTGTATCACTCACGCTTATCTCGAGACAGTTTTCTGCCGAAACGTCCTTTTTAAAGTCAATAAAATCTGCGCATTTAGTAATAGATGTTGAGAATATCAGCTTTCCTCCATCCGGCATTGCATCCCGGGCGTTCAAAGCCAAGTTAAGAAGCGAATTCTGGAGTTGTGTCGGATCGCCTTTTACAACCGATGGATTGGCATCGAGATGCTGGTGGATCTCTATGCGCTTGTCTATGCTGCGTTTCAGGAGTTCCCGAACCTCTCCAATAATACTGTGAATATCTACTGGCGCGTTAAGAAATTTACCTTTTCGGCTGAAGGCAAGCAGCTGAGTTGTCAGATCCGCCGATCGCAAAGCTGACATTTTGATATTACGGGCAAACTGGTTGAGCGCCGGATCCTCGAGTCTGTTTACCAGGAGGTCGGCATATCCCAGGATGCTGGTAAGCTGGTTGTTGAAGTCGTGCGCAATTCCACCGGCAAGTTGTCCTATGGCAGTCATTTTTTCAGCCTGCCGAAGGCTTTCCTCCATCAGCCTGTGTTCTGTAATATCCCACACAACGCCGATAATTCGGAGTGCCCTGCCTTCAGAATCCCGCATAAGTTTGCCACGCCCACATATGTCATGAACCGTCCCATCAGGCCAGACGGCGCGATATTTGGGCTCATACGGAACGTTGTTCCTGATCGTATCATCAAGCAGTTTCTTTACCTTCTCGCGGTCTTCAGGATGGACTGCATTAAAAAACTCTTCCGGTTTTCCCTGAAATTCCCCATGAGAAATCCCCATGAGATTGCAGGTCTGCCTGTCAAAATAACTTTTATTTCCCAGGATGTCAATGCTCCACAGTCCCATATTGGCAGCCTGGAGCGCAAGCTCAATCTCAGATGTGCGTACACCGACAATCTCCTCCAGTTGTGTCTGGTATCGCAGCAGTTCAAGACGCTGATGGTCAAGATTGAGGAATACCCTGACTTTCGCAAGAAGTACATATGGCTCATAGGGCTTGACGATATAGTCTACGGCTCCTGACTTGTAGCCGCGGAACGAATGCGTCTCGGTCACATATGCAGCGGAAAGGAAAATGACAGGAAGGTTTTCAGTCTTCTTGTCATTTAGCAGGAGAGCCGCAAGCTCAAAGCCGTCCATTCCCGGCATCTGCACATCTAATATGGCCAACGCAAAGTCATTGTTCAAGCAGGCGGCAAGCGCTTCATTCCCATTGTGGGCCTGTATGACTTCCGCATCTATTTCGGAGAGCGTCTGTGAAAGCGCAACAAGATTTTCGCGGCGGTCATCCACTATAAGTATTTTCTGTCTGTTCATCGCCCTCCCCCTTCATATTGAATCTGTGCGTTTTCGTCTGACAGTCTGCCGGTTTTAACGATCTTCAGGAGCAGTATGCCGATTTCAGCCGGAGGAAGTATAATATCTATTCCAGCCCGTTCTATGGCAGCCCTCGGCATGAACGGATGCTCTGCAGTGGCCGGGTCCTGAGCGATAACCACACCTCCGCAGGTTTTAATCAGAAACGCTCCTTCGGCACCGTCATTGTTGGCTCCGGACAGCACGACGCATACCAACGCATCGCCCCAGACCCGGGATGCGCTCTCGAAGAGGACGTCTATTGAAGGTCGGGACCAGTTGACTTTCTCGTCAGTAGAAAGTGAAAATGTATGATCGGATTCAACCAGGAGATGATAGTTTGAAGGAGCGACGTATACATGCCCTGGTTCAATGGGTTGTTTATCAACCGCCTCAGAAACAGGAAGCGTCAGCCGCATTCCAAGGTGCAGGGCAAAAAGCCCGCGGTCCGACGGATGCAGATGGTTGACCACCAGTATCGGAGCAGGAAAATCAGATGGCAGGACTCGGAGCACTTGACTCAACGCCTCCATGCCTCCCGCTGATCCACCTGTCACTACAGCCTTGATACCGCTTGGAACTTTCTGTCCCACGGATAGCGCAATTTCATCGGATCTTGTTTTACAAAAACTGTCCATCACTGAATTTTCTTCCTATATATTCTGGATTCCCTATCAACTACTTCGTAATGGTCGGCCACTTCCGTGAATTCCAAGGTCTCCTTGGTGCCAAGGCAGAGGAAACCTCCCCTGACGAGGCTTTCGTCAAAAAGCTTGAGCACGCGGTTCTGGAGTTCAGTGTTGAAATAGATGAGCACATTGCGGCAGAAGATCAGGTGCATTTCACCGAATCCCGCATCACCTGCAAGATTGTGGTTGGCAAAAGTTATCCGTTCCCTGAGTTTTTCATTGAATAATACCGAACCGTAATTGGCGTGGTAGAATTCGGAAAACGATCCCCTTCCGCCAGCTTCCTGATAGTTCTGAGAGAACTCCCTCATCCTTTCCGCAGAATAAATACCTTTGCGTGCCTGTTCAAGGGATCTGTCGTTGAAATCGGTGGCAAAGATGCTAGTGCGTCCATAAATGCCCTCCTCTTTAAGAAGGATGGCGAAAGAATAGACTTCCTCGCCGGTGGCGCAGCCTGCATGCCAGACCTTTACGAATGGATAGGTCTTCAGGAACGGGACAACCTTATCCCGCAATGCGCGGTACACATAAGGATCCCGGAACATCTCCGTAACAGATATCGAAAAGCACCTGGCAAGCTCGGAAAAAACGCCCTCGTCGTAAATGACTTCCGATATCAGTTCGGATATCCTCTTCTCCTTCCTGCCGCACATGAAATGCCTTATTCTCCGTTCAATTGATGCCCGGGCATAAGAACGGAAGTCATATCCGTAGCGCCGATAAATCGCCTCAAGTAGCAATGAAAACTCAATCTGTTCGATTTCATGCGGCTTCATCAAGAGGCTCCCCCCTTGCCATAAAGCCACACACGCATCATGGACAAAAGACGGTCCTGGTCCAGCGGCTTGGGGAGGTAGTCGCTCGCACCGGTGGACATGCACTGCTCACGATCACCTTTCATGGCCTTTGCGGTCAGGGCGATGATCGGAAGCTTCACAAAACGTCCCTGTGCACGGATGCGGCGAATGGCTTCAAGCCCGTCCATCACCGGCATCATGATGTCCATGAGGACAAGATTCACATCAGGGTGTTCTTCAAGGAGCTTGAGAGCCTTCTCTCCATTTTCGGCCTTTAACACTTTCATTTCGCAGTCTGAAAGCAGCTTGGACAGTGCAAACAACGTGCGCATGTCGTCGTCAACTACCATTACTTTCTTGCCGTGAAGCGATGAATCAGGCTCATGGAGCCTGGTGATTATTTTGCGTTTCTGTTCCGGCATCTCGGAAACCACCCGATGAAGGAAAAGTGAAACCTCGTCGAACAGCCGATCTTCTGAACGGACATCCTTTATTATTATGGAGTCGGAGTAGTTTCTCAGTTCCATCGTCTCTTCACTGGTCAGCTCGCGGGCTGTATATACTATGACCGGCGGCAAGATTACGCTGGAGTCGCTTTCCAGTGTCTTCAGAAGTTGCCTGCCATCAAGATCCATCAGCCCGAGATCCAGAATCATGCAATCGTAGTGTCCTCCCTTCAAGGCGGCCAATGCCTCCTTTGCGCTAGTTGCCTCTTCAACGAGAACCTGCTCATCCGA
Organism: uncultured Victivallis sp.; assembly: GCA_964540865.1. Taxonomy (GTDB): domain Bacteria; phylum Verrucomicrobiota; class Lentisphaeria; order Victivallales; family GWF2-50-93; genus GWF2-50-93. The sequence goes on from CAZION010000003.1 coordinate 71,177, forward strand.
AATCAGCTTTACAATGCTCCGGCGTATCTCCTTGTCATCATCAACTACGAGGACTTTCTTGACTTTGTTGGCAGCTACCTCGGCAAGCTTCCTCAGCGCCCCTTCAATATCCTCGTGATTCACAGGTTTTTGCAGATAACCGATCGCCCCCTTGCGCAAAGCATCTGCCACCGGTTTGTCTACAGACATTATATGGATTGGAATATGCCGTGTTGAAGGATCCTGCTTCAGGGTATCGAGTACGCTCCAGCCGTCAATGCCCGGCAATTTAAGATCCAGTATGATGCCCCCCGGGCGGAAGCGCCGAGCGATTTCTATTGCCTCCTCTCCGCTGGTACAGGACAGGCATTTGAGCCCGCTGTCCCGGCAATATTTCATGAGAATACCTTCAAATCTTGCGTCGTCATCCACGATTAAAATCACCCTGTCTCCCTTTTGTATCGAGTTACGGTCGTCTGTGACCGGTTTGGAAACGCTGGATTTTACCGCTTCCTGTGTCATAGGGGTTTTCGAAAAATCATTGTCAGGCTCGAGTTTTACCATAAATTCCGGAGCTGGCCCTCCGACCGGTATGAACATTGTGAAGATTGATCCTTTATCCGGCTCACTCAGGACTTGGATTTCACCGCCGAGGAGCCGGGCCAGTTCGCGGCTGATGGAAAGGCCGAGTCCGGTTCCACCGAACTTGCGGGATATGCCGCCATCGGCTTGCTGGAACGCCTCAAAAATGATCTTGTGATGATCGTTCGCGATTCCTATTCCTGTATCTTCAACAGTGATGGCCAATGTGCTTTCAGGGAGCAGTCCTCTGTGTCGCAGAACAGTGTCACTGGCAGCCATGCCGAAGCTGATTTTCACTTCACCTTTCTCTGTGAATTTAATGGCGTTGGAAAGCAGATTGCGGATGACCTGCTCGAGACGCTGCCGGTCGGTCTTGATTTTTTCCGGTGCGCCCTCAAGTACCCTCACTCCGAAGCTCAGGCCCTTATCATCAGCGAAATGCTGGAATGTCGCACGGACAGAATCTGCAATATCAGAAAGGGAAACCTCTGTTACTCTCAGATCCATCCGTCCAGCTTCGATCTTGGACAAATCAAGGATTTCGTTGATCAAGGTGAGAAGATCGCTACCGCTCTGATAGATGATACGGGCGGATTCAACCTGATCACCAGTCAAATTACCCTTCTTGTTATCAGTTAATCCGCGAGAGAGAAGAAGAAGACTGTTGAGTGGTGTCCTGAGTTCATGCGACATGTTCGCCAGGAACTCCGACTTATACTTGCTGGCAAGTGCAAGATCCTCAGCCCGCTGCACAACTTCGGCGCGCGCCTTTTCTACTTCGCGCTTCTGACGGTCAAGAACCTCGTTCTTCTCCTCGAGTTCCTCGTTGGTGACCTGAAGTTCTTCCTGCTGCGCCTTTAGCTTCTCCTCGGACTGCTGGAGACGCTGTGTCTGCTCCTCGAGTTCCTCGTTTGCCGATCTCAGCTCCTCCGACTGCGACTGCAGCTCCTCCGACTGCGACTGACTTTCCTCAAGCAGTTTGGCTATGCGTTCACGCGACAGGTTGGCGCTGATTGAAATAGCAAGAGCTTCTCCTGCCTGTTTAAGGAAGTCAACCTCAAGTGCACTGAAATCCTTGAAAGAGCCAAACTCCATAACCCCGAACAATTGGTTTTCTATTACAAGCGGAACCGCCAGCACCGCACATGGAACCGCCGCTCCTGTGGCTGAAGCAATAGCAAGATAATCGGGGGGGATGTTGTCAAGGCAAATTATTTTCCTTTCGCGGGCAGCCTGTCCGGCAAGTCCTTCTCCCAATCGTATTCTCTCATTAAACCGCTTATTTCGGGTGAAGGCGTAGTTGGCCACTATCCTAAGACAGTCCTCCTTCTCGTCGAAGATATAAAGTACGCTGACGCCCGCCTTAAGATATTTGGAAAGAAACATCAGGGCATCATTTGTCATTTTCTCCATTGACTTGTCGCCGCGCACCGAGGTATTCAATTCATTGAGTCCTCCCTTCAACCAGTCCTGAAGTTTTAGCTGCATGACCGAACGGGTGTTCTCATCACGCGCCTTGCGCAATGAAATCTGCATCCCGTCCACAGATCTGGAGAGGATGCCGAGTTCATCACGTCCACCCGTGTCAACCGGCGTTTGCAGATCCCCCCCGGCCATTCTGCCAGTAGCGCGCGTCAGCGCAACAATCGGCCTGGAAATAGCTTGAGACACAAACAGAGACATTGCAAAGACAGCCGCAAACGTACCCAGCCCTAGGTAAATGAACCACATGCCAAGCTTACGCACCGGAGCCATGGCTTCACTCTCATCTATCTTGATGATCATGCCAAGCTTCAGGGACGGCAGATATCTCCAAACAGCCAAAACCTCTACGCCCCTGTAGTCTGGATAAACACCGCTTCCGTTCTTTCCTTGCGAGGCCTCTTGTGCGGGAATTGCTGATTTTGATTTCTTATCAAGTTTGCGTTTGAACGCCGCATTCGGATCGTGGCGTGTCGGTGCTATCCAGATTGTTTCATTGTCCCTGACTGAAATGAGGACTGTCTCGCCTGAGTTCATCAATCCCTCATAATCATGAACGAATTCATTGATTTCCGTTGCGTCCAGACAAAATATGAAAGCTCCAAGCAGTTTATCCCTGTCCCTGATTGGTGCAGCCACGAACAATACAGATTCCTTCGATGGGCCATACTCGTCAATATCGGAAATTACTGCTTCTTTCCCTCCCATAACCAGCTTAAATGTCTGAGCTAGTGCAGTGTCCCTATAAGAACCCGTATTCAGATTCGTCCCCATCTCATCTCCCTTGAGGAGTGAAAACACAACCTCGCCGCCCTGAGTCACCATAAGGACATCATGAAGCCCAGGATAGGAGGAAAAGGATTGTATATTGTCTTTGAACTTGTTTTCAAGTAGCTTGAAGTCAGGAGAATTAATCCCGCTGACCGGGATTATAGGAATGACTTTCTCCATAACTTCGATGACCGATGGACGGCAGGCCATAAAAATGGCGTCCCTCTTGCGCTCCTCGACCAGGCGCTCGATCCGATCAACCCTGCCATCGATCAAGGCATCAAGACGTTCTAGGATTCCTTCCTTCCTGGATTCGGTGTTTATGCGGTATGCCAGGAAGCCGGCCACCGTCAAAGGCAACAAAGAAACAAGCAGGAAATAGGAAATCAGATTGTTGACAATTTTTATGCTCATGCCTCCTCCTTCACGGTCAGAAATTATACCTTGACAGGAATTTTAATCTTCACATTGGTTCAAGCATAGCCGAAGATGAAGAGTAAATCAAGTAAAGCGAGGGAGAAGACATCGGGTTTCCGATCTCAATCTGCTAGGACGAAACACTCAGTTCTTGACATCTTTATTTGTCTCCGGCTTAACATCTGCTTTCAGCTTAGCTTCAGCTTTCTCGGTTTCCTTTTGGAATTTCTCGCATTCATCGTGGCTTAGCATTCCGTCGCCATTGGTGTCAATCTTCTTGAAAGTATCTTCATCCATTAAATTTCCATGCACCTTTTTTGCGGATTCGACTTCCTGTCGGTCCAATTTGCCGTCCTTGTTCTGATCCGCCCCATCGAAATGATCCTGTTCCCTCATCTTCTTAATCTTCTTTGCGACCAGTCTTCCAGCCATGAACCCGCCTCTCGGAAAATCGTCTACACTCATTAGATCAGTTGAAAAGAAAGAAAGCAACACAAACACTGCTAAGAAACATTTCACTATTCTCATATTAAGCCCTTTTATTGATTGATATGGATTCCGAACCAGATATTGCTGGAAAAATAGCCGACGGGGAGCATAAATCAAGGCTTGACAAACTTGTTTTTTAATCCAGCTTATCCTGCCATCCTGTCAGAACTCACATTTGCGGACGATTTAACTATGACCAAACAAAGAGAGAAAGTAGAAATTACAGCACCGGCTGGATCCCTTGAATCACTTTCCGCGGCTATAAGAGCTGGCGCCGATTCAGTTTATTTCGGTGTCGAAAAGATGAATATGCGCTCCCATTCTTCCGCAAACTTCACGCTGAAGGATCTTGCGAAAATCGCAAAGATATGCAAAAAGTCCAATATTAAAAGCTATCTCGCGTTGAACACTGTAATCTATGATTCCGACATCCCTGAAATGAGAAAGATATGCGATTCCGCGAAATCCGCAGGGATTTCAGCTGTAATCGCCAGCGACATTGCGGTTATGAAGTATGCGCACTCGATAGGGCTTCCTGTCCACATTTCAGTGCAGGCGAATGTCTCCAACATTGAAGCTGTCAAGTTTTTTGCGAAATTCGCAGATGCCATTGTCCTTGCCCGTGAGCTCACGCTGCCTCAGATAGCTGCAATAATCTCCGGGATAAGGAAAGAAAAGGTGACTGGCCCTTCCGGAGAGTTGCTGAAGATAGAGATTTTCATTCACGGTGCCCTCTGTGTTTCAATATCAGGGAAATGCTACATGAGCCTCGCGGTTTACAACACTTCAGCAAACCGCGGCGAATGCTATCAGTCTTGCCGCCGTAAATACCGGGTGACCGACGATGAAACCGGTTATGAAATGATTGTTGACAACAAGTATGTGATGTCTCCGAAGGATCTCTGCACTATAAGGATCATAGACAAGATACTCGACGCCGGGGTTTCCATTCTTAAGATAGAGGGCCGCGGCCGCTCAGCCGACTACGTTTCCACGGTTACTGGAGCCTACAGGGAAGCTGTAGAACTATGTTCAGCCGGTAATTTTTCGGCCGGGCATCTGGAGAAGCTGGAGAAGGAGCTTGCCTCAGTGTTCAACCGCGGATTCTGGCACGGCGGATATTATCTCGGAGACAATGCAGGGGAATGGAGCGGGATTTCAGGAAACAAGGCGGAAAAGAAAAAGGTCCAGCTCGGAATCATCACAAATTATTTCCATAAACCTGGCATAGCGGAAATCACCCTTTCTGCCGGAGACATGAAGGTAGGAGATGAAATTCTGGCAACAGGACGCACTACCGGGGCGGTGAAGCTGGGAATAGGCGGAATACGCGTTGATGGCAAAGAAGCCTACACCGCAAAAAAAGGGAGTGTTGCCACATTTCCATGCGGCATCAAGCTTAGAAGGGGCGATAACATCTATCTGCTTTCTGCGACTGGACTTACATAGATAATAGTTTATATTACCGCTTTTCTAATTCACCTGGAAAACCATATTGCTCAAAAACGGTAAAATAACCTTAATATGCTTCGCTGTGCTTTTTGCCCTAGCGCTTCATTTCTCCTATCCTCAGGCTTATGCCGCCGGAGGCGATCTTTTCGCCGGAATCACCAAGAATGATGTGCAGACAAATGCCGACAAGCTTGAATTCATAGGCAACAATATTGTCGGCACAGGCAATGTCTATCTACGCTACAAAGACATCTACATGACCGCCGATAAAATCATAGTCAACATGTCCTCAAGGGACGTCGAGGCCATTGGAAATGTCAAACTGCACAGATACGTCAGTTCAAAGTCTGAACTTGACGCCAGCGAACTGAAGAAACTTCAGAATGATCCAAAAGTCAAAGTCACAGTGGACGGATATGTGACTCAGCCTTCCGGAAGGCAGAAGATCCTCATAAGCACTGTCACTAAAAGCCTCGACTGGTCCGGGGAAAAGGCCATGGGAAACCTGACTACCGGGATATTTGACCTCGGGAAATACGAAGGCGTGTCCGGCATGTTCTACATCAAGGGTGAAAGCGCCGAAAGGGAAACCGACGGCTCCATAACAGTAATGGACGCCCAGCTGACCTCATGCGAATACATGCAGGAGAATCACGACCATTATTCAATTAAGGCGAACAAAGTCAGACTCATCCCCACCGAAGGGTTCGCCGACCTGACAAACCCCGGCAGCAGAGACATAGGCAGATTCGACATATGGGCTTATGGTTGCGCCATGTATATCGGGAATATGCCGATCCTCTGGCTACCTGTCATGCACAAGCCGAGTGATTCCAGCGGACTTGGCTGGCAGATAAAATTCGGAAGCGACCATGACTGGGGCTTCTTCGTACAGACGAAAAAGACCTTCAAAGTATGGAATGATCCCAACATTGAAACAAGCATCCTTGCTGATTACTACTCGAAACGTGGTCCCGGTGGCGGTATTGAAACCACAATAGATTCCGAGAAATCCAATACTTACGGCTTCGCATACGGCCTTTACGACCAGCAGCCCTACAAGGAAGCCGCAACTGGCCAGCGCTTTGATGTCCCCCATGGCCGCTACGACCTGAAACTCAATAATATCACGCATATCACACCCAGGATGGATTTCAGGGGCCAGATTGAAAAACTCAGCGATATAAATTTCCTATACGACTTCTTCAGGGACCGTTACAATGACGATCCCCAGCCGCCGACTTTCGCGAGCCTTGACTACCAGTTCAACCGTTTCACGGCGTCGGTGGACTACCGCCAGAGGATAAACAGCTTCTTCACCGAAGTCGAACGCCTGCCTGAAGGCAGGTTGGACGTGCAGAGGCAGGAGCTTTTCAGCAACATCAACTACCAGGCGGAAACAAGCATCGCTAATTTCAGGATGAAATGGCGCGACTTTGACACTTCAAGGACAATGGGCAACGGCGTTGATCCGAAGGATTATCACAGTGTGAGATTCGACACACTTCACATGTTCTATTATCCGTTCAAACTTGACTGGTTGAACATAATCCCCCGGGCCGGAGTAAGGCTGACTTATTACTCCAATACTTCAAAAACAAAGATAGACGAAAATGACCTCAACGAGATGTTCACCGTTGACAATCCGCAGGGAACCCAGGTAGGCGGCGATGTGGTGAACTACGATGACAAAGGTGACGGAAAACTGCGTTTCGCGGCTGAAACCGGACTTGAAATGAACACAAAAATCTACAGGACGTGGAACGATGTCAAAAACGCATTCTTTGATATTGACGGAATCCGGCACGTAATGGTTCCATATGTCAACTACAATTTCATTCCTGATCCCACCCTGAACCGCGATAAAATCTATTATTTTGACGACATCGACCGGCTCAACGAACAGAACTTCATAAGGCTTGGATTGAAAAACCGCCTACAGACTAGAAGGGGTGACTATAACAAGGAAGAAATATATACCTGGGCATCCCTTGAAAATTATTTTGACTACCATTTTTCAAAAGAGCAGGACACAAACGGCAAAAACTTCAAGAACCTCGGTGATTTCGGAACAAAAATAGAATTCAACCCGTTCAACAATTTACATCTCAACTCCAATCTTCTCATAGACACAGGAAGCTTCAATATAAATAAATTCCTCATCGGGCTGACATATGATATAACAGACGAGTGGAAAGCGACCGTATTTTATAACTATCAGAAGAATTTCACTGAAAGAAGCACCTATTCGATGGGCAGCTCACTCTCCGATATCATGTCAGGATCCGCTTTCATAGGCAACTACAATAAATTCCAGGATGTGGCATTCAAGCTTCAATTCCCGATCATAGATAAACTCAGAGGCGAATTACAGATTGCCTACGATGTCGACAACCATATGCTCGGGAACAGCATGTTCCGGCTGATAAGGACCTTCCACTGCTGGGAGCTGTCCGCTGAATACGGGCTGAGGCAGAACAATGACGACAATGGCGACAAGGTGAATAAACAGACTTTCGGCATGATGCTCTCCCTTACGGCCGCGCCCTCAGCAAAAATAACCGCCAGACAGTCCATGGGCGGAGGCAGCGGCACCAACAATTGATATCCTGTATGAATTGCCGCAGGTCTAAAAAAACAAAAGTCATTTCCCCAAAAGCCCCAGGTCAACCATGTGCTGTCTTATTATTTCACGTTCCTTTGCCCTGAATGAATGAAATGGTTCGGCAACAAAGTCATTGCATATCCCCATACATGAAAGGGCGCATTTCACACCTTTCAAAAAACTCGAACCGTATTTACCGACACTGTATATGGTTGATCTTATTTGAATTACTTTCCGATGCAGTTCAGCAACCTTTTCAATGTCCCTGCTTTTTGCAGCATTGTAAAGATTCACATAGAGCTCAGGGCAGAAGTTTGCACCGCCGCAGACGCCACCGTGTCCGCCAAGAAGGACCGACTCACCAAGGAGTTCCTCAGGTCCGACCAGAAGCGAGAAATCAGGACTGTCCTTGAAGAGGAATTGAAGCTGATGGAAATATATCATGTTGCCGGAACTGTCCTTCAATCCCAGCACGTTCGGAAGCTCGGAGGCCCGCCTCACAGTTTCAGGTTCGAAATACAGCTTGGTATATCCCGGCATATTGTAGAGAAATACCGGCAATTTCAACTTGGGAACTATATGATCAATATATTCAAACAGCTCCTCCTGTCCGGCTGGGAAATAATATGGAGGGGCAAGCACAACCGCATCGGCACCTGATTCTGCGGAATGGCTGCATATGTTCACCGATTCAACAAATGATGTGTCTGTTATCCCTACAAGGACAGGAACCCTGCCATTGACAAGCTTGCAGCTTTCCTTGATCAACTCCATCCTGAGCCGGTAGCTCAGACTTGGAGCTTCGCCTGTACTGCCTAATAAAAAAATCCCATGCACCCCTCCGGAAATCAAATGTTCAATGAGTTTTTCCAGACCAGCATAATCCAACTTGTCCTCTTCCAAAAGCGGAGTGACCATGGGAGGGATGATACCGGACAGGGGAACAGTCATTTTCTTTTTTTTCATATTTCCTCACTTTCATTGTTTCCTTTTATAGGCGTTCTTGATTTCACGCTCAACGGACATTGCAAACTCGATCATCTCGGCCGCGATTTGCTCGTGTATAGCATCAAATTCCAGGATCGGCTCGCGCACCCCTGCCGTTGCATAGAAGCCCTGGGCATGCAGCAGGCGCTTGAAGAAGTGGATGGATATGTCCAAGTGCTGGTTCGAGAATGCAAGCACTGGCAAAATTTGGTTGAACAGCGCCCTCGCCTTGGCCCGTCTGCCTTCCTGGTACAGCTTGAAGATCCGCACATAGGTCCAGTGCATGCCGGTAGGCATGAAGGCGTGGAGACCGCGATCAAGGCCCTCGATCATCTGCTGTACGGCCCAGCCACCGGACAGATGAAGCCGTCCTCCGGTCGCTTCCCTGACCCGCGTGTATTTCAAGCCCGCCGGAACGACCTCCACTTTCAATGCCCGGAAAGATTCGACCTCATTGAAGAGCTTCCCGATTAGCGGCACAGGCACTCCATATCCCGATGACGACCAATCCTGCAGCATGATGAACGGAGGCTTGAGCTTTTCCAAGGCATGCACGTCCCTCGAATATTGGAGATCATCCAGATATGGAATGCTCACCAGGACACCATCACAGCCTGCATCAATGATCGCCTTCGCGTGCCGCAACCGCGCTTCCGCCGTCGCTGCCGAGGCTCCGCCGATGACCGTTGCCTTCCCTTTGGCCACATCCAAAACCGCCGCAATCATGGCATCCCTCTCTTCATCCGAGAGCTTGTCCACCTCCGATGCCATCGCCGGAACAAGAAACCCCGCTACGCCTGCATTGATGGCTTCCTTCACGTTTCGCTTCAGAGCATCAACATCGATCTTGTCGTTGTCAGTAAACGGCGTGTTCAAGACCGTGATGATGCCTCTGATATCAAGCAGTTCCTTCATGAATACTTCAGCTCCAGCTCATGTCGTCCTGGACCGTGAACAGCACCCGACACTGTCACCGCCCGCGTGCCTGCCGGGACATCCACGAGAACCTTGAGTTTTCCTGGCGCAGTACGATGCCATTCGACATGGATGAGCCCGTGAGGAGTCGGGATGACACCTTTTGCTTCGGTTAGATCTCCAGGCTGGGGTGCCAATTTGAACTCTGAGAATCCAGGTTGGGCAGGCTGAACTCCGAGGACTACAGACTGCATGAAATAGAGCGGCGCACAGGAAAATGCATGACATCTGCTGTGGGAAGGCATTGCTTCCGGAACATGCTGGTGGCCGGTATGGAATTCCCAGACAGTATCGCAATCCGACTGGAGATTGATACCCCACATCTTCCGGATGGTGGCCAAAGCCTCTGTCACACGGCCGTGCTTGGCGAGGCTTTGCAGGACATAATGCTGGAAATAAAATTCCGCCTGGATGAGGTCTGGAGACTGCAGGTTCGAAAGGACTACACTGCGTTGCGGCTCATCGAAGAGATCATTGTAAAGACCTATGGCCATCGGATGCTGGCTGGAACTGGGCTCAACGCCTTCCTTATAAGCCGTGCAATCACGGAAGAGTCCACGGGATGAATCCCATAGAACGGCATTGATGGCCTTCACAGTCTGTCTGCTCCGCTCAATGTATTCCGCTGCACGACCAGAGTTGCCGAGGACCTGCTCCAAGGCTGCGGCACGCTTATAGGCTGCGGCAATCAGCATGTTCAGCACAGCAGTCTTTCCGCCGGGAGCCGGATGCGGTTGCCCGCCGCGGTATCCCCAATCCACAAAATTCCACATTCCGTCCTGATCCGCAATCAGGCCATCCGTGTCGCGCCAGGTTTCGTAAACGCCAAGTCCACGTTCCATTACTGTAAGCAACTGTTTCAATGTCCCGATATCACCGGTGTACTGATAGTAATCGGACAAGGTGAAAGTCCAGAGGGAAGGCAAAACGGGGAAAGCGCGTCGCGTCTGTGAGGGATAAACAGGAGGAATCAGTCCGTCAGGTCCGGCACCGTCGGCACCAACCCTAAGGTTGTGCGCGGCAAAAACCGGATCACCAGTCAGGGCGAGATAGCATAGGCTTGTGACGGCCTGATCATTGGTCCAGAGCGCCTGCTCGCGCCACGGACAGTCCATAAACGTATCAGAAGAACACGCACGTACCGTGTTGACGCACATCGTCCATAGCCGGTTCAGGAACGGCTCCTGACATGAGAAGGCGCCATTCGGCTGTCTGAAGTAAGACCGGCTGACCAGGGTTACTCCATGAATACGCACCGGCGAATCAAAATCGCGAAGCGTGAGCTGAAGATAGCGGAATCCCCTTGTGTGCAGGCGTTGATTTACCATCTGCCGGCCTGCTCGCAGGACAAACCTGTCAGCAAATCGGTACTTTCCGACGAGCGTGTGAAGGCGGCCATCGAAAATGCCATCTGTATGCGCAACTTCCATAATGGTGTTTGCCGGAGCTTCGATGTCGATAGACAGATTGCCGAACAACTCTCGGCCGAAGTCGAAGATTACGTATCCACCCTCATGATCTGAACCGGTCTCAAATTTAAGAGGCGTCGACAGTACCATGGACTTATCGGCATGTCCCTGAGGAACAGGTTGCGGCGCGTGGCTTTCAGTAAACAGCAGAGCCGCGTAATCAGGATCATCAGCCGCCCCTTGTGCAGCGGGAACACGTCCTATTTCAACGATAGTCGCGGGATGGAATTGCTCATTGCTCAACGGTGCAATGGGGCGGGGTACGGTCCGGCGGCCCCCCATGCTTTCACCTGATTCCATCTCAAGGGGAGTCCCCCAGGCTTTAGAATCATCCTGTCCTGTCATCCATCCTTCGCATTCAGCAGACATCAGCTTCCATTCTGAAAATCCGATTTGTCCAGTATACATGAGCGAGTCCGTCCGATGCGATGGGTCGATACGAACCTGCCAGTCGCCATCGGTTGCTGTCAGCCCCTCGATTTCGGCCAGCAGCGCGGGCCGAAACGGAACCATCGTGTACGTCGGCATAAGGCAGCAATGCACTTCAACTGCAATCCAGTTTGCGCCGGAGCGCAGAAGTGCCGCAACATCATAGCTGTCGGCAAAATAACGCTGATGTGTTCCGCGAGCCGGGCCATTGCCCACAAAGACTCCGTTTACATAGGCGGCGTATCGCGCGTCGGCCGCGATGCGCAGGATTGCACGGGCTGTTGCGGCAGCCGTTTGAAAGCACTTTCTGGCCTGAAAATAGTAATTCTGTTTCCTGTCACCGGGTGGAGTAATCCATTTTGCCGACCATCTGATATTGGCTTGAGCTTCCATCACCATCGGACACCCACTTACGTCTAAAGGCGAGTTTTTCAAATTCCTGATCGCAGCCTTGTCATGCATTTAATTATTTCCTTTGATTATCTTATGTTATCGAACGTTTATAATTTACCATGAATCAGTTCGGAACGGGGCGGCTGGCAGTCCATCCCGGTTATAGAGATTGGCGCCTTCAGGATTTCCCGAATACGCGTAGCGGACAGCCACAGGCTTGGGCACGTTTGGACTCGTCACAACTACGGCCTGTCCGTCGATCTTCGCATCTGCCCAATGCCAAACCTTGTTATCGCCAGTGATCGCAAATCCTTTAAGGTTGCCGCCAGCGACTTCACGTATCGGTTCCAATCCAACTTTCTCGCCCACCATCAGACCTGCACCTACGTAATCGAAAGACACACGTATCGCAGGTTCCTCCGCCTTGAATTCCTTATACAAGGGACCGCTGCACACAACATCCTTCTTATATGTCTTGGACATGGCCCAAAGCGCCAATCGTCTGCCCACATCCAATTTGTTCTTAGGGTGGAGATCCGCAGGAGTGGAACCGCCGAGGTCGATTGCACAGGCCATGCCGGTGTTCGCCATCGACAAAGCCATGGTCTGCGCCTCACGAACACCTGTCCAACCGTCCCCTCCGACCGGGCGGCTCGTGTTGGGCGCTCCATAAGCTGGCAATTGCACGTAATAGAACGGGAAATCCCCCTGCCCTAAGGCTTTCCTCCAGCCGAGGATCAACGCCTTCATCAGGGGAAGATACGCCAACCTGGAGTTGCCATTGGATTCCCCCTGATACCAGATCGCGCCCCGGAAAGCATATTGTTTCAATGGATAAATCATGCCATTGTAAATGCATGTGGCCTGAAAATTCAAACCATGCTGCACCCATCCAGGAGGCATTGGCTGGGGTGAAGGAGACATATTACGGTCAAGAGCTTTTCGGGCATTGTCGCTCCAGGTTTGAAGCTGGGACAGGTATTTGACGTATGCCGAATGACCGGTCTCTGTGGTAGGAGTAAACGCATCCACCGCCTTGGCAGTATCGGCCAACTCTGGAACAGCGCGGAACCCCTCAGGCGACACCCATGGGGCGATCATTGTGCCGCTCCAGGCGCTTATCAACAGCCCAACCGGCACGTCCAAGGAATCTGAGATTTCTTTTGCATAAAAATAGGCAACAGCAGAACACCCGCCGAGGGTATCTGTATTGCAGACATTCCAACGGGCGGCTATATCTTCGCACGGAAGCAGCGACGCAACCGGCGGAGCAGTGAAATATCTGATCATTCCATTGGTAATCTCTGTCTTCATTGCAGCAGCATGCGAGCTTTCGCGCAAAGACAGATTCATATTGGACTGGCCCGAGCACAACCACACCTCGCCCACAACTGCATTCTTGACCTTCAGTGTCGATGCGGAGCCTGCCACGGACAGTTCCCGTGACGTCTTGTCGGCAGGCATGGGCTTGAGACGTACGATCCACTTCCCTTCGTCGTCAGCGGCGGCCTGCCGGGTCTGATCGCCAAACGTAACCGTTATCTTTTCTCCTGGATACGCCCATCCCCATATCGGTGTCTCGACATCGCGTTGCAACACCATCCCATCCGTAAACAAGGACGGCAGTTTCACCGACGCCCCGCAGGTCGACGTCCAGAGACCAACCATCAAAAATACAAACGCACATAAAGCCTGAGATAATTTATTTTTCATCGATATCATGTCATCACCTTTCGCTTATGTTCTCGATAAGTATTGCATGCTTTTGCATGTTTCCTTTTTTTTGCATCCAAAACGAACATTTATCTTTCAGTTGGAAGTTGAATGTTACCGCTTCCAAAGGTCTCCCCAACGGTTCAAGATTGCATAAGCCCCGCCAGTGGGAGCAATTGCCCACCCTTCGCTCCTGCCTCCGGTAAAACGTGTGCGCCCAACTTGAATCCCCCATGGATATTCCTTGGTCGGACCAATGTTTCCTAAATCCTTGGTTGGGATCATAATCTCCGCCGTCCAGCTGTCATCATACTTCTTAACTACCGCCTTGGTCCCAGGATTCCAGAGAATCGGGAGGGTGTCTCGCTCGACAATAGTTACGTCAGTGCTTTCATCCCAGATTGCACCGTTTGGATTGACAACGATTTTGAAGTAGGATCGTTCCGGCGTATTAATATAAACCTCAATCACATCATCACTGAAAATTTCAAGTTTGTCATTGAGTTTGCAGTCAGCCTTGAGCTTTTCCATATTGCCCTCATAGCAAATGACACCGATAACCAGCGACGACTTATCCGGAGTTATTGCAAAAATAGCAGTGGTAGAGTTTTTCTGTGGAAGCTCTCCTGTTCCGTTATCGCGCAAAGTCGTCCTTCCATGAATATTATATTTATCCAGATCTCCATCAATGTTTAGCGACGTTGGGGCCAGATGCGCCCGAAAAGAAGGACCAGTACGCTTCAAGTTGGGGAACAACTTCTTCAGTGATTGCATTTCTCTTTCCATTTCTGCAATGCGCTTGTCATAAACGGTGTCCTTTCCAGCCTTCATCCGAGCCAGGCTCAACAACTCAAAGAAGCGATCAACATCTTTTTCCTTGAGGAATCCGGTGGTCTGCGTTACGCTGCGCGACTCCTGCCGAGTCCAGACCTTTTCGGCAAACTCATGGAACTCCCTCATTTCATCCTTCGCCGGACCGAAAAAAAGCCCATAATACTCGTCAAGCATTTTCTTCCTGTCCATGTCAGGATCCCAGAACAACTTGCTTTGCCAGTAAACCATCAGATGGATTAGGCCATAGGCACACAGCCGGGAAACTTTTTTGCCAGAGGAATCGGTAAATGACTCTTGTTGGATTTCGATGAACTTACCCTCGCAGTAGGATTGATTTTCCTGCATCGAACGTTGAAGGCTTTCGGTAAAAATCACCGGATAACGTGGATGTGATTGATCGAGATAGAAGAGAAAATAGTCCCAAAGCGGGGCTTTGTTAATCTTCTTCATCTTGCCAAGCCATTCCTGACGCTGGGACAGTACGGCTTTAGTTGTGCTGTTGATTACCATGTGCGCACTGTTCTCACCCAGGGTTATCTTTAAATTATCCGGCCATTCAACAATATTGGATGGAACTGCATTCGCACCGGCACCAGTCATGTAAAGAAGATATTTTTCCGGGTGTGATTTTTTCAATTCACCGGCGAGAAAGACATGAAAATCCCAAACGTAATTTGAAGCTTTCTGCGTCTCCGAGTCGCCAGGGTTTCCATATATTTCAATATCCCTCGCATCCATTCTAACCCCGCCATCAGGGGGACCGATGGAAATTGCAGACAAATCAGGAAAAGCCTCAAAGACCTTCTTCATATAGATCACGGACGCCTTCCGGAACTCGGGATTGGTATATCGGGGCATGCCGGTACCGGAAGGATATCCTGAATGAGGTTTGCCGTCCTTATCATAGGCCAAATATTCGGGATGCAACTCCTTTTGTTCCTTTGAACTGTATATATCAACGGTGCTGTGATTAAATACGATGGTGCTGTAATTCCCCAGTTTCATGCGTTTAAACCAGGAAATGCCTTCATCGTCAGAAAACATAGCACCGTAATAGCAGAATTCGCGCCGTGCAAATTTCGCTTCTTTTTTGAAATTTTGATCGGCAATGATAACTGTTTTCTTTTCCGGGATAACCGTGCCATTTTCATAAGGCATATACCAGCGGACACCCAGCTGCTCAAGCAGTTCGGCAACAGCGTACCAGGTGCCAGTGTCATCATTGGTGTAAATTTTCAAAGGCCCATTGAAATTCCCGGGGCCGTTGTTGATATGCATTGCAGTAAATTTTTCACCGCAATAATCCTGCCACTTCTTAAGCCCGTCCGACGGAAAGTCTTTTGGTTTGGGCTTCCCATAGACAAGGTATGAATAGTCTGAAGCAGTCATTCTAAACTGGGAATCCTTCCGCATTTTATCGACACCGGCAAGTATGACGTAATTGTCTTTCGCGACAATCTCAAAGCCGCTGTTGTTGAAGGTGCCAAGCTTGAAACCCAGCTTGTCTGTAAATTCGCTTGTACCTATGTAAACCTGATTCTTCACGTCAGGAGACGGCGCATTTACAATCATCAGCTTGGCACCCGAAATCAGTTCCAGGTGTTTCTGCAAATCATCTGCGGCAAGCTTGACCCCGGTTATGGCATCTCCGGCAATGACTATTTCAGCCATAGCCTTACCGTCCTTCACCAGTTCCACTTCGGCACAGACAGTGCCGATCAAGCAAAGTGCGAATATTGAAAACAATGCTTTTCTCATTTCAATCATTTCCTTTCTTCTCGGTCGACAAGCCGCGTTTTTCCTTAAGATTCTTTACCCACATAGGATGAATCCCTTCAAGAGTCAGGGCTTCATCATACTTCTCATTAGCCTCTTCCTCTTTTCCCTGGGCTTTTAAAAGATCACCGTAAGCCTCCAAATTCCTGAATCCCCATACGCCAGTGGTTATCTTATCGTTAAGCTTTAAGGTTTTGAGGGCTTCAGCGTATTTCGCCTGCCTAGTCAGAATCTTCGCCGCCTGTATAACCGAATCAATCTGGACATAGAATCCATTGTCATAGTTTAACGCTATCACCTGGTTATATGCGTAAAGTGCTTTTTGCTCATCTTTCAGAGACACATATGTCGCGCCAAGAAGATTAAATACCTGGCTCTTGATGACAGTGTCAGATCCAGCATTTTCAGCGGCTAGGTTTAGATCCTTTAATGCATCCTCAAAGTTTCCAGTGTAAAAACTGGCTTGGCCTCGGTTCCAGAAACCCTTGTAATTCATATTATCAGGCCAGGCCGCGATATCTTCGCCCTTAAACAAATCAAGTAAATCCTTCAATCTGCCGTTTGTCCTGTTCGCCATATAAATCTCGATTTGGCAGTTGATGGAAATTGGCTTATCGGTAATGGTTTTGGCCAATTCCAACGCCTCGTCAAACTTCTTATCATTGCCTAGCGCGGTCGCGGCAAAAGCAAGACATCTGGCTTTAATTTCAGCATTAGATGCTGTTTCTGACAGCTTCATGAAAGCATCTTTCGCTTCTACGTTTTTCTTTTGGGTTAAGAGTGTCTGCGCCTCTTGAAAATCTCCTATAAAATCTGCCATCACGTTCACACCCAATGCCAAGGTGATTCCGAAAACAACCGTTTTTTTCAACATTTCACATTTCCTTTATTAATTTTACCATTGCCTCTCCTGAAATTAAGTCCACTAGTCTTTAGGAAACCAGAATTCATCTTCCTGGTAACCAATCGGCGGCGGATTATTCCTGGCCGAAGTAGTCATATATTCATGCCCTACTGGCACTTCTGATGACTTCCTGCTATCCACATGAAAATCAGCAAATAAAATATTATCGTTACGGTTACTATGCCTAGCTTTAACAAGCATAGTTGGAAAACTGGATTGAACAGTATATCGGCTATATACGTGTGATTCGTCACAGTCGGCAAGAAGAAGCAGTTTCGAGTGGCCAGCATATTTATCAGCCCTGTATTTTTGCAAAAAGAACTCGCCATTGTAGCCATAAGAGGACAAAGTTTGGCTTACAGGTGCAGGTGGTATAGGCAGAAAGTCCCACTCTCGCGAAGGGCAATTCATAGGAGATTTAATACCTGCCTTTAACTCCACATTGTTGACAGATCCGACAGTATCTATTCCATATGGCTTAAACTGCTTACTCCATGCAATCGATTCTACACCAACCCACACCGGGGCACCACTGGAATTAGTGGTGCTCCAGGCCGCAGGAAATCTACCGTAATCATCAATATAAAACGCAAAACCAAGCCCTGCCTGCTTGAGAGTGCCAGCGCATTTTGTCTGACTCGCCATATCTTTGGCCTTTTTAAGCGCTGGCAGCAACATTGCAGCCAGAATTGCGATGATCGCGATTACAACGAGGAGCTCAATGAGTGTAAATCCTTTGGGTACAAATGATTTACAAACAGGATTAAAGTTTTCGACATGATGATGTTTTTGAATTTTCTCTTGCATTTCAGAACCTCCTTTTTTGTATCGTTCTGAGTAATGCAGACATTCCTGTCTGCAATTTCCAATTCTAAATACAGGCATCCTCCTTCGCCAAGAAGCTACGGCGATAAAAAGCCTGTTTTACTTAAAGAACATGCCTTGCGGCATTGACTACTAACAAATCAATATTCAACGTAAAAGTTCCTCAAAAAGTGCCTTGTGTTTCGGAACAACCCTGACATCTTCGGGATTAACGACTTCAAGAATGCCGTCATCCTCGCGCTTATTATAAACCACTTCATACAGGTAAATCCCCTCGACATGCGAATCTTCCGCAAGTTCATTCAGGGTTTTCTCATTGAAAGCATGCCCCTGCTGGAGATAGCAATACACCCAGAGTTTTTTTCCGTTTTTTTCAGCATAGCGCTTTATCGGAATCGCAAAGCTTTTCCGTTTCCCGCTGAAACTTTTGTCAGATAAGTTGTCACTCAAAATAATTTTGTCGGCCAATTCTGCGACCTTCTTAAAGTCGGGAAGAATCTTCGGCATCGCCCAGAACCCATTCTCAACACAGGAAGTACCCATCGACGTATGGCACATGGCATCACGCATATGAACCTGCATCGTCCTTCCGTTGGCATGCAGCAGTTCCCGGGCGTCTTCCAGAAACCTGATGAAAAAATCCCCTCGTATGCGCATTATTTCCAGATAATCTTTTTCCCCATGCCGTGGCTGCCGGCTGAAACGGCGGCGAAATTCTTCTAGTATCTCATCATTATAACCGTAGTTGAGAAAATCCTTTATGCCGGAGCAGTGGCTTAGCAGCCTGATATCCACCCCGTCACAGCCGTAGTCAATCAAAGTCCTTATGCAATCCAGCCAGTACTGACGCACTTCCGGAACCGCTTCGCAAAGGGAGCCGCGCAGATACGGTTCACGCCCTCTGGCAATTCCGAAAACTGTCCAATCCCTCCAGTCGTTCTGGCATGTTTCTGCAAATTCAAAACCGCAGCTTTTGAAATCCCCAGGCTCGGGAGGGTTCTTCTCGAATTCCCTGGTGAGGCTCGGCTGATACCTGAATGTAGGAGACGCGGTGGCCTGCAGGACATTGCGCCCGGATTTAGCCTTCATCATGGAATGGGGATAAAGCAAAAGCCGGTGACCACCACCGTAGAAATTTACAGCCATGAATTTATTTGTGATACTGAATCCAGACAATGTGACTATCAGGCATCTGGCGGACTTCATCAACGTGAAATTATTCGGATCTGAAACGCGTATTTTTTTTATTTTGCGGCTTATTGCGGGAACTGTTTCAAGCCTGGCATATCCGGCATTGTCATCACTGACGTATAATTCAGCCTGCCATTGCGTGGCACTGTTCAGTTCCTCATCGGAGATCGCGGGATAATTTGGATTTTTCAACTCATCCATGAGGAAGGTGCATTCAATGCTGGTTACCGGCAACTTGGAATCGTCCTTTCCGGAATCCTTGCGTTTCACACGCCAATCAGGATGTCCGGCAATGAAAGACGCTACATTGGCAGCGCCGCCAAGACAGGAGACCTGAGACCGTGCAGGCTGCAGATGATGTCCAGCGGGTATCGTGAAATAACCACCGCCCTCGTATGGCTTGAATATCGCATTGACTTTCAAGCCTGCCTGCTTCGCAAAAGCAACAGCTTCCTTCATCGGGTTTTCAATTTGGGCGCGGGATTCGGCCAGATGATTCTCAGCCATGGGATTATTGATTTCGTCTTTCAACGGAATGAAACTGATCCTGCCAGCCTGGGTATAATCCACATTGTCTGGCGGCGGCGCCACGATGTTGATGCTCTTGAACCCGCATCCGGCAAGAAGCTGGAATTTGCGCTTCAATGTCTCCCGGGTATGGAATGAACAGCTTAAATCATAATCCAGATCCATTACCGGAGCTATTTTACCTTTGAACCTTGTATATGACATGTATTTTCCTTTCATCGATATATTATATAACTATTTTCAGCCTGTTTCCTTGACTATTTATTCGATTTATAGCATTATATTGTCAAACAATAAATAATCTCCTGACTTCCATCATGTTTCCACCGTAAACAGCGAGGCGCTACGGATGGAGTATCACGTCCCCAGGCCAAGACGGAGATTCTTTAGGGAATCTACAGATCTAGGGAATATTGAAAGAAACAAAATTATGACTAAGCAGATAACTGTAGACGAGAAGTTTTTGAACCGTGCCCACCCCATTCACATTTTCCGGAACCATGAAGGCACTCATGCCGTCGGACATTACCATAGCTTCCATGAACTGGTTATCGTCTTAAAAGGTAAAGGCGTACATGTCACAGACAAGGAAAGTTATGACGTAAGTGCAGGCGACGCGTTCGTGCTGAAACCTGGAAATGTCCACCATTACACAGACATCGCCGGCAGGATGGAGATATACAACATAATTTATTTAAAGGAATATCTCCCTTTTTCATTGTTAGAGGACGGACTGCCAGGCTATCAAGCACTCTTCGAACTTGAACCGGCAATGCGATCTTCGCATGGATTCTCCAGCCGCCTGCATCTGGATTCGGAGCATCTAGTCAAGGCCGTTGAGATTGTGGAAAATATCAGGCTAGAGGAAGCCGGACGGATACCAGGATATTGGCCGATGGTGGTAGCCAGATTTTTTGAACTGATTGTCTTTCTGTCCAGGCAATACATGAAAGTCGACTCGCCGCGCTCCAGGGAACTGGTAAAACTGGATGCATTGCTGACCCACATGAAAGATCATTGCGACAAAAACATAACCCTTGAAGATTTGGCCAGGCACGCAGTAATGTCAAAAAGCTCGCTCAACCGCCTTTTCCTGAAAGCCATGGGTAAAAGCCCTGTCGACTCTCTGATTGGATTCCGAGTTGACCGGGCTAAAGCACTTCTATGCGATCCCTCATTAAACATTAGCGAGATCGCTTTAAGATGCGGCTTCGGCGACAGCAATTATTTCTCAAGACGCTTCCGTTTGGAGACAGGCATATCCCCTCGTGATTACAGGATGAGAATGAATAAAGGTAACATTTAGGATTAAAGACTTACTGGCCCAAACACTGGCAGCGGTCGTCCGGTCTCGTCCATGATATTGCAGTACGGAGTTGGCCCATATCCGTAGCGTAACTTGCAGCCTGCGAGCGCCGCAGGAGGCAATGCACTGCGAATCCTGGCGCACGGCCCGTCCAGCTGTATATCAAAATGATTGACGCCACTTTTATCATTGATAATAACAAATCCATTCGGACGACTGCCGGAACACAGTTTTCCAGCCACATTCTCGAACTCCACAACAACCACTCCAAGTCCGTGAACTGTCTCGATGGTGACTTTCTTGAAGGCGATTGGAGGAACTCCAGCCTTGCGTCCAACCCGCAACACCTGCATGGCATTCGCCAGACGCACGCCCAGGACATAATGCCCCGCCCCGCTGACATGGATAGTATCGTCAAGCGGCAGATCTATGGCCGGAACAGTCGTAATATTCTTGATTTCCCCAGGCAAAAGCCTCTGCTGATCCTGGATGGAATTCCAATCTGCGGCACCCTCGTCGCTGCTGCCCATGACACGCCCGATCTGAACCATCGCCACCGGAAGAGACTTATCTCCGCAATCGCGTCGAACCGCAGCAACGAAATCCTTCATGCGCCCCGTAAAAAGCTTTGCTGCCTCAGGTCCGGCATCGCTGCACCCCTGATACCAGATGAGCCCAGCCACCCGCCCACCATTCTTAACGACACGGCGGATCATTGCACCATACAGGCTCTTACCTCCCTCTTTCTTGCGCTTGGGATCCCACTGCGTCATGTTTGTTCCTCCATGGGCGCAGGCAATCAGTCCCTGAGGTACCCCGGAGATACGGCGCATTTCATTTCCGAACGCCGGACCGGGACATACCCCCCATTCCGGATCCGGTTTCGGAGTACGCATACCGCCCTTGAGATCCACATGCACGGCGTCCACGCAATCCCACATGTTATGAATGGGATCCTCTGCCACCGCCCAGCGATCATCCATGTAGAAAGCGCGAACCTGCGGATCAGCCGGCAGACGCTTTTTCGGAAAGTAGCCGCATCCCTGCATGTTGGACTGACCGCCAAGAATCCATACGTCCCCCACCAGCACATTTTTTACAGTGAGGGTCTCATCACCCGCAGTGAGCTTGATCTCGTAGGGCCCGCCAACTGGTATGCCCTTGAGACACCCGTTCAGCCTGCCTCGGAAAGACGTACCCGCTTTAATGCTAGCAAAACCCTTCACCACTTTTCCATCACGCCGCACCGTAGCCGTCACCGGCCCCTTCGCGGCAGATGTTCCGGAAAAGCTGGATTCGCTTACATTCCTACGGTTGCGCTGCAACACCATATGATCGAACAATCCCACTTCAATATGCATGTAAATCCCCTATCAAGATTATGGTTGAGGCAATTTCAAAATTGCCGCTTTTGAGCTAATTTATTAAGTTGGAGTACAAGCTTTAGCTTGCGTATCTTATTGAATAATAAGAACAAACTAATCCGCCTGGGCGGACCAACGGAAGACATTGCCATAGCAATATTTTCATGCATTTTGAAATCAGCTCAGTTAATAGCAAATTAAAAGATGTTCTGAAATATCTTTGCGGATGGATACTCGCAAAGATATCAAGTGTCATTTCCAGGACGACATCAGGCTGCTTATCCTGATTCTTGCGAGTTCCGCAGAGCCGGCGGAGCTGTAGAAACCGAGGTCTTTATTTTCAGGATTGATGAACACAAGGGAAGAGACTGCGATTCGCCCTCCATTGCCAAAGATCTCAATTGAAGTCCGGTCAACAAGGATTCGGAGCTTTATCTTCCCGTCAACCAGGGGAAGCCGTGCGGAAGCTCCTTTGAAAAACAACTCCCCGTCGCCAACAACATAAATTATGCTATGCCCGCGTATATCGAACTTGAATTCAGATGAACTGCCCGCTGAAATCTCCGCATCTATGTCGAAAAGTTCGCCCTGGACATCAGCCAGCGGATTCTCTCCCGGATTCACCGTAATTCCAGATCTCTCAACAGTTTTAGAATATAGAGACTCTATTTCCTTGACTGGATATTTGCAGAGGCGAATCCCCTCTGGAAATGTCCGCAACGAGAGCTCACACGGAAAACTCATCTGCTGGTTGAAGGGCATGTCGGGATAATCCCCACCCCACGCCACCATCCAGCCTATGATTATCCTTCTTCCATCCGTTTCAGGAATGTCTGAATATGTCTGTGCCGCATAGTAGTTCTGCCCCCAGTCCCCAGTATATTTCCTAGTCTCCGGGGTAAACTGCCTGCCGTCAAAACTGCCAATCATGTATCTTGAATTGGCTCCCAGCAAAACCCACTTCCTGTTTTCAGGATTACCACTTCTCACGGCGCAGCCCTCAGGAGTAGACGGCTCCACAGGAAGTTCAAAAAAATCCGGGCATTCATAGAAGCCTTCAACCTTGCTCATATAGGTCCAAGTCTTCAGATCCTCCGATGAGAAAAACTGAATCGAATGGATTTGCGAGGTCGGACTTTTCCCTTCATCAACATAGAGCACCATGATCCAGCGGGAATCTCCCGCATCCTTTCCAGAAGAGAACCGGAAAACTTTCGGATCGCGGTTTCCTGGACTTATCTCAGATATGACAGGGTTGCCGGAATATTTAGTCCAGGTCCTGCCCTTGTCATTGCTGAATGCGATGCATTGCGTAGTTGGCACCTTCGGGGTGACACAGGCCCCTTCCGCAGTGTAGGCTGCGACAAGTGTTTTTTCCCTGCCCGTCTGGAATCCAGCGCTGTTGTCCCAGTCCACAACCGCCGATCCGGAATACATTGTGCCCATGGCATCAGGTTCAAGGGCGTTGGGCAGCTGCCTCCAATGTACAAGATCGGAGCTGACAGCATGCCCCCAGGTCATATTCCCCCATTTCGTCCCGAACGGATTATGCTGAAAAAAAAGGTGGTATTCGCCATCATAGAACACGAGCCCGTTTGGGTCGTTAAGCCAGCCCTTTTCCGCAGTGAAATGGAACTGGGGGCGGTATTTCTCGTTGTACTTTTCCATATGGTTTATATTCAGGATCGCTGGCATCCTGCCGGCATCTTTCATCTTTTAGCTCTGACTTAGACAAACATTCACTTCACGCATTTATAGACAAACGCGGGGGGGAGGTTCTTCCAGATGGTCTTTGAGGATTCAACGGTATCGAAATGTTTCTTAAGCAGTTTTTTTATGCTTAATCCGCCGGGCAGGATTCTACCCTGTATGTATCCGTACGTTGTAAATATCCCGCCTTTTGAAAGAGAGTCGTAAATCACATCAAGAAGCTTATGCTGGAGTTCGGAAGGGAAGGAAGCCCAGGGCAGTCCCGAAACAACAACATCAGCCGAAGACATATTCTCACGCTCCATGAGCCCGCAAAGGTTCTCCGCGCTTTCATTATAGATCTTCACGTCAGGAAATTTTTCTGTAAGATGCTTGTGCATCCTGGGATTTAGCTCCACGAGAAAATATTTGGTTTCCGGCGAGATCAGTTTAAGAATCTGCGCGGTGAAAACGCCGCTTCCAGGCCCGATTTCAACTACAGCACTCGCCTTTTCAATGCCGATACCGGAAGTCATTGCCTTTGCAAGCTGACTTGAACTGGGTATTACCGTGCCTATTCCACTGGGATCCCTGACAAATTCTTTAAAAAGTCTCATTAAAACCCTTTGTTTAAGGCGGAATTCACCCGCAATTCAAAAATCGCAGCCCAAATTCGAAATCCGACTGCTCATGTGGAATTTAGTGATAAAACAATTATAGTATTTCTATCCTTGCAGAAATTCAAATAAACGAGAGGTTAATTTTGAAAACATTACTATTAATAGGCGCATTGATTCTTGCTGCTCTATTTTCGGCAGTTTTTACGGCACAATGCTTCGCCGCAGATGCCGGCGTGCGTGCCGATGCAAATATCGGGCAGAAAGTTTCCACCGACAATTCAAATCCGAAACCTACAACGCTCGGTGAAATGCTCGACAAAGGCGGACCTCTGATGCCGGTCCTCTACGCCCTTTCCTTTATCGCACTATGCCTGGCTTTCTATTATATGTTCTCCCTTCGCATGGAACTTGTCGTACCAGGCTCACTCGCCGATCAGATTGAAGAGGCCGTGAAAAAGAAAGATATGCTGCTGGTTGAAGAAATATGCGCAAAGAACGATGCCCCCCTTTCAAAAGTAGTCAAAGCCGGAATTGAGGTGATATTGAAACCAAACGCCAGCTACACGATAATGAAAGACGCAATGGAGGATGAAGGCGCAAGGCAGGGCAATATCCTATGGCACAGGATCCAGTACCTGCAGGACATCGCAATTGTCTCCCCGATGGTGGGGCTTCTCGGTACAGTCTTCGGGATGATTGTCTCTTTCGGCGCATTGAATTCTGAAAACATGTCGCCGAAACCCACAATCATAGCAAACGGCGTAGCCATGGCGCTCATAACAACCGCCGCCGGGCTTGTCATTGCGATTCCCGCAATGC